>CALFRN010000267.1 GCA_937919085.1 uncultured Reyranella sp.
GGCTGTTGCCGGTTTAAACGACAGGCCGTTTACACAGAATCCCGGACACCCCCAACGGGAGACCTGACCTCTTAGCAGTGGCCTGCGCCTAAGCAACTGCCTGATGATCCAGGTCATCCCTAGACGGCCACGAATCCAACGAGTCTTAAAGCTTTGGTGTCAAACGTGGCAGTTGCCTGGCATCCGCACGCGCGATGGTGGGCATTGATCAGGCAATCCGCGAAATCGGCTGACGAATCCTGCCAGACGAAGACGGCGTCCTCCACTGAAGACTCATCCTCGAACTGCACTTCCCGAGATTCCAGCAAGGCCGACATCGCGGCCGCAACCTCCGCCTTTGTGGTTCCGTAGCGACTGCGCAGGACCCACTCGGTCTCAAGCAGCACCAGCTGGCTGATGAAGATCGGCTCACCACGGCTGGTTTCGCGCTTGATGAGCTGCCGTGCGCGCTGGAACTGCGCCTCGTCGTCCCTTACGAGAAAGCGGACCAGCACATTGGTGTCTATTCCGAGCATCAGCGGGCGAGTTGCTCGATGGGCAGTGCCTTGCGTCCTGGCTTATGCAACTTTCCAGCGACGTCCAGGATGTGCCGGTTCTTCACCCGCATCAGGACCACGCCATCCGGCATCAGCGTAAACGTGAGCCGGTCACCGGCCTTCATCTGGAGGCTGTCCCGGATCTTCTTGGGTATCGTGGTTTGTCCCTTGCTGGTAACCGTCGCGTCGGTGCTCATGAGTATCCGCTCCATTCCTTACAAAATAGAGTTTAGTAAGCGCCTTTGTCTCCCGCAATTCAAGTCTGCAAAGGTCTCTGCTGCTAGCACTTTTCCGTTCGGTGAGCGTTGGGCGTCCGTAACGCAGGTCTGGGTAACGCGAACGCTACGCGGGACCCGGAACATCACGCTCGTTTTGTGTCGATTCAGTCATATTGGCACCGCGACATTGGTATGCCCGCGAGGAGGCTTCCGGCTAACGTATGGGGTCAAACCTATGGGGTCAGGGCCCCATCCTCCTTTGGTAGATCGTCACTATGTATCGCCCCGCTCAAACTCCTCCACGACGCGGCTAACTGTCGCATAGGACACGCCGAAGGCCAGTGCAAAGCGGGGAGACCTGACCCCTGCGATCGATGTCACCCCGACGCTCGAGGCGTGTTAGTTTTAGCAGGCTGGACGCCCCTTTCCGAATCGGGAGAAATACCATGGACTTGTCTGACTGCCTGCCTCACCGTTATCCGATCGGGATCTCGGATCTGAATAATCTTGATCTGTTTAGTGCCGGGCAGCCACACGATGCGTTCCGGCGCTTGCGAGAAGAGGCGCCGGTGTTTTGGAATCCCGAAGCAAATGGGCCTGGGTTCTGGGCCATTACGCGATATGAGGATGTGGTCAAGATCTCTAAAAATCCCCGCCTTTTTTCCAATGCACTCGGGGGACATTACATTTCCTATGACTCCATGGGCATCACGGATCCGGAAGCCCAGAACGCGTTTTTGCACATGCTGCTGGCCATGGATCCGCCCGAGCACAATGTCCAACGCCGCTTGATAGCACCCGCCTTCAATCCCGGGATCGTGCGCAAATTCGAGGAAGGGATCCGACGCAAAGTCCGTGAATTACTGGATGCCGTCGCGCCGCATGGCCGCTGCGATTTTGTCACCGACATTGCGACGCCTTTGCCGCTGTGGACTCTATCGGAATTGCTCGGCGTACCAGAAGCCGATCGTCAAGACATCATAAAATGGTCGAACGAGGCGCTGGCATTGCTGGATCCCGATTATTTCGCCTCACCGGATGCCGGCCAACATGTGTTCGAAAAGATGTTTGCCTACGGCAAGCGCATCATGGCGCTGCGACGCGAACAGCCGCTCGATGATCTGCTTAGCGTCATGGCGAATACGCGGATTGAGGGAGTGGCGCTGCCGCAAGCAACCTTGGACGGGTTCTTTGTGCTGATGATTCTGGCGGGCAATGAAACAACGCGAAACACCATCGCCG
>CALFRN010000268.1 GCA_937919085.1 uncultured Reyranella sp.
GAATGTGTGGCCGACATAACTTCGGGATACCCGGCCGGCTTCGTTGGAATATGCAAGAACGACGGCTCGCCGGTTTCGACGATCGTCAAGGGCGTCAAGCGGGCGATGGCCGGCGAGTACAGCCGGGAACTGTCGGCCAAGGTTTTCGCCGGACAATGTCGTCTGATCGAGCTGGGTTTTCGCCAGGGTGGCATGGCGGGATTCGGACTGCGTCGTGTGCTGCTCGATCAGTCGGGGGAGGCCAAGGCCGAGCTGAAACGCGGCGAGCACAAGAGCCTGCAGACCGACCGGGTGGTGTTGCGGCCGGGACCGGCGGAAGAAGTCGCGACAGTGCGGAAGATGTATCGCTGGTTTGTCGAGGACGGGGTGAACGAGGCCGATATCGCCGCGCGGTTGAACGGTATGGGTATCCCGACCGACCTCGGCCGCCGATGGACCCGGGGAACGGTTCACGAGGTTCTGACCAACGAGAAGTACATTGGCAGCAATGTCTACAATCGGGTTTCATTCAAGCTTAAGCGCCGCCGGGTGGTTAATTCGCCAGATCTGTGGGTTCGCAAGGACGCGGCCTTCGAGGCGATTGTCTCGCCGGAACAATTCTATACGGCCCAAGGCATCGTACGGGCGCGAGCGAGGCGGTATAGCGATGAGGAACTGCTCACGCGCCTCAAGTCTCTTTATGCAGGGCGCGGCTATCTATCGGGCATCCTGATCGACGAAACGGAGGGGATGGCCTCGTCGAGCGTCTACAGCCATCGCTTCGGCAGCCTGGTACGCGCGTACACGCTTGTGGGTTTTACGCCGGACCGGGATTACGGCTATCTCGAGATCAATCGCCTGCTGCGCCGTCTGCACCCCGAGATCGTGCAGAGGACCGAAGCAGAGATCGTCTCCCTTGGCGGGCATGTCGAGCGCGACCCGGGGAATGACCTGCTGCGGATTAACGACGAGTGGACGGTCTCCATCGTCCTTGCGCGCTGCCGCGAGACCGCGGCCGGCGGCGGCAAATGGAAGCTGCGGCTCGACACCAGCCTTTGCCCCGACATCACGGTGGCGGTGAGGCTGGACCGTGAGAACAAGGCGGCGCTGGATTACTACCTGCTGCCCTGGATCGACCTCGGGTCCGGCCGTCTAAGCCTCAGCGAGAGCAACGGGTCGATCCTGGACGGCTACCGGTTCGACGGGCTGGAAACGCTGTATCACATGGCCGAGCGGGCGAGCGTGCGGAGGGCTGCATGAACGAGGAACGTTCCATCCGCGAAATTCCGCTCGACCGGATCGAGATCCTGAACCCGCGCGAGCGCAACCAGAAAGTCTTCCAGGAGATGGTCGCGTCGATCCTGGCGCTTGGGCTCAAGAAGCCGATCACGGTCACGCCGCGCAGCGAGGGCGGGGAGGAACGATACGTGCTGGTGTGCGGGCAGGGCCGTGTCGAGGCATTTCAGGTGCTCGGGCAAAAGACGATACCGGCGCTGGTGGTGGACGCCAGCGACGAGGACGCCTTTGTGATGAGTCTGGTCGAGAACATCGCCCGACGCAATCCGCGGCCGGGGGAGTTGCTGCAGACGATCCGGCAACTCGAGCAACGGGGCTACGATTTGCCGACGATCGCGCGCAAGACGGCGCTGGAACAGACATGGGTTCGCGGCATCCTGCAGTTGCTTGCCAAGGGCGAGGACTGGCTGATTACAGCCGTGGAAGCAGGGCGCATTCCGCTGGCTACCGCGATCGCGATCGTGAAGGCCGGCGACGACGACGCAAGGCTGCAGGAGATTTTTCAGGGTGCCTACGAGAGCGGGGCGCTGCGCGGCAAGAAACTGCTGACGGCCCGGCGGCTGGTCGAGAAACGCCGGCACCTCGGCAAGACCTACGAGCGTCGTGGTGGGGCACCGTCCCGGAAGCTGTCGTCGACGGCGCTGGTGCGCGCCTACAACCAGGAGGTGGAACGCCAGAAGCTGGTGATCCGCAAGGCCGACCTGGTACAGCACCGCCTGGCTTTCGTTGCTGCCGCCCTGTCCAACATGCTGTCGGACGAGAATTTCGTGAACCTGCTGCGCGCCGAGGGCCTCGACACGCTGCCCAGGCAACTGGATGAACGGATCCGGGGAGCGGGATCATGAGCGCGCTGCCGGCGGCCTTCGACGCGACGCCCCTGAACATCGAGTCCATCCGGCGCAAGCGCGACCTGCTGGAAGGCATTTGCCCGGAAGTCGTGGAGATCCTGAAGGACCAGCATTTTGCCATCGACGTGATGCGCCACCTTCGCAAGATGAAGTCGGCCCGGCAGATCGAATGCGCCGAGCTGATGGCATCGGTCAACAACTACTCGGTGAACTATGCGGCGGCGCTGCTGGCGGCGACGCCTCCCGAGCAGCTGTGCGATCCGGACCGACCGAAGAAGTTTCGTGGGGTCAGCGCCGAGCAGATGGCGCGCATGGAACAAGAGATGTCGCTGGTTCAGTCGCGGTTCAAGGCGATCGAGCAGTCATATGGCAGCGACGTGCTGAACATGGTGCTGGCCCGTGGCTATATCGCCAAGCTTTTGGGGAACAAAGCGGTGGTCAGTTATCTGCGCCGAAACCAGCCGGACTTCCTGGACGAATTCAAGGCCATCATTGCCACGGCATCGCTCGATGAAGCGGCTTTGGTGACCTAGCGGCATCGGGGCCAGCATGATTACAAACGGCCTCGATGACGGCGGCTTCTAAAGTCCCTCGAAGTTGTCTCGATCCAGCGGCGTCCAGGCCGGCACGATCCCGCCAGGCCAGCTTCTGACGGATGACAAGAGCTTCGTCAGTG
>CALFRN010000269.1 GCA_937919085.1 uncultured Reyranella sp.
GACAAAAAGCCATGGCTAACCGCTTGACCAACACGACGGTCGCTCAGGATGAGGTTGTCGTTGTTGGTGATGGATCGAGTTTCAAAACCACTAACCGAGCCCGAGGCCCATGCCGCCGTCGACCCGCAGGATTTCGCCGGTGATGAACCGGGCCTCGTCGGACGCCAGGAACAGCGCCGCGTAAGCGGTGTCGTGGCCGGTGCCCATCCGGCGCCGGAGAGGCACCATGGCATCGCGCTCGGCGCGCACCGCCGCCGTGGCGCGGCCGGTCGCGGCGGCGATTCCCGATACGGCCATGGGTGTGTCCATGAACCCCATCATGATGGCGTTGGCCCGGATGCCGTAGCGGGCGTTCGACTGGGCGACGTGGGTGGTCAGGCGGTTCACGGCCGCCTTGGAAACCTCGTAGGCGAGCTGGGTCGCGCCGCTCATGGCCGCCAGGGAGGAGATGTTGACGATCGCGCCGCCCTCCTGCTCGCGCATCACCGGGAGGACCGCCTTGATGGTTCGCCACATGCCTTTCAGGTTCACGTCGAGGATACGGTCGAAAACCTCCTCCTCAATGCGATGGGCCGGCGCATCGCCGCCGCCGCCGATGCCGACGTTGTTGACGAGGATGTCGAGGCGGCCGTGGCGCCGGCGCGCCTCCTCGACGATGCGGGCGCAATCGGCCGCGTTCGTGATGTCGGCGGCCATCGACGACACGGCAGACGCGGCCGCCGTTTCACCGGCGATCGCGTCGGCCGCGATCCCATCGGCCGTCTGGCGCGCCCGCTCGGCGATCCTGTCGACGCAGAGAACGGTCGCGCCCTCGCGGGCGAACAGCTGGGCAATGGCGGCGCCATTGCCGATGGTTTCTCCCGGAGTCTGTCCGGCGCCCACGACGACGACGATCTTTCCGGCAACGCGCTTGGTCATATCCTGTCCTTGAAAAGCATGATCCGGAGGCCGGCCCCGTCGCCTCGAAAGTTGTTCGATCGAAGGTTGGCGCCTGCACAAAGCAGCATATTTCTACGTGAGCTTATACTGCCTCTGAAAGAACGCAGAATGCAGTCCGCCGTCGGGCGGTCGGGCGGCGATATGCTGGGTGACCTGGGCAGTCTCCGAACTGTTTCCGGCGACCATCAGCATCACGCGATTGACCGGAATGGTCTTGAGCGTATCCCGCTTCAGCAGTTCTTCGAAAATATCCTCCGGCTCGCCCTCGGGAACGGCAATCCAGTATCGCAAGGCCTTGAGCATGCTCTGCGTTTCGGGTCATGCGCCCTGTAATCGCCGGCAAGGTAGTGCGTGCCCAGGGTTTCGATCCGGGCGATGCAGATCGGTTCGCCCGCGCTCCGCGGATCCTCCGCGCTATGGTCGGTGTGCAGGCCATGCGGTTGGGGGACCGTGAATTTGCCGTAGGAATAATGTCCCTTGCGATAGCGCGCCGACGGAACGAGCACGCCCATCATCGCATCGACGTCGTCGTTATAGAGGCGCATGTAATCCGCCATCGTGTCGGGGGTGCCGCCGGCTAAGTTTTCTGTAAGCCATCTGTCGTCGACGGCTACCGTTCTGATATCGCCGAGCTGTTTTGCCCGTTCATGGATCGCCATGGCTGCAGCCTCGCGGAAGCGGGCGATGGGGATGGGCAGGTGGGTATGCGCTTCGCGGTCGTTGAAAGTTTCATGCAGGCGTTCGATGAGAGACCAATGGTCGGAGGAGAACGGCACCGGCTCCAGGATTTTCAGCCTGGGTTGCAGGGTCGCCCATGCCTGATGAAGAGACGTCATGATCTGTTGATCCAGCAACCTTGCAGTCTGCAGAACGGGCAGGGGTACTTCTGCCGCTGCGGTCGACCCTGAGAAATAATCAAACGCCCGGCAGGTCACGGCAAGCCTGCTCATCTCCACCGCCATCGCCGAATTCCGTGCCGGGACCGCAGGCTGGCCTCGGCGGTCGTGATGGTCTAAAAGAACCCATACGCCGCCTGTGCCCGGGTCCACGCTGTCGCTGCCCGATCCCGCCTGTTACGGCAGTCTTTCAGACAGCGATACCGGCCAACACCTTTTAGGCGGCACCTCCCCAAACGGAGTGATAGCCGATGAACCGCATATATCCATGCATGCTGCGTCTTGTCGCCGTGCTTGCCGTCCTCCTGCCGCTTGCTGGCGGTGTCCAGGCGCAGACTTCTCAGACCGGGACCACGCCGCCGGCCGAAGGCAAGCCATCGGTCGAGTCGCTGGAGAAGCTGGCCTCGACACTCGAGAATGATACGGCGCGCACCCAGCTCGTGGACCAGATCCGTGCGCTCATCGCGGTCGAGAAGGGGGCCGGCAAAGCCCCGCCGCCGACGGTCGGCAGCCGCTACCTCGACGCCGTCGCGAACGGCCTGGAGGAACTTCGTATCGGCGCCATGGATGCGCTTGCCGGCGCTACAAACATAACCGCGACCAGACGCTGGCTGGACCTGCAGGCCGGCGATCCGCAAAGCCGGCAGCGCTGGATCGATCTGCTGATGGGCTTCGTTGCCGCCGGTGCGGGGGGCGTGGTCGCCTTCGCCGTCGTGTCGTTCCTGCTGGCCGGATGGCGGCGGAAGATCGTCGCCTGGCAGCCTCCCGGTGCCTTTGCCCGCGCCGTCCGGGTTGCGGGCTTCCTGTCGCTCCATCTCGCGCCGGCGGCCGCCTTCGCCGCGGGTGCCCTGGCCGTGCTGCCGTTCCTCGATCTCGATCTGCGCTCGCGGCTGGTGGTCGTGGCGGCGATCAACGCCATCGTCGTCGGCCTGGCCGTGCTTCGCCCGGCGCGCGCCGCGCTGTCGACCCAGGTGCCGCCGCTGTGGCAGCGCAGTCTCGCGGAGCAGACCGCGCATCGCATCTTCGTCTGGCTGCGCCGCCTGACGGTCCTCGTCCTGGCCGGCTACTTCGTCGTGCAGATCGCCGACCTGCTGCTGATCCCGGCGCAGGGCCGCCGGCTGCTGGTATCGGTCCTGGGTCTGTCGACCGCGGCACTTGTCGTGGCGTTCGTGCTGCAGTCGCGTGCCACTGTCGCCGCCTGGGTGCGAGGTGAGGCCGGTGCCGACGGCATCGGTTCCCTGCGCCGCCGGTTGGCGGAGGTCTGGCATGTCCTGGCACTGGCCGCGACCGTGGCGATCTTCGTGCTCTGGCTGCTCAAGGAGGCGATTCCCGTCGAATTCATCGTCACCAGCGGCTTGAAGACCGTCTTCATCCTCA
>CALFRN010000270.1 GCA_937919085.1 uncultured Reyranella sp.
TAAATAGATTAGAAAAATGACCCAACCATCTGAAAAAAAGATAAAATCTGAGATAGAGAGAGTTGTCGATCTGAGCCGCCTTGGAAAGGCCGGTACAGCGCTGGACATCGTCGCCAGTGAAAGTGAATGCACGGCTCTGGCGAAACGCTTCGGGTTCCTTGGCCTGTCAGGTTTCGCCGCCCGGGTCACGGTGGATCTGCGGGGAGGCGGACAGGTCGTTGTCGAGGGACGACTGCGCGGCAAGATCGTCCAGGCGTGCGTCTTGAGCCTGGAGCCTGTGACACAGGAACTCGACGAGGCATTCCGCATCGTCTTCAAGGAGAATTTCGCCGAGGAGCGCGATCCGGACAGTGGCGAAGCGGTGTTGAATGCACAGGCAGATGCTCCCGAGCCGCTGCCCGGAAACCTGCTCGATATCGGTGAAATCGTCGCAGAGCAGCTGTCTTTGGCCGCCGAGCCGTATCCGAGGCGCCCGGACGTGAAACTGGACGATGTCCTGCCCAAACCGGCTGGCGGGGCCCGGCGGGGCGCACCCGGGCAGCAGCGCCATCCCTTCGCCGGACTGGCGGCGCTCAGAGACAAGCCGCGTCGTAGCCGCTAAACTGTTGCAGTGGTGGAACGTTTTGGCTAGAGAAGGCCGCCCGCCGCGCCGCTAGAGCGCGGCTCAGCTATTTGGGGCTGGCGTTGGCGCCGCCCCGTCGTGGAGATCGTCATGGCAGTTCCCAAGAAGAAAATCTCAAAATCCCGCCGCAACATGCGCCGGTCTCACCATGCCCTGCCGTCGATGGCGCATGTCGAATGTAAGAATTGCGGAGAGCTGAAGCGGCCGCATATGGTTTGCTCGCATTGTGGTTACTACCGCGAGGACATGGCTGTCCTGGCCGACACTGCGTCGGCTGAGAAGTAGGCCGCAGCGCATCCCCGGCGATGCGCTGGCACCCGACAGGCGGAGCGTCCCGGTGAGCACCGGCAAGGTTGTTCTGGCACTCGACGGCATGGGGGGTGATAACGCCCCTGAAGTCGTCGTGAACGGAGCCGACATTGCCCGTGAACGTTACCCCGCTGCGTCATTCCTCCTGTTTGGCGACCCGGCACGCCTGAAGCCGCTGGTCGATCGGCGCAAGGGTCTCGCCCAGGCGCTTGAAATCGTTCCAGCCGAGGATGTCGTCAGCGCCGACGACAAGCCTTCCTTTGCTTTGCGCCGACGCCGACAGTCCAGCATGTGGTTGGCGGTGGACGCCGCTGCCCAGGGCCGCGCCGATACCGTGATCTCCGCCGGCAATACCGGCGCGCTACTTGCTATTTCGATGGTCGCCATGCGCATGCTGGACGGCGCACACCGTCCTGCACTGGCCTCGTTTCTGCCGACCAGTCGTGGCGAGACGGTAATGCTCGACCTCGGCGCCAACCTCGAATGCGACGCCGGAAATCTGGCGGAGTTCGCCGTCATGGGAAGCGTGTTCGCCCAGGTCCTGCTGGGCCTCAGCGAGCCGACGGTGGGCCTGCTGAATGTCGGCTCCGAGGAGTTGAAGGGCCACGAGGAACTGCGGCAGGCGGCCGTGTGGCTACGGCGCGAAGGCTCACCGGTCTCCTTCCATGGTTTTGTCGAGGGCAACGATATCGGCGCCGGCAAGGTGGACGTCGTCGTTACCGACGGCTTCACCGGCAACGTGGCGCTCAAGACCATTGAAGGCACCGCGAAGCTCTACACCAGCTTCGTGCGCGATGCCTTCAGGACCTCGACTTTCGCCAAGATCGGCTATCTCTTCGCTTCGGGCGCCTGGGTCAAGCTGAGTAAGCGTGTCGACCCTAGGCGACGCAACGGCGGCGTGTTTCTGGGCCTGAATGGCGTCTGCGTGAAGAGTCACGGCGGCGCCGACGCCTTGGGCTTCGCCTATGCCATGGGCGTGGCGATCGACATGGTCCGATATGAATACAGGAGCAAGCTCGTAGAGGGACTAGCCAAGCTGCACCAGGTTTCATCGGGTCCTGAAGAAGCGCCAGTGTTGCAGGTCAGCGGGGGCGTCGAGTGATCCGTTCGGTCGTTCAGGGTTGCGGCGCCTATCTGCCGGAGCGTGTCGTTACCAATGCCGATCTCGCCAGGAAAATGGATACCTCGGACGAGTGGATACAGCAGCGAACCGGCATTCGTCAGCGTCACATTGCCGCCGACGGCGAGTTCACCTCCCATCTGGCGCTCAAAGCCTCGCAGCGGGCGCTGGCCCATGCGGGACTCAATGCATCCGATCTCGATCTCATCGTTCTGGCGACAGCGACGCCAGATGAAACGTTTCCGGCCACGGCAACGCGGGTCCAGGCCGAACTCGGCATGACCAGGGGCGCTGCCTTCGACGTCCAGGCGGTTTGCGCCGGGTTCGTCTATGGGCTTTCTGTAGCCGACAGCCTGATCAAGAACGGCCTTGCCTCGACGGCGCTGGTGATCGGTGCTGAGACTTTCTCGCGCATTCTCGATTGGGACGATCGTGGCACCTGCGTGCTGTTTGGCGATGGCGCCGGGGCGGTTGTCCTGCGTGCCGAGGAGGGCACGGGTAGCTCGGCCGATCGTGGCGTGCTTGCCAACGCACTGCATTCCGATGGCCGGCAGCATGACATCCTCTATGTCGATGGCGGGCCGTCATCGACCGGGACGACCGGCCTGTTGCGCATGGAAGGCAAGGAAGTCTTCAAGCACGCGGTCGTCAATATGGCGGCCGTGGTCGGCGAAGTCCTGGCCAAGGCCGGCTTCGAGGCAAAGGATCTCGACTGGCTGGTGCCGCACCAGGCCAACAAGCGGATCATCGACGGGACCGGCCGCAAGCTCGGCCTGCCGCCGGAGCGGGTAGTGGTAACGGTCGACCGCCATGCCAACACCTCGGCAGCGTCGATTCCGCTCGCCCTCGACGTGGCGGTAAAGGACGGCCGCATCAAGAAGGGCGATCTGCTCCTGCTGGAGGGCATTGGCGGTGGCCTGGCCTGGGGAGCCTCGCTGGTTCGCTGGTAGCACCGCCTGCTTCACCGATGACGCAAAGTTGTTCGCAACGGAACGTGAACAGACGGCGATTCAAGTCCAGCCTCTATCCCACTGATATTGACCGCTTTCCCACCTTAGAGTAAGGATTAAGTGGGGGAAGGAAGGGTACCGGAATGGATGGCCGGACTATCACGCGTGCCGATCTGAGCGAGTCGGTGTTCCAGGAAGTGGGACTGTCTCGCAATGAATCCAGCGATCTCGTGGAGACGATTCTCTCCGAAGTCGTGGAGGCACTGGCGCGTGGCGAGTCGGTGAAGATCTCGTCTTTCGGGAGCTTCACGGTTCGCGACAAGGGCCAGCGTGTCGGCCGCAATCCGAAGACGGGGCAGGAAGTACCAATCTTGCCGCGGCGGGTACTTGTCTTTCGAGCGTCGAACGTCCTGAAATCCATGATCAATGGGGCGCCCGGCGAAGACTGAAGGCTAAGGGGTAGTTGGGGAAACGTGGGGGTTTTGTTATGGCCGTATCGGTTCAGACCGTCGAAAGACGTGTTGAAAAGTCGGCGCAGGCCTTTCGTACGATTAGCGAGGTCGCGACCGAACTGGATGTGCCGCAGCATGTGTTGCGGTTCTGGGAAAGCAAGTTCAGCCAGGTCCGTCCGCTCAAACGCGGCGGCGGCCGGCGGTACTACCGGCCGGAGGATATCGACCTCCTGCGCCGCATTCGCACGCTGCTCTATGACGACGGCTACACCATCAAGGGCGTTCAGCGCCTGCTGAAAGAGAGTCGCGGTCGCCTGCCCCAGCAGCAGCGCCTCGATCTGGCGGCGGAGAGCGCGCTCGAAAACCTCCGCATCGTGTCGGCGCGGGCCGAGGCGATGACTGGCGGTGGAGCGCGTCAGCCCTTGCCGCGAACCGGTCCTCAGCCGTCGACAACCACGCCGCGCGCGACAATGCTGGATCTGCACAAGCGCCGGGAAATCGAAACCGTGCTCGAAGACCTCGAGCAGGCGTTGACGCAATTGCGCAGCACGCTGAAGACGCCAAACTAGACGATGCCTGGATTGCCGCCGGGGGGCGGCACTCCAAGCAGGCTTGCCGCGACATGAGGCGAATGCAGGCACATCTGTAGTTGCTTGATGTTTAAGGTTTTTCGGTATCGTCAGAGGGGGACGCCGCCGTGCTTGCCAACCGTACTTTGACGCACCAGCAGGTGCGTGCGCTCGACGCTCTGTCCATCAATGACAATGAGTTGGAAGGTGACCTTCCAACTCTCGGTGAATTGCTTTACCTGCGCCGCGGACTTGCTCAACCCGGCGGGAAGCTGCCGTTGTTCGACCTCGACGGCCAAGCCATCGCCGCCGCCGTCGTGCGGCGCTGTGTCGACCGCGGCTGGGCCGCGCCCTGGTTCAACAATCCGCTGAAGCCCGATTGGCTGGTCTGCAAACTCACAGAAGCCGGACGGCAGGCAGCTCTAGCGCCATAGACTTGCAGGCGACCGCCACGGGATTAGTTGGTCGGGACGACAGGATTTGAACCTGCGACCCCCTGTCCCCCAGACAGGTGCGCTACCAGGCTGCGCTACGCCCCGACCGATTGCTGCAGCGTGTGCCACGGCACGGGGGCTTTAGCGCGAATGGCAGCGATGCCGCAAGTCGAAGACGCAGGTCTCGCCAGAACAAGCTCTATTTGGTCGAACGTGCGGCCTTGTAGGCCGGGCGCGCGAGGCAGCGATCGAGCCAGGCTGCGACGTCGGGGAACGGCGCGAAGTCAAACTTGATCGGCTTGGCCCAGCTGCAGATCGACGCAAGATTGAGATCGGCCACGGTGAAGCTCGAGCCGAGCAGATACTCGCGGCCCTGCAAGGCGCCATTCAACACGCCGAACGGCTTGGGCAGCGCCGCCAGCGCCTCGGCCACAGCCTCGGGCTTGCGCTTGTCGGGCGCCGTCATGAACATGTCTATCAGAACCGTGAGGAGAGGCTTCTCGACCTCGGTCATGCCCCAGAAGCTCCACTGGTGGCAGAGCGCCTGGTCCTCAAGGCTCGCCGGCAGGAAACCGGCCTTGCCGTGCTTGGCGGCGAGATAAAGATTGATCGCCATCGATTCGAACAGCTTGAAGTCGCCGTCGACGAGGGCCGGAACCTTGCCGTTGGGATTGACCTTGAGATAGTCGGCGCTCTTGAGGTCCTTCATCTCGACAGCGACATGCTCGAACGGAATATCGAGTTCGTGCACGATCCAAAGTGCACGCGCGGCCCGCGAGGCGGCAGGCCCGTAAATCTTGATTGTCACCGTAAAATCCCCCGTATTTCCTGTCCGTTGCAGACGATAGTCCGGCCTGCCATTGCGGTCTAACGCTGTTATTCCCCAAACCCGTATTCATGTCCGACATAGCCGTGCGGATGGCCGAACCGCTCGGTCATCACCGCGGCCAGATCCTTGTCCGGGGCGGCAATCCAGCCCCCGGAGCGTACCGCGTAGCGCTTCGCCGCAGCGGCCGCCTTCGGCTCGGTACCCTGCTGCAGGGCGCGCGCCGTTCCCATGATCAGCTTGCGGAATTCGACAATACCGAGGTCGGTCGGCCCGAGATGTTCCCTGGTGCGGTCCTGGATCGGCCCCTGGCTGTCCTGGATGGCCGCGTCCTGCTCGGAGACGCCGGCGATACCGGTGAAGCTGGTACTTTTCTGCTCGGCGCGATCGATCAGGTAGTCGTTCTTGATGTTGCGCAGCGGCACGTAATCGTCGCCGACCTCGGAATGCACGCCGAAACCGCTGTCGAACTGGGTGCGCTCGGAGTTGGTGAAGGCACGGTCGGGCCGCCAGCTATAGGTATAGATCCAGCACTCGGTATCGCTCACCGGTACCCAGGCTTGGCCGTAATAGACCTCGCCGGGCATGGCGGCGGGAGCAAAGGCATGGTTGGGCATCAGGAACTGGGCGATGCGCCAGTAGAGGTCGCGTCCGTCGGTCTTGCGGGCGCCGCCGATCACCAGCCCGGTGTCGTGGCCGGTGATGCTGAACTTGGGCCGCGGATCGTTGCGCACCCAGCGAACGCGGTCGTCGCGTTGCGACTGGTCGCCCAACGCCGCCGACCTGGCATAGATGGCGAGGGCCTCTTTCTCGTCCTTGGTCAGCACGGCATGCAGGAACGAGAAGTGCGCGGTGTCGATGCCGCCTTCCAGGCTCTGCACCCAATTGCAGTCCTGCCACTTTTTCGAGACGTAGCGCTGCGACGCCGGCACCAGTCCCATCTCGAACTGCGGCAGTTCCGGCATCTTGTCGGCCGGGCCCATGTAGACCCAGATCATGTCGC
>CALFRN010000271.1 GCA_937919085.1 uncultured Reyranella sp.
GCCGCGCACGCGCAGCTTGGCCTGCAACGTTCCTTCGAACTCGTTCCCCGGCACCACGGCCTCAAGAAGGGAAAGCGGCAGGGCGGCGACGTCGACAGTTAGATCGCTGGTCGCCGGGTCGAGGACGCCGCTGACCGTGACCCGTCCGCCGCCAACCCGGAGGGCGATGGTCTTGGTCTCCACGCGCGCGCCGTTCACACGCAGCTGCGCCGGTGCGGCGAGCGTCATCGCGAGGCCACCATGGCGCCCCTCCAGACGCGACAGGTCGATCCGGATCTCCCCGTCCGCCAGGTCCACTTTGGCGGATACTGCGGCGTCGCTGATGGGACCCGAGGCCCGCAGCGCGACATCTGCCTTGTCGCGATTGCCCTTCAACGTGCCAGTGAAGCGCACGATATCGGCGAGTCCAGCGAGCCGATCGGCTGAAATCGTGGCCTCGGTGGCGGCCACGCCAAGGGGATCGTCCACCACCGCGTCGATTTTCAGTGTGCCGACGGCGAATCCGTCGCCTTTGAGGTCGGTTCCGCGCAGCTTTGTGTGAACGCGGCCGGCCGCGGAATCGGAATCGGTCGTTATTTCGAGGTCGAGCGCTCCCGACAGGTCGGCGCCGATTAGGGAGGCAAAGTCGCGGAGCTGAGACAGCTTCAGCTCGGCCCTGCCCGTGGCGCCCTGGGCAGTAACGGCAAAGCCGGCAACATCAAGCGTCGCGCTTGCCCAATGCCCTTCGAGGACGGGAACGGCGATTTCGCCGTCACTGTTGCGCGTATAGCGGCCGGAAAGCGTGAGCGGGTGTCCGGCCAGATCGCCCTCGGCACGCACGCTGCCGCTTACGTTGGCATCTTCGATCACCGTCTCAACGACGGCGGACAGCTTGCGGGAGCGAATATCGAGACGCGCGAGGTCATTGAGGTCAGCGGCGACGCGAATATCGACACGACCGGATCGCCGCACCGCCTTGCCGGACAGCGTCGCGCCGCCGGTAACTTCCGCCCCAAGAACGCCAAGCTCGGGCACTTTGAGGGAGAGTTCGATTTCGCCTTCTCCGTTTCGCCCACGACCCTCGGCTTCCAGCGACAGACCTTCGCCTGTGACTTTGACGGCGCTGAGCTGCCACTCTTCCCCGGACTCCAGGATCGCTCTGCCGCTCAGTGCCACCGCCGGACCGAGGAGGCCGTGCGGCAGGTCGGGCATGCCGAAGTCATCAAGTGCTCCCTGCCAGTCCAGCCGCACGGTCCCCGCCCGACGCTGCGCCGAAAGATCGAGCCGACCACGACCGCTCAGGGGTCGGCCGGCAAGGTTCGAGAAGACGCCGAGATCCGGCAAAGTGATGGCCACCTTGCCGTCACCATTGTCGCCGGAAGAGGACATCTTGCCCTCCGCCTTGATCGCCGCCAGAGGTGTTGAAATTTCGAGCGCCTCGACCGTGATCTGGTCGCGCTGCACGTCTACGCGCGCCTTCACATCGAGCGGACCCGGCGGCGGTGCAAGATCTCCCAAGCCGGGAATGGCAACCTCGCGAACCGAGAGGTGGCTCGTGAGCTGCAGCGTCCGCACCTCGCCTTCGGCGCGGACGTCCAGGCGCAGGTCGCGCCACATGACGCCGCCCAGCAGGTCGGCGAGGGCGCCTGTTTCTGCCGACTCGACCGTTGCTGTCGCATCAACCTTGCCACTTGCCAACTCGTATCGGCCCGACGCGACCAGCCCAGCCGGACCAAGCTCCAGCCTGATCGCACGCACGGCCAGGGCCGAGTCATCGAGGATCGCATCGCCTGTGAGCGAGAAGGGGCCGCGCAGTGCACGCGCCAATGGACCGTCCGGGAGGCCGGGAGCCGCACCGGTGACACGAACGGTTATCGTGGTGTCCTTGCCATCGCGATGCCAGCGGGCCTCTCCGTTCGCCGTCGCCACATCGCCGGCCGCGACCTTAAGATCGATTGAACCAGCAGCCGCGTCACCCTTGGCCACGAGGTGCGCACCAACGCGCTCCAGATCCGGCCGTTCGAGCACTGCCGCGATCACGCCGCCGCGCGAGGTCTCTTCGACCGAGATCTCGCCATCCACGGTACGCCGGGCGAGATCGAACCGGATGTCCGCCTTGACTTCGCCCGTCGGACCATCGAGGCGGCTCGCCGTGAGGTGCAACCGGCTCTCGGCGGCGCCGAGCGCAAGCAACGCATTGCCTTGCACGCCCCAGCGGGAGTCCACTCCGCCACCGACTGGCGCCGCGAGATGGAGATCGTCGATCGACAGGTCGCGAAGATCGATTCCCAGCGGCAGGGAGAACCCGCCATCCGAGGCCGCGGCCGGTGTCTTGGTCGGCTCGGGCGAGCGCAGTACTTCAAGGCGTCGCGCCGCCACCGTCTCGATATGCAGCCGTCCCCGGAACAGGAACGCGAAGGACCAGCGGATCCGGGCATCCTCGACCCGCAACCATGGTCCGCGTTCGTCGGCCACGGCGATATGCTCGACGCGGAGGTCCGTTGGAAAGAAACCGGAGAGTCCCGACAGTTCCACCCGGCTCTCGTCCGTCGATGCCAGAGCCGACACCGTCGCCGCCAACCATCTTTGCCCCGGCACGGTCTGAAGAGCCGCAAACAGGAGCAGACCGGCACCAATGACTGCGCCGGCCGTCCCCACAATGACTGTACGCCACCGCATCAGAACGACTGCCCCAGGCTGACGTAGAGTCCGAACGGCGGATCGATGTCCCGGCGGTTAACCGGAAAGCCTACATCAAGTCTCACAGGACCGAAGACGGTGTAGTAGCGCAGCCCCCCGCCGGCACCGACGCGCGGCGGCAATGCCGCGAAGTCCGGCACGATGCCAGGATAGGAACTTCCGACGTCGACGAAGCCGACGACACCGAACGACTTGCCGATCCTTTGGCGAAACTCGACGCTTCCGTCGACGAGGCTCGCGCCACCCAGGGGGTTATTGAAGGCGTTGAGCGGACCGGCCGTCTGATAGACGAACCCGCGCACCGATCCGCCGCCACCGGCGTAAAACAGTTTATCGGGCGGAATAGCGTTGGTATCGGCACCCGGAATCGATCCCAAGGCCGCGCGCAGCGCCAGCACGCTGCGGCCCTCACCATCGATATCGAGATAGGTACTGGCCGTGAGCTGAAGAATGGTGAAGAAATCACCCGGACTGCTGGCATCGGCATATGGCGCGATCTCGAGCGACCCGCGGTAGCCGCGTGTCGGATTTGTTTCGCTGTTGGCCTTGTTGAGGCTGGCGGTAAGCGGCAGGCCCAGGATCTTGTAGACCTGCGACACACCATAGCGGTCGATCTCCGCGTATTCGGCATTCAGCCCTGCGGTCACGCGCCACGCTGGAGAAATCACGCGGTCGAGCCCTGCTCCCAGGATGATCGCCTTGCGCCGGTAGGCCGGGAGCACATCACGTACGGCCTCTGCTTTTGCCGTCGCGTCCTGGCGAGCCAGCCACCAGTCGGGCTTGCGGAAGGCTGCCCGGAAGCCATAGCCGATGTTGTTGAGCGCGAAGGTTTGATCGACGTTGTTCACCTCCGCCGACAGCCGCAGGCTTTCGGCGTTGCCAAAAAGGTTGCGATGCAGCCAGTACCCATTCACGGCGAGGCCGAGCTGGGTCTCGTAGCTGATGCCGAAGCCCACAGACCGCGGCGCGCGATCCTGGAGTTCGACGAGAACGGGCAGCTCGCCCTTTGCGTCGAGCTCCGTCGCCGGCTTGATGCGGATCGCGCTGAAGACACCAAGCGACGTCAGCCGGTCACGCAGTTCGGTAATCTTGCCGGGTGCATACGGCTGCCCCTCGGCAAACGGTACGCGGCGCTGGAGGAAAGTGGTGTTGACCTTCTCCGTACCTGTAAAACTGACTGGTCCCATCTTTGCGGTAGGGCCTGCCTCGACGACGTAGGTAACGCTTACCTCTCTTGTCGCGTGATCGACGATGACTTCCCTGCGTTCCGGTGCCGCCAGCGCATAGCCCTGTCGCCGCAGTTGCGCGATGATGTCGCTTTCAGCCGAAATAATGGCTTCGGCAGCGGCGGGATCGCCGGCAGCGAGACCAAGCTGATTTCGATCGATCGGCGGCAGGCCAACCGTCGGCGCCGGGCTTTCAACAACAACGTCGGCGATCCGGTACTGCGGGCCGGTTTCGACCTCGAACTGGAACTTGACGGTATCCGCCTCGGGCTTTGCGTCGATGGCATCAAGCGCGGCTGCTTCCGCTATCGGATGGTTGCCGACGGTTGCGGTCACGCGTGCATCGTAGAAGCCGCGCGACCGCAGTGCTGCCGCGACCTGCGCTTCACGAGCCTGTGCACCTTGCAGGATCGACAAGCCGTCACCGGACAAGGGTTGATCCTTCCCCAAGGTCTGGACAAGCGTCCTCAGCTCGTCGCCCATGCGTTCATCGCCGGTGACAACGAGATCGACTTCCGCCGTGCGCGCCTGCGCAACGCTCACCGCGAGCAGGCCCACAGCGATCGTAATCGTCAGGCGGCAAAGCCACGATGATCCGGTCCGCCGCTGCACGATGCTTCCTGTTAGCCCGCTGAAGATGGCAACACTATGAATTTCGAGTGCCGGGTGGCGACCTCGCGTCGAGCCATGAAGTCCCTGCGACGGCCGAATGCGTCGCGCCAGCCGCACGCGCCAGGCAGTCGGCCGCAAGTGACCCAGGTTCCGCAAGCGCGAATGGGTCGGCGCCAAGGTCTCGCCTTCCGGTGGCGATGGCAAATACGGTGTCGCCGCCCTGCGGCGTGTGCACCGGCCTGATGGCGTGTGCGGGACCGTCCTGCGCCATTGCCGCCAGTCGTTTGGCCGAAGCCTTGTCGGACGTCGCATTTGTCGCCACCACGGCAATGGTGGTGGTGCCGCGCGGGTTACTGCGCGCGGAATCCGCGGGATCGCGCATGACATCGGCGCGGCTGTGCGACACCGGCAGGCCGAAGGTCGAACCACCGGAGAGGCAGATGGCATCGATGCGATCGACCCGGCAGGAGGGATCGAGCAGGTCGGTGTCGCGCGTGTCCGGCGCGCCACCGCGCACATCGCCCGCAGCCATCGACGGAGTCCCGCACAACACGACGCTGACACCGGAGCGAACCCGCGCGTCCTCGGCATTGCCGATTGGGATACCGTCGACGTCGGTGATAAGATTGCGCGATCCGACCTGGAGCATGGTCAATCGATCTGCAGGGTCATCGCCTTGAGGTAGGCCGTCTCGGGCAGGCCGGGATGCACCGGATGGTCGAGCGCCGCACCAGCACTGCGCAGGATGCGCCCCCCCTTGCCGGCATCGCGCAGACCGCGCCGCACCTGTTCGGCAAACAGCGGCGGTTCGACCAGATGCGAGCATGAGGCCACGAACAGGAAGCCGCCAGGGGCAACCAGGGGAGCCGCCAGCCGCACCATCTTGCGATAGCCCTGCACGCCCACCTTGATGTCCTTGCGGCTCTTCACGAAGGCCGGCGGGTCGCAGATCACGACGTCGAAATTGCGGCCATCGGGGCCGAGCTTCTCCAGGGTCTCGAAGACCTCGCCCTTTCGGAAGGTCACGACATCGCCAACGCCGTTCAATTCGGCAGCCTTGGTGGCGGAGTCGAGCGCGGGCTGGGAGCGATCGAGACACACCACCGACTTGGCACCATGCTTGGCCGCCAGCACGCCGAACCCGCCGCTGTAACAATAGGCGTCGAGCACGCGGGCGTCCTTGGCAAAGCGCGCCATGAAGCGGCGGTTGTCACGCTGGTCGAAGAACCAGCCGGTCTTCTGGCCGCCCGAGAGATCGGCCACGAACCGTGCGTCGTTCTCGATCAGCTCGATCGGCCCGGTGAGCTCGCCCTTGGCGATTATGGTCTCGCGCTTCAGGCCTTCGAGTTCGCGGACCGGCGAATCGTTCTTGAGCACGATGACGCGCGGCGACAGCTCGGCCTCGATGGCCTCAAGCAGGACGGGCGTCAGGTGTTCCATGCCGATCGAATTTACCTGCATGACGATGGCATCGCCGAAGCGGTCGATGATCACGCCTGGCAGGCCGTCGGCCTCGGCATGGATCAGGCGATAGTAGGGAACGCCGACCAGCCGATCGCGGAGTGCCACGGCATTGGCCAGCCGCCGTCCGAAGAACAGAGCATCGATGACCGCCTCGGGATTCGAGGTGAGCAGACGCGCGGCGATCAATGAGTGCGGATTGAAGGTGGCGACACCCAAGGCCTCGCCGCCCGGCGTACGCAGGATCACCAGCGAGCCCGGCGGCAGCGCCTTGGTCTCGGGATCCATCAGAATCTCGTTGGAAAAGGCCCAGGGATGGCCCGACCGGACGCGGCGGTCCTCGCCGGCGCGCAGCAGGACACTCGGCAGTTTCTTCGCGGCCACTCTATTCTCCCCGGGCGACGCCATCGCGACGGGGGTCGGCACCGCCCTCCCAACCGTCGCCTACCCGGCGAATGCCGGTGAGGCCGCCCTCATGCACGCGGACTTGTACTTGATGGCCCATGGCGCGCAAGCCGCCGGCCAGGCCAGCCAGCGGGGTGTCCGCCTCCAGCTCTGTCGGCCCGTTGGCATTGATCACGCGTGGCAGCGCGATGGCTGCAGAAAGCGGCAGATTCCAGTCGAGCATGCCGATCAGTGCCTGCAGCGTGTCGCCGATGATCCGCGACCCGCCCGCCGAACCCACGGCCGCCACCAACCTCCTGTCACGATCGAGGACCAGCGTCGGCGACATCGACGAGCGTGGCCGTTTGCCCGGTTCGACCCGGTTGGCGACTTGCTTGCCATCGACCTCGGGCCGCGGTGAAAAATCGGTGAGTTCGTTGTTCAGAAGAAAGCCACGCACCATAATCTGGGCGCCGAACGGTGCCTCGATGGTGGTGGTGAAGCTCACGGCATTGCCCCAGCGATCGACAATGCTCATATGGCTGGTGCCGCGCTCGACATAGCCCGGAGGCACGCCAGGGCCGATCCTGCCCATGCTGCGATCCGGCGACATCAACTTGCGGCGCTCGGCAAGGTAAGCCGCGGACAGCAGCCCCGCCGTCGGCACATTCACGAAAGCGGGATCGGCCACGTAGCGGTTGCGATCGGCGAAGGCGAGCCGGCTCGCCTCGGCAATGAGGTGGACGGGCCGCAGGTCGTTGGGCGTGTCGTGCCAGATCTCGAAGGGTTCGATAAGCGCCAGGACCTGCAGGACGGCGATGCCGCCCGACGATGGCGGCGGCATGCCACAGACGACCCAGACACGATAAGGGCCGCACACCGGCTCGCGCTTGACCGGGCGGTAGTCGGCCAGATCGGCGAGTGAGAGGGTGCCGGGGCGGACGTGTTCTCGCACACGATCCATCATCTCGCCGGCAATGGCACCTCGATAGAAAGCACGCGCGCCATCTTCAGCGACCAGACGCATCGTATCGGCAAGATCACGATTGACGATCCGGTCGCCCACCTTCCGCGGCGACCCATCGACATTGAAATATGTTGCGCGGATACCCGGTTCCCTGTCGAGCCCCGGCAGCCTGCCCAGCCAGGCAGCGAGTCGCGGCGGCGTGGCAAAGCCGTCGCGGGCGGCCACGATCGCCGGCTCGAAGAGTGTGCTCCAGGCAAGCTTGCCATGTTCCTTGTGAGCGAGTTCCAGCATTGCCAGCAATCCCGGCACGCCGACGGAGATGCCGGATGCGACGGCTTCGCGAAAGCCGAGCGGCGTGCCGTCGCGGTCGAGGAACATCGCTGGACTGGCACCGGCGGGAGCGGTCTCGCGGCCATCATACACGGCAATGGCGCGGGTCGTGCCGTCGTAGTGCAGCAGGAAGCCGCCGCCGCCGATCCCCGAGGCCTGCGGTTCGACGACACCCAGCACCATCTGCACGGCAATCGCCGCATCGACGGCGGATCCGCCGCGCCGCAGCATCTCCAGCCCCGCTTCGACCGCAAGTGGATGGGCCGCCGCCACCATCGTCTGCGGTGCCGCGAAACAGGCCGGCGCGCGGCTGACCGCCAGCAACACCGCCAGGGCGGCGAGCAGGCGGCGCAGTGTCATGCGCGGCGCGCCACGATGAAAAGGCGGCGGAACGGAAACAGCGTGATGCCGTCGGCGCGCGTCGGATAGGCCTTGGCGACCAGCCCGGCATAGGTCTCGTAGAACTGTGTCCGCTCCGGCTCCTGCAGCAGGTCGAGGAACGGACGCAGCCCCGTGCCGGCAGTGTACTGCGCCACCGGGTCCTGGCCGGTGAGCGGTTGCTGATAGATCGTCTCCCAGACTTCGAGATCGGAGCAGAGCGGTTTCAGGGCCTCATAGTAGCGCCCGGGATCGAGCACCGGCCGGATCGTGCGCACGTCCGCGAGCTTGTCGCGCCATGGCCCGGCTTCGGCGGCGGTGCGCATCAGGGCGTGCGACGGCGCCTCATGATTTCGCGGCATCTGGATCGCGAGCTGACCGCCCGACGGCAGCAACTGCACCAACCCAGGAAACATGTCGATGTGGCCTTCGAGCCAATGGTAGGCGGCGTTGCTGTAGAGAATGCCGGCGGGCTTGCCCGGTTCGAAGCGTGCGAGGTCGCCCTTGGCGAAAACCACGCGGCTATCGACCGTCTGCGTGCGCGCCTTGGCCAGCATCTCGTCCGAGGAATCGATGCCGACGATCTCGGCCGACGGGAACCGCTCGGCGAGTATGCGCGATATGTTGCCCGCGCCGCAGCCGAGATCGTAGATCGCATGGCCGGGCCTGGCGGCGTTGGCTGGATCGAGACGCCCCATCAGATCGAGTGCCGGACGGACACGATGGTCGGCGAACTTCAGGTAGAGGTTGGCATCCCATGTGGTCGGCTTGGCCTCGCCCACGCTATTTCTCCTCGAACGCCGCATCGATAGGCACACGATAGCCCGACGCCAGCTTGTTGCCTTTCTGGGCGGCGAGAACGACCGCCATGAACTCCTGGTACATCTCCTCGTTCATGCCTTTCCGGCGCGCCATGTAGCCGTGCGAATTGATGCAGTAGTCGCACTGGTTGGTGATGCTCACGGCGAGGTAGATCAGCTCCTTGGTCAGCCCGTCGAGCTTGCCTGGCGCCATTGCCACCTTCATCTCGGCGGCAAAATTCTCCATGACATCGGGATGGCGGGCGAGCGCCTTCCAGACGTTATTGATATCGGCCGGATCGGCGCCGCGCGCCTTGGCGATGCCGTCGACAACGGCCTTTGCCCGCGGAGTCATGTCCTTGTACTCGGTCAACCTGGTCATCGCTCGCTTCCACAAAATGATAGGGGCCGGCTCAGCGCCGACCCCATCATGGCGCTTCCCGCGCGATTGTCAGTACATATGCTGGCCGCCGTTGATCGACAGTGTCGAGCCGGTGATGAAACCGGCGTCGTCGGCGATCAGGAACATCACGCCGCGCCCGATCTCCTCGGCCTTGCCCAGACGCCCGACCGGGATCTTGGCGACGATCTTTTCCAGCACGTTGGCCGGCACCGCCGAGACCATGTCGGTGTCGGTGTAGCCCGGCGCGATCGCATTCACGGTGATGCCCTTCGGCGCGCCTTCCTGCGCCAGCGCCTTGGTGAAGCCGTGGATGCCCGACTTGGCGGCGGCATAGTTCACCTGGCCGTACTGGCCGCCCTGGCCGTTGATCGAGCCGATGTTGACGATGCGGCCGAAGCCACGGGTATTCATGCCGTCCCACACCGCCTTGCTCATGTTGAAGCAGGAGCCGAGGTTGGTGTCGATGACGGCCTCCCACATGTCGCGCGTGAGCCGGCGCATCGTGGAGTCGCGGGTGATGCCGGCGTTGTTCACCAGAATCTCGACAGGCCCGAGATCCTTCTCGATCTGCGCAACGGCCGTCTGACACGCGGCGAAATCGCAGACGTCGAATTTGTGGACACCGATGCCGGTCTCGGCCTTGAATTTCTGGGCGGCCGCGTCATTGCCGGCATAGGTGGCGGCAACCTTGTAGCCCTTGTCTTTCAACATGCGCGAGATGGCGCCGCCAATGCCGCGTGTTCCGCCCGTTACCACTGCAACTCTTTGAGCCATTTTTTCCTCCCTGGCCGTGCCGTCGCCGTACTTTAGCGGGTTCCGCCGGAATTCGCAGCCGCCACCGGATAGAGCGCGACGGCGACCAGTCATAGAACGGCCATCATGAAGCCCTTCACCGCCCTGCTCGGCGCCGCTGCCGGAACGCACGCCGCCGACCAACTGGCGCTCGCCACCCTGCCGCTGACCGCGACCCTGGTTCTTGATGCCGGGCCCGAAGTGCTCGGCTTACTGGTCGCGGCGCAAAGTGGAGCCTGGCTGCTGGTCTCCCTTCCCGCGGGCGCCTGGGTCGACCGCATGCCGCGCCGCACCCTGTTGATCGCCGCGCTCGCGCTCGGCCTGCTGGCGTCTGTAATGGCAGTCGCGGCCGCGGCGGCCGGCACGGCGAGCCTGCTCGGTGTTGCCGCCTTCCTCGGCGCCTCGGGTACCGTGGTCTACGTGCTGACCTCGGTGTCGTTGCTGCCGAGCCTCGTTCCGTCGTCGGATCTGTCCCGTGCCAACGCCCGACTGGAGCTGGCGCGCGCCAGCGTCAGCCTGGCCGCACCGGTCGTGGCGGGCCTGCTCGCCCAACATCTCTCGCCAACCTGGGGATATGGGCTCGCCACCCTCGGTGCCGCGCTGGCGCTGGCCTGCGTGCTCGCCCTGCCCCGTGTGCCAGCACCCGCGGCGGGTAGTGCGCGCCCGTCCTTTGCCGCCGCCATCCGCACCGGCGCCCGGTTCGTGATCCAGCATGAGCTGCTGCGCGGCATCAGCCTCTGCGCGATCTTCTGGAATTTTGCGTTCTTCGCCCTGCTGACGATCTGGGCACCGCTGGCCTTGGGACCGCTCGGTCTCGATCCTGCACAGATGGGCCTCGCCCAGTCCGGCTACGGCGCCGGCCTGATCCTGGGCGCGCTGGCGGCACCGGCCGCCTCGCGGCGCCTGCCGCCGTTCGCGACTCTGATCTTCGGACCCGCCGTATCGGTGCTGGCCGGCGCGCTGTTTCTCGCCGCGCCCTCGGGCAACGGCTTTGGCCTTGCCGCCGCCGGCTTCTTCCTCGTGGGCTTCGGTCCGATGCTCTGGCTGATCTGCCAGACGACGGTGCGCCAGCTCGTGACGCCGCTGCCCCTGATGGGCCGGGTCAACGCCACGGTGCAGACGGCGATCTATGGCGTGCGCCCACTCGGTGCCCTGGCCGGCGGCTTCGTCGCGGCCCAGGCCGGCCTGCCCGGCGCGCTCGTGCTGGTCACGGTTGCCTTTACCCTGTCGGCCCTGGCGATCGTGCTGTCGCCACTGGCGCGCCTGCAGGCAATGCCGGCCCCGGTGACTCCATGAAGGCAGCCTTGACCGGGCGATGCGCGGGACAGCTCGTTGTGCCGCGCGCTGTCCATCGACTTGTCCCAGAAATCCCGGTCAAATGATTGATTGGACGAAGAGATCGCCCCCTGACAACCTGTGCCACCGATGCCCGCCGCGGGGCGGCATGAGTGTCCGGATAAGATGCCGTCGCCGCCGCACAAGAGCACCACGAAAACCGCCCGGCGAATCTCACAGCCGGGCGTCTCCCATTGTGACAGAAAACCTGGCAAAAACCTGCGGAAGTTGCAATTTCATGCAGATCGCTTGACCCGCAGGCGCAGCCGTCGGATTTTGCCTGCGGAGGTCGTCGCATGAACAAGTTGCTGGTTGCCCTTGCCTTGGCTCTATCGGCCACCGCCTGTACTCCGGGACCGGGGTCGGAGTGGCAGAAATCCTACGGCAAGACCTTTTATGAACCGAAAGAAGGCATGGCCGCGCTTTACATCATTCGCGACGACCCCGGCCAGGATGTGACACCGATCCATATCTCCAGCAGCCGATCCCCGGTCGGAAGCCTGGTCGGCCTTTCCTGGATGCGCCTCGACCTGCCGCCATCGCTCTACGACCTCAGGGCTTACGGCGCCCAAGGCAACACGGAGCTGGTCATTACGGTCAATGCCGGCGAGAGCCGCTTCCTGCTGGCGGAGCCCAAGCCCCCCGGCAACGCTCAGCTCGTGGAGATTTCCCAGGTCCCCGGACGTGCCCTGGTGCGCAAGGGCCAGGCGGTCGCAACATATCAGTAGACATTTTCCGACGATCGCGCGGACTTCTCCCCGCCGAACCCGGCAAAAGGCGAGGGACTGTCAGAACGGGCGGTCTGACACGAAAGAAGAGAACGCCGCTCCTCCCTACGGCGCCGCCGGCAATTCGCGCAGCGCCTCATTGGCGATCGGGGTCATCTTGGCGCAGAAGGCTTTCGTGTCCTTCTGGGCTTCCTCTTCCAGCGTGTCGTAGGTCTTGTTGAGCTTGCGGTCGGCGATATCGAGCTGCTTCTCCGCCCACTCGATCCAGTACTCGAGCCGCTTCTCCTGCTCCTTCGTCAGGTCGAGGTCGCAGACATCGATGGCGACATCGATGACGTAGAGGCCGAGCACCATCTTCTCGGCATCCGCCTTGGTCAGCATTTGGGCCGAAGCGGCCAGCGGCAGCAGGAGCAGTGCGAGCAGGCCGGCCAGGATGCGGATCATCGGAAACTCCAGGCGACAAGAATTCAGGCAAACAACGCCGGACCGATCGTCCGGCGTTGGCACCCCGAAAAGAACGTCTGTCAGTCGCGCTGGACGCACATGGCGATGCCCATGCCGCCGCCGATGCAGAGTGTGGCGAGGCCTTTCTTGGCGTCGCGCTTCTGCATCTCGAACAACAGCGTGGTGAGCACGCGGGCACCCGACGCACCGATCGGATGGCCAAGCGCGATCGCACCGCCGTTGACGTTGAGCTTGGTCGGATCGAGGCCGAGTTCCTTGCCGACGGCAAGCGCCTGGGCGGCAAAGGCCTCGTTGGCTTCGACGAGGTCGAGATCCTTCACCGTCCAGCCGGCCTTCTTCAACGCCGCCTGCGAGGCCGTCACCGGGCCGATGCCCATGACCTTGGGATCGACACCCGTCGTCGCCCACGACACGATCCTGGCGAGTGGCTTCACGCCGCGCTTCTTGGCTTCATCGGCGCTCATCAGCACGAGTGCCGCCGCGCCATCGTTGATGCCCGAGGCATTGCCGGCCGTGACCGAGCCGCCCTCCTTGGTGAAGGCCGGGCGCAGCTTGGCCAGCGCCTCGGCCGTCGTGCCGTGACGCGGGAACTCGTCGGTGTCGACCACGACGTCGCCCTTACGGGTCTTCACCGTGACCGGAACGATCTCGTCCTTGAAGCGGCCGGACTTCTGCGCCGCCTCGGCCTTGTTCTGCGACGAGGCCGCGAAGGCATCCTGCTCGACGCGGGTGATCTGATACTTCTGCGCCACGTTCTCGGCGGTGTTGCCCATGTGATAGCCGTTGAAGGCATCCCACAGGCCGTCCTTGATCATCGAGTCGACCATCTTGAGGTCGCCCATCTTGGTGCCGTCGCGCATGTGGGCGACGTGCGGCGCCTGGCTCATGCTCTCCTGGCCGCCGACCACCATGATGTTGGCGTCGCCGTTGCGGATCGCCTGCCAGCCAAAGGCGACGGCGCGCAGACCGGAGCCGCAGAGCTGGTTGATGCCGAGGGCGGTCTTTTCGACCGGGATGCCGGAATTGACGGCAGCCTGACGGGCCGGGTTCTGTCCCTGACCGCCGGTCAGGATCTGGCCCATGATGACTTCGTCGACTTCCTCGGGTTTTACCTGGGCGCGTTCCAGCGCTCCCTTGATCGCGGCCTTGCCGAGATCGTGGGCCGGGACGGCGCCGAAGGCACCGTTGAATGAACCGATGGGCGTACGCGCCGCGCTCGCGATGACGATGTCCGTGGTCATGTTGTCCTCCTTGGGGGCCGCCCTAAGGCCATTTACAGCGCGGCGGCACGGCTCGGCAAGGTCTCTCGCGGCACTGCAGCAATCGCCTTCATTCCGAACAGCGGCCGAATCCAGCGCCACCGACGTACCAGCCCTGCGTAAATCAGCCAGGTGCCAAAGAAGGTCGCCATCACAGCCAGGATGAATCCGGCGAGCGGCGGCACACCGGCCCGCAACAGCCAATACACAGCGATCACCGTGACGGTCTGATGAAGGATGTAGAACGGGTAGACCGCTTCGGTCGCCTCGGCGAGGAACGCCGGCCGCGCGGTCAGATAGCGATGCGCGAAGCCCAGGGTCGCGAACAGCCAGGCCATGGTGTTGATCGCCGACAGCAGCGCAAAGCCAGGCCGCGCCTCGGGCGAGATCACAGGCCTGACCGTTCCCTGGAAGAAACCGACATAGAGCACGGCATAGGCCGCGATGCCGATGGCGAGCGAAAGCAGTCGCTGACGCCGAAGCGCATTCAACAGGTCGGTCGAACCGAAGACGAAGGCGCCGTAGAGCAGCAGCGCGCCGTAGGAGACCAGTCCGTTCCAGTCGCCGACCAGGCCGTTGATGTTGTGCGAGATCGGCGCCAGCCACAGGCTCGACGCGGCAAGCGGCAACACCATCAGCCACTGCAGACCGAAGCGTGCAGCCGTCCGGCCGGCACGCTCGATGGTGTCGCGCCCCGCCGGCGATCGCGCCCACAGGAAAGCCGGCAGCAGAACAAGCGTCAGCACCAGCACGTAGGACAGGAACCAGAGATGGTGCCAGCTGAAATTGCCGTTCGGGTAGGCACCGCCGGAGAAGGCCTGTGGCAGCCAGTCGAAGAACGAGCCCGTGAACTGACCGCGATAGAGGCGCTCCAGGTAGACCTGCGGCGGCACGATCACCAGCATGCCGAAGGCCAGCGGCAGGAGGAGCCGCTTCAGCCGGTCGACGACGAAGCCACCGGAGCTGCGGTCGCCCAGCGCCAGCATGATGGCCGCGCCCGACACCAGGAACAGCAGCGGCATGCGCCAGCGGTTCAGGAATCGCATCGCCTCGCGCAGCCACTCCATGCTGTCGGGGCTGGTGACATGCCAGCTCCATCCCGACCAGGCCATGCCGGCGTGGTAGAGGATCAGCAGGCTGAAGGCGAGGACGCGCAGCCAGTCAAGATCGGCTCGGCGGGTGGTCATGACGATACCTCGGGAAGAGTTGCGGACGCCCCTTCCCTATCTGCCAAGACCTTGAAATGGCTGCGTTTTGTGACGATCGGCGATCCCGGTGGGACAACCGGCGGCCACCGAGGGACGTCGTCAGCTTTTCACATCAGCTCTTCACGGGCACCAGCGCCTGGAAGCGCGGGCGGTAGCGGCGGCTCAGGTTCACCTCGGCGCCGTCCTGCAGGCGGATGCGCCAGTCGCCGCTCACCCAGGGCGTCACCTCGACCACGCGGGCGATGTTCACCAGGTGGGATTTGTGCACGCGCACGAACCGTTTCGGATCGAGCTCGCTCTCGAGCCGGGTGAGCGAGGAGCGGATCTCCAGCAACTCACCCCCGACATGGAGCACGGCATAGTTGCCAGAGGCCTCCACCCAGTCGATGTCGGCCACCTCGACCATGATCTCCTTGCCGCGCCGGCGGACGGCAAAGCGCTCCGGCAGGGTCGCGCCTGGGCTGGCAGCGGGCTGAGGAGCCGGCTTGCGGGCAAGCAGGTGGCCCAGCACCAGCACGCCGGCATTCAGCATCGTGTAGGAGATGACGTCCTTGGCGAATTCATAAGCGAGGCGTTCGGCCGTGACCGGAAAGCTGTAGGTCTCGCCCACAATGGCGTTGAACCAGAGCAGCCGCAGCGCCGCCATGCCCAGCGTGTGCAGGACGCTGTAGGGCACGACCGCCAGGACGTGGATCGCGATGTTGCGCGGCCCCGCGACGACCGGCCAGCGACGGTGCAGCCAATAGATCGCCGGCAGCAGCGCGGCCACCACGAGGTGGCTTGCCCCTTCCAGGGCGACGGCACGCCCGAGGTCCATGTCGACACCGCGCCGGCCGGCATCGGCGATCTCGACGGGCACGCGCGCCGCCATCGAAAGGGTGAGCGCCGCCGCCCAGAACGCGGGCACGCGCCAGTCAGTGGACCTGCCGTCAGCCGCCATTGCGTGCCCTGGAGGGGATCGCCTGCAGCCACTCGATCAACGGCGTCCAGCAGAGATCGCGCGCGCGGCTGCTTACCACCATGCCGATATGGCCGAGCGGTAAATCGAGCCGCGTCGCATTCTTCAGACCGCGCTGGGGATCTGTGAGAGCGGCGGCAGACAACGGCGGCACGATGCGGTCGCCCGACGGGATCATGACCAGCGACGGCACTTTGATTTTAGCCGGCACGATACGGCGGCCGCCGACGACCCATTTGCCGCTGCCGGGCACGTTGTCGCCGTACCAGCCGACAAGACATTCGCGCGCTACCGGGCCGGCCAGCGGCGCACCGTCGTTCAGCCAATCCTCGAGCAACACGAACTCGCGGACCCCGGCACCGTCCTGATCCATGCCGACGAAGCGGCCGAACTTCTTCATCGCAAGCCAGGGATCGAGCGACCAGAACAGCGTCTGCAGGACATCGACCGGCAATTCACCGACCCTGTCGGCCATCTCGGCCAGCAAGGGGCCCGCCGACACCAGGAAAGCATGGCCCGTCCGGTCGGCGTGGAAATCCCACGGTGCCGCCAGCAGGGCGAGACCGGCAACACGACGTGGCTGGCGCGCCGCCAGGGCCACGGTGAGCGTGCCGCCCATGCAGTAGCCCATGACCGCCGGCGCGCGCCGAGCCCGTTTGGCCACGAACGCCAGCGCCCGCTCGAGGCGGGCGACATAGGCAGTCGTGTCGAAGCGACGTTCCTCGTCGTTGGGGGTTCCCCAATCGACGAGATAGGGTCTGAGCCCGGCCGCCGCCATGGCGCGCAGCAGGCTCTTTTCGGCGGTGAGATCGAGGACCTCCCACCGATTGATCAGTGACGGCACAACCAGCACCGCACGCGTGCGCCTGACCCGCGCGATCCGATGGGTGGCACCGTAGTCGAGCAGGCGCGTGTTGCCTTCGCTCCACACGGCCGGCGGATCCTCGAGGGTGCGGTGAACCGCGTGCTGCCGGTAGGCAAGGACTCCATCGGCGAGCCGGTGCAGGCGACGCGTGATCTCCCGCCGCAGCGCGCGCTCGAACTGGTCGCCGCCGGCCCGGGCCTCGAGAGAGGCAATCTCGGACAGAACGGCGGCGAGCGCGTCAGGAATGGGGGCGTCAGGGACGTGAGAGTCTGGCTTCGAGTTCGGCGATCCGGGCTTCCAGTGTTTCCACGCGCCTTCGGAGCTCACCCAGGTCATCAGCGCCGTGCCCAGATGCAGCGGCAGCGGGCGGGGTCCCAGCCGTTGAGGAAGCGGGCGTGGCTGCATGAGGTACTCCTTGGGCCGCCTGCATCGCCGACGCGACCTGGGCATTCGCGGCGGCGAACAGGCGTGCGATCTGCTCGGTCAACGCCTGATCGGCGGCAAGCCCGGCGAGCTGGCCCTGCCAGAGGTCGAGATAGCGCCGGGCCAGCCTGTCGAAATCGGCGCCGGGATCGGCGCCACTGCCGACGGGCGTTTCGTCGTTTTCAGAGGCCATCCTGCCACTATAGCCTATCGGGCCGCAGATGCCGCTTTTGCGGACGCTAAGCCCTTCTTGTCGCACTGCGGCATCGGCGCTAATGTCACTTTCCTGGCGTGAACGAGCGTTTATCGTCCGGAGAGCCAGAGGAGCGACGCGTAATGGCCGAGCAGGCAGTACCCGAGGGCGGACCGAAGCCCGTTCCGGTCGTAATCAAGAAGTACGCGAACCGGCGACTCTACAATACGGCAACCTCCGCCTATGTGACGCTCGAACATCTGTCGCAGATGGTGAAGGACAAGACGGATTTCGTCGTCTACGACGCCAAGACCGGCGACGAGATCACGCGATCGGTGCTGACGCAGATCATTTTCGAAGAAGAGAGCAAGGGCGGCCAAACGCTTCTGCCGATCCCGTTCCTGCGCCAGCTGATCTCCTTCTACGGCGACAGCCTGCAGGGCGTGGTGCCGCAGTATCTCGAGATGTCGATGTCGCAGTTCGCCCGCAATCAGGACCAGATGCGCAGCTACCTGCAGAACGCCTTCGGCTTCAACCCGTTCCAGCAATTCGAGACCATGGGCAAGCAGAACATGGCGATGTTCGAGCAGGCCATGCGTATGTTCAATCCCTTCCGTCCCGGCCAGCCGGGATCGGCCCAACCGATGGCCAACGGAGCGGAAGCGGCCAATCCCGAGCCCTCCGCGGCGTCCGGCGCGGCACCACAGGGCGAGGCCGTCATCGACGATCTCAAGCGCAAGCTCGACGAATTGCAGAGCCAGCTCGCGCTGCTCAGCAAGAAGCCCTGATATCCCGTGGCCGATCCATCGCCGTCCATGCTGCGGCGCGTCATGTCGCCGTGCATCGGTATCTGCAAGCTCGATCAGAAAAGCGGCTTCTGCATCGGCTGCAAGCGCACGATCGACGAAATCGGCCGCTGGGCCATGCTTGCCGATCCCGAGCGCCAGGCCATCATCGACCGGCTCCCGGGCCGCAAGCTTTAGCGACCCTTGAACACCGGCTTGCGCTTTTCGCGGAAGGCGGACGTTCCTTCCCTGTAGTCCTCGGTCAACCCCGTCAGCACGTTCTGGTCGGCATCCATGTGGGCGCCGAGATCGTCGAGCGCGTGGGCGAGGCGATTGACCGTGCTCTTGGTCATGCGCACCGGGATCGGCGGTTGGCGGGCGATACGCTCGGCGAAGGCCATGCTGGTCGCGAGAGCCTGGCCATCCTCGACGACGTTCTCGACCAAGCCCCAATCCAGCGCCTCGGCGGCACCGATGCGGTCCGACGCCAGGATCACTGCCTGCTTTGTCCGCGCCGGACCCATCAGCGCCAGCATGCGCGGGATCGAGCCCCAGCTCATGTTCATGCCGAGCTCGACCTCGGGAATGCGAAAATGTGCAGCGCGTCCGCAGGTACGGAAGTCGAGCGCCACGACCAGCGCCGCGCCGCCACCGATGCAATGGCCCTCGACCGCGGCGATGGTGACCTGGTCCATGTCCTGCCACGCCTTGCACATCTTCGGGCCAAGCCGCTGGCGGTGTATACGCTCGCCGACCGACAAGCCGTCGCGTTGACGGCCCTCCGGGTCCTTGAGATCGAAGCCGGCGCAGAAGGCCTTGGCCGAACCGGTGAGGATCACCACCGAGGTTTCCAGATCGTCCTCGAAATCGCGCGGCACGTCGCGCAGTTCGCGCATCGCCTGCTGGCTGAGCGCATTGATGCCGTCTCCGCGATCGAAGCGCACGACGGCAATGCGGCCTTGCGGGCCCAGGCCCTTCTCGACCTTCACGAACTGGCGGCTCATGGCGTATTTTCCCCTTCGGATCCGGACCGACCCTAGCGCCTCGGCTTTACAACGGCGAGCCGCTTGGCTTGACTGGCCGTCATGTCGAAATCCATCGAAACCATCGCCCTCGAACGCCGTGTCGACGCGCTGTTCTCCCGCTACGCTGCAGCCGGATCGCCAGGCGCGGTCGTCGCCGTCATGCAGGGCGGCACGATCGCGCTGTGCAAGGGCTATGGCCTCGCCAGCATCGAACTCGGCGTTCCGATCGGCCCTACGACGCGCTTCCGCATCGCCTCGGTCAGCAAGCAGTTCACGGTTACGGCTGCATTGATGCTGGCGGCAGAAGGCAGGCTCGACCTTGCCGACCCGCCGCACAAGTACCTGCCCGAGCTGCCGCCGCTGCCGGTCACGGTCGACCAGATGATGCGCAACGCGAGCGGCCTGCCCGATTTTCTCGAGCTGCTGCGGCTGGGCGGACACGGCCTCGACAAGCCGGCGCGGCCGGCCGACCTGCTGGCCACCTGCGTGCGCAACCGCCATCTCAATTTCACGCCTGGCGGCCGTTTTCTCTACAGCAACAGCAATTTCCTGCTGCTGGGCGTGATCGTCGAGAAAGTGGCGGGGATGAAACTCGGCGACTTCCTTGCCGAACGCATCTTCAAGCCGCTCAACATGACAGGCACGATGCTGGCGCCGGAGATCGATACCGTGATTCCCGGTCTCGCCACGGGCTATCTCGGCGATCCCGCCGCCGGCTTCCGCCGCGCCGCGCATGCCTACCCGCAGGGGGGCGAGGGTGGCCTCACCTCGTCGGTCGAAGACCTGTTGATCTGGAGCCGGCATTTCGACCGGCCGATGCTCGAGCCGAAGGCGCTGCCGGCACAGCTTGCCGCCGTCATGCCGCTTGCCGGCGACCACACCAACAAGTACCGGCGCGGGCTCCAGACCGACGAGCTGCGCGGCCTGGCCACGATCGGCCATGGCGGGCTGTGGCCGGGCTTCCGCACCGAGTTCCTTCGCCTGCCCGAGGTCGACCTTACTGTCGTGGTGATCGCCAATCTCGGCAGCCTCGATCCGTGGCGGTTGTCGCGCGCCGTGGCCGTACTGGCCCTGGAAGGCGACAAGCGGCTGCATTCCGCCTTGCCGCCGATTGCGGAGACCGAGATCAAGCCGATCGCCGGCACCTGGTTCAATGCCGACGAACCCGCCCTGTTCGATCTGGCGTGGCGTAACGGCGAGCCAGTGGTAACGCAGAACGGCATGCCCTTTGCCCTGGCCCGGCGGGCCAACGGCTGGTTCGCGGCCGAACGCGGATCGTTTGAATTTGCCCTGAAGCCTGGTCGCACCGGAACGCTCCGCGTCGATCTCGGCGCCGGCCGCCTGGTTACCTTCCGGAAGATCGGCCGGCGGAAAACGGTACCGGCCGCAATCGGCGGAACCTACGTTTCGGCGGACAGTGGCGCGACATGGCGGATTGGCCGCGACGGCAGCGATTGGGCGGCAACCGTGAGCGGGCCGCTGACCTGCGGCGGGCCGGCCTGGCCTGTGCGCGGGCTCGACGGCAACACCGTGGAGGTCGAATCGCCTGCGGGCTGGATCACCGCGACCCAACTCGCCCATCTCGTGCACGACCGGACGGGCCGGATCGTCGCCCTCGAGATTTCAACCGGCCGCGTCAAGAAGATGCGGTTTGAACGAGCGGAGTAAGCTGGAAGCGCGCGACTCCAGTCGCGCGTCTCGTCTTTTCTGCTTAGTGCGGGCTCTCGCGCCTATGAAGGCGCTGCCGCCCGCCGGCGCCTCGGAAGGCGCCTTAGCGGAACGGAATGGCGTATATCAGGCCGCCCTTGGTCCACAGCGCGTTCTGGCCGCGTTCGAGTTTGAGCGGCGTATTGACACCGACGTTGCGCTCGTAGCTCTCGCCATAGTTCCCGATCTGTTTGACGACATTGTACATCCACTTCTCGTCGACACCGACCGCTTTGCCGTAACCCGGCGTGACGCCGAGGAAGCGCTTGATCGCCGGGTCGTCGCTTTTCAGCATCTCGTCGACGTTCTTCGAGGTGATGCCCAGTTCCTCCGCCTCGATCATGCCGATCAGAGTCCATTTGACGAGGTCGAGCCACTGATCGTCGCCGTGACGCACGATCGGGCCGAGCGGTTCCTTGGAAATCCGCTCGGGCAGGATCGTGTGCTCGCCCTTGCCGGCGAGCTGGCCGGCCCGGACGGCGGCCAGACCTGAAGCGTCGGTCGTGTAGGAATCGCAGCGGCCGGCCGCATAGGCCTGCAGGAGCTCATCGAGCTTTTCGATCAGCACCGGCTTGAAGGTCATCTTGTTGGCGCGAAAATAGTCGGCGAGATTGAGTTCCGTCGTCGTGCCGGGCTGGACGCAGATCGTGGCGCCGTTCAGCTCCTTGGCGCTCTTGATACCGCTCTTGGCCGGCACCATGAATCCCTGGCCGTCGTAGAAGTTCACGCCGGCGATGTTGAAGCCGAGCGAGGTATCGCGCAGCAAGGTCTGCGTGGCATTGCGCGTAATGACGTCGACCTCACCCGACTGCAGCGCCACGAAGCGCTGCTGCGCCGTGGTCGGCGTGAACTTTACCTTCTCGGCATCGCCGAACATGGCGGCGGCTATCGCCTTGCACAGATCGACGTCGAGGCCCGTCCACTTGCCCTGGCTGTCAGCGAAGGAGAAGCCTGCCAGGCCGGTGTTCACGGCGCACTGGACGAAGCCCTTGGCCTTCACGGCGTCGAAGGTCTGGCCGGCCGAGGCCGGGGCCGCGGCGACTGCCGCCATGCCTAAAAATGCCGCAACAGCGGCGCGTGATATCAAGGCCATGCAAGTCTCCCAATGTCGTTTCCTGTAACAAACCATAGCAAAAGGCGCGCCGGTGGGCGCGCCTTAGCTTTGTCTTCGGGCGGGAGCGGTCAGATCGTCCGCTCGATCATCAGTTTCTTGATTTCGCCGATTGCCTTGGCCGGGTTGAGGCTCTTGGGGCAGGTCTTGGTGCAGTTCATGATGGTGTGGCAGCGATAGAGCCGGAACGGATCTTCCAGGGCATCGAGCCGCTCGCCGACGGCGTCGTCGCGGCTGTCGGCGATCCAGCGATAGGCCTGCAGGAGCACGGCGGGACCGAGGTAGCGCTCGCCGCTCCACCAGTAGCTCGGGCACGAAGTGGTGCAGCAGAAGCACAGGATGCACTCCCACAGGCCGTCGAGCTTGGCGCGCTCCTCGTGCGATTGCAGGCGCTCACGCGTCGGCGGCTGGGTGCTCGACTTCAGCCACGGCTCGATCGAGGCGAGCTGGGCGTAGGGCACATTGAGGTCGGGCACCAGATCGCGAACCACCGGCATGTGCGGTAGCGGGTAAATCTTGATGTCGCCCTTCACCTCTTCGATGAATTTGGTGCAGGCCAGCGTGTTGGTGCCGTCGATGTTCATGGCGCACGACCCGCACACGCCCTCGCGGCACGAGCGGCGGAAGGTGAGCGAACTGTCGATCTCGTTCTTGATCTTGATCAGCGCGTCGAGAACCATAGGGCCGCAGCTGTCCATGTCGACTTCGTAGGTGTCGACGCTGGGTTTCTTGCCGTCGTCGGGCGTCCAGCGATAGACCTTGAACGTCTTGACGTTCTTGGTTCCCGCCGCCGCCTTGTAGGTCTCGCCGACGCCGATCTTGGAGTTGGCGGGCAGTGCAAATTCAGCCATCTGTGCCTCTAATACACACGAGCTTTGGGCGGGAAGGACTGCACGTCGTTCGACATCGGCTGCAGATTGACCGGACGATAGTCGATGCGGGTCTTGCCGTTCTCCTCGACCCACACGACCGTGTGCTTCATCCATTCCTTGTCATTGCGATCCGGGTAGTCCTCGCGGGCGTGAGCGCCGCGGCTTTCGTGACGGTTGGCGGCCGAGCGGATGGTGCCCTGGGCCTGAACGATCAGGTTCTCGAACTCCAGCGTCTCGACGAGATCGGAATTCCAGATCATCGACCGGTCCTTGACGCGGATGTCGGCGACACCGTCGAATACCTTGTCCATCTTGGCGCAGCCTTCGTCGAGACTCTGCTGGGTGCGGAACACAGCGCAATCGTTCTGCATCGTGCGTTGCATCGTATTGCGCAGCTGGGCGGTCCCGGTGCTGCCTGAGGAATGGCGCAGGCGGTCGAGGCGGGCGATGGTGGCCTCGCCGGCGTGGGGCATCTGGCGATGCGCCTCACCTGGAGTCAGCACCTTGCCGGCACGGATGGCTGCGGCCCGGCCGAACACCACGAGATCGAGCAGCGAGTTGGAGCCGAGCCGGTTGGCGCCGTGAACCGAAACGCAGGCCGCTTCACCTACGGCCATCAGGCCGGGGATCACGTGGTTCGGATCGCCGTCCTTCACCGTCACCACTTCGCAGTGAACGTTGGTCGGGATTCCACCCATGTTGTAGTGGCAGGTCGGCAGGATCGGGATCGGCTGACGCGTGACATCGACGCCGGCGAAGATGCGCGCGGTCTCGGAGATGCCCGGCAGGCGCTCATGAATGACCTTGGGATCGAGATGCTCGACATGCAGCTCGATGTAGTCCTTGTTCGCACCGCAGCCGCGGCCTTCGCGGATCTCGATGGTCATCGAGCGGCTGACGACGTCGCGCGACGCGAGGTCCTTGGCCGACGGCGCGTAGCGTTCCATGAAGCGTTCGCCGCTGGCATTGGTGAGATATCCGCCCTCGCCGCGCACGCCTTCGGTGATCAGGCAGCCGGCACCGTACACGCCGGTGGGGTGGAACTGGATGAATTCCATATCCTGGATCGGCAGGCCGGCACGCAATGCCATGGCGCCGCCGTCACCGGTGCAGGTGTGGGCCGAGGTGGCAGTGAAGTAGACGCGTCCGTAGCCGCCGGTCGCCAGGACCACCATGTGGGCGCGAAAGCGGTGGATGGTGCCGTCGTCGAGATTCCACGCCATGACGCCGCGGCAGACGCCCTCTTCGTCCATGATGAGGTCGAGCGCGAAATACTCGATGAAGAACTCGGCGTGGTGCTTCAGAGACTGCTGGTAGAGCGTGTGCAGGATGGCGTGGCCGGTGCGGTCGGCCGCGGCACAGGTGCGCTGGGCGATGCCCTTGCCGAACTCGGTCGTCATGCCGCCGAACGGGCGCTGGTAGATCTTGCCCTCGGGCGTGCGGCTGAAGGGAACGCCGTAGTGTTCGAGCTCGACGATCGCCGGAATCGCCTCGCGGACCATGTATTCGATGGCGTCCTGATCGCCCAGCCAGTCCGACCCCTTGACGGTGTCGTACATATGCCAGCGCCAATCGTCGGGCCCCATGTTGCCGAGCGAGGCAGAAATGCCACCCTGAGCCGCCACGGTATGGCTGCGGGTCGGGAACACCTTGGTGACACAGGCGGTCTTGAGGCCCTTTTCGGCCATGCCGAGGGTGGCGCGGAGTCCGGCGCCACCGGCACCAACCACCACGACATCGTATTCGTGATCGATCACCGTGTAGGAGCGGCCGCCAACATTGACCGTCCCCGACGCGGCGCCGTCACTCTTGCCGCTGCTCGACTCCGCCATGCTCAGCCTCCGAACCCGATGCGCAGGACGGCCACAATGGCGGCCAGCCCGAAAATCACCGCGATGAACCTCATCGCCACGATCAGCGCCAGTTTCCAACCGTCGCCATGGACGTAGTCCTCGATCACCACCTGCAGACCCAGCTGGCCGTGATGCAGGCCGACACTGATCGTCAGGATGAGCAGCACCATGACCAGCGGCGAGCCGATCCAGGCCCGGACGACGTCGTAGTCGGCGCCGCTCAGCATCACCAGAGAGATGGCGAACCACACGACCAGCGGGATCAGTGCGATTGCAGTCAGACGCTGCGCCCACCAATGATGCAGGCCGTCACGGGCCGAGCCGAGGCCGCGGGCGCGGGCGAGAGGGCTTCTGAGATCGCTCATCCGTGCCTCCTCAGACCAGCCGCAGGCCGACGACCCACGATGCCGCCGTGGCGATCAGCGAGACGGCGACCACGATCCAGCCGCTGCGATAGGCATCCTTGAGTTCGAAACCATAGCCCGCGTCCCAGAACAGATGCCGGATGCCGTTGGACAGGTGATAGAAGGCGCAGAACAGCCAGCCGCCAAGCACGATGCGGCCCACGATCGAGGTGTTGAAGCCTTGGAACAGGGAGTAGGCCTCCGGACTGGCCGCCGCATAGATTACCCAGGTCGCGAGATAGAGCGCGCCGACCGAAAGCGCGATTCCGGTCGCGCGATGCAGGATCGACAGGACCGACGTGAGCTGCGGTCGGTAGACCTGCAAATGCGGAGAAAGCGGTCGATGCGCCGGACGATTGGCAACGCTCATCGCGTGGAACCCTCACTAGCCGAGATCGGCTCTGCTTTTTAGCGCGCGGCGGCGGCAAGTCAACGAATGTCGGCCGTGCTGACGTTCTTAAGTCCCGGATTTCCCTGCGAAATTCGTCATCGGCGCGGCATCAGAACCCAATAGTCGAGGTCGAGCACGACCGCGGGGTGGTACTTGCCGTCGGCGCCCTTTCCCGGCCACGTGCCGCACGGACAATCCTTGGCGGCGATGGTGCGTACGCGCAGAGCACCCACATCGGAACGGCCGGGCAGAGGCGCCTTCTCCAGTACCTCCGACCAAGCGTAAATCGTGTCCCCGCCAAAGGTCGGCGCAGTGTGACTGCCGGCATTGATGGCCGCCACGCGAAAGCCGTTGGCAAGGCCATTGAACGACAGCGCACGAGCCAGCGAAATGACATGCCCGCCATAGGCGAGGCGGCGGCCAAAGCGCGTATCCTTGCCGGCGAAGGCGTCGAAATGCACTCGCGCGGTGTTCTGGTAAAGCCGCGTCGAGAACATGTGGTCGGAATCCTCGAGCGTCATGCCGCTGACGTGGTCGATGCGCTCGCCGGACTCGTAGTCTTCCCAGCGATGCGGCGAGCCCGCCGCGACATCGTCGTAGGCGGCAAGAGACAGTCCAGACGGCACCACCAGCTGCGACGGCGCTACCGACGCCGCGGTCTTCGGTACCGAGGGCGCTGCCACGACCGCGGCCGGATCGCGCTTGTGCACCATCACCCAGCGCACGTAGTCGAGCACCATCTCGCCGCGCTGGTTGACGCCGGTCGAGCGGACCCAGACCACGCCGCTCGTTCGATTGGAATTCTCGCGCAGGCCAAGAACCCTGGAATGCGCGGAAAGCGTGTCGCCGGGATAGACCGGCGCGCCCCAGCGAAACTCGGCATAACCGAGATTGGCGACCGCGTTCAGCGAAAGATCGGGCACGGTCTTGCCGATCACGACATGGAACACCAGCAGATCATCGAGCGGCGACCGCGGCAGGCCGAGCGCGTGCGCGAACACGTCGGACGAGTTGATGGCGAACCGCGAACCGTAGAGACCGATGTTCAGTGCCGCGTCGGCTTCTGTCAGTGTGCGCGGCGTGGCATGACGAATCTCCTGCCCGACACGAAAATCCTCGAAGAAGTTGCCGGCGCCTGTCTTGCTCATGTCGCCTGCAGCTCCTTGATCGCGGCGGCGAGCGCCAGCGCACGCTCGGCCTGCTCGACATGCAAATTCTCGATCATGCGGCCTTCGACCGTGACCACGCCCTTGCCTTCCGCCTGCGCTTGCCTGAACGCCGCAACGACCCTGGCGGCCATTTCGAGTTCAGCCGCCGACGGCGCAAAGACCTCGTTGCAAGGCTCGACCTGGCTGGGATGGATCAGGGTCTTGCCGTCGAAGCCCATCTCCAGCCCCTGCTGGCAAACGGCGCGGAAGCCGTCAGAATCCTGGATGTCGTTATAGACGCCGTCGAGAATGGTGAGACCATGGGCACGGGCGGCGAGCATGCCGATTCCGAGGGCGGCGATCATCGGCAGGCGCATCGGCGTGTGCCGCGCCCGCATGTCCTTGACCAGATCGTTGGTGCCCATGACGAAGAGCGCGAGCCGGGGATGTGAACCCGCGATCTCCTCGGCGCGCAGAATGCCCATGGGCGTTTCCATCATCGCCCATACCGCCATCGAGGCCGGCGCATCGGCGGCATCCAGCAGTGCTACGATACTGGCGACATCGGCAGCACTTTCGACCTTGGGAACCAGAATCGCATCGGCGCCCGACGTGGCGATGGCGGCGACATCGGCCTTGCCCCAGGGAGTGGCCAGGCCGTTGCAGCGGATCACGATCTCGCGCTTGCCATATCCCTTGCTTCGGGCGGCCGCGACGACGTTGCCGCGGGCAGCTTCCTTGGCGTCAGGTGCCACCGCATCCTCGAGGTCGAAGATCAGCGCATCGGCCGGCAAGGTCCGGGCCTTTTCAAGTGCGCGCGTGTTGGCGCCCGGCATATAGAGTACACTGCGCCGCGGGCGAACGGTCTTCGACATCTCAAGGCTCCCCCAAAACGCGGCGGACTATAATGACGGGCCTCCTTGTGGCAAGCTGACTGTGGCCATGCGCTTCCTTTCGCTCCAGAGCCATGTTGCCTACGGCTATGTCGGCAATCGGGCAGCAACATTCCCCCTGCAACGATTGGGCCACGAGGTCTGGGCGGTTAACACCGTCGAGTTCTCCAATCACACCGGCTACGGCGCCTGGCGTGGCCGCACCGCGCCTGCAGGTCAGGTCGCCGAGATAGTTCAGGGCATCGAGGCGCTGGGTCTGCTGCCCCGCTGCGACGCGCTGCTCACAGGCTATGTCGGCGATTCCGCGCTGGCCGACGTCGTGCTGGACACGGCTGCCAGGGTGCGGGCCGCAAACCCCAGAGCGATATGGTGCTGCGATCCGGTACTGGGCGATACCGACACTGGCATCTATGTGAAGTCCGGCATCGACGTCTTCTTTCGCGAGCGCGCCATCCCCGCGGCCGACCTCGTAACGCCGAACCATTTCGAACTGGAACTTCTCACCGGCAGCAAGGT
>CALFRN010000272.1 GCA_937919085.1 uncultured Reyranella sp.
GCTAGAGCCTGTCGAGGGCCAACCGCAGGCTCGCCCCCGGTTCTCCGGCCAGGACGATCTCGAACGGCGCATCGAAAATCGCCACGATCACCAGGCAGAAGGTGAAGGCGATGGTGAACAGTCCGACTGCCACGCGCATGGCGCGCGGCTTGTCGACATGAACCAGCAGCAACGCGATCTGGGTGATGGCGCCGAAGACCAGAATGGCGAGCCATTTGATCGGTGCCGTGATGTCGTTGGCGAGATAGAGCCGTTCGTCGTGCGCATGCAGCAGATCGCGTGTTGCGGTCAGCATGGCACCACGCGCCGGCGCGTCGAGGAAATGGGCCTGCGAAAGGGCCGTCAGCAGTTCGAGATAGGCCTTGCCGGTCTCGCTACGCGTGACGGCGATCGTCGTGGCATAGGGGTCCTCGGCGCTTGCCGCGACGATGTAGGCCTTGAGTCGCGGGATCACGATGGTGTCGATGCCGTTGGCGCGCGCGAAGTGCGACAGCATATGAACGGCATCGCTTTCGATCTGGACGGCGCGCTTTGCCTCGTCGGCCCTCTGCCAGACTTCGTTTACCAGCAGGGCGGCAAACAGGCCGAACAGGATCGACACCGAGCCAAAGTATGGTCCGACGATGCCGGTGCAAGCGCGGATATGCGGCACCAGCGGCCCCCGGGCGGCGGCAAGAAAGATGGCGAGAGCGACGACGATCGGGAGCGCTGCCGATAGTCCGATTTCCCAGGCGGAAGCGAGAAAGCCCGCCATCAGCCGCCGAACATTTCCTTCACTTTGCTGAAGAAGCCGTCCGATTCGGGGCTGGTCCTGCCGGCCTTCTCGAACTCCTTGAGCAGTTCCTTCTGCTTCGAGGTGAGGTTGGTCGGCGTCTCGGCGTTGATCTCGATGTACATGTCGCCGCGCTGGCTCGAGCGCACGATCGGCATGCCCTTGCCGCGCAGGCGGAACTGGTGGCCGCCCTGGGTGCCGGCAGGAATATTGATGCGCGCCATCTTGCCGTCGAGCGTCGGCACCTCGATGTTGCCGCCCAGGGTCACCTGCACCATCGAGATCGGCACGCGGCAATGGATATCGGCACCCTCGCGTTCGAACAGTTGGTGACGTCGCACCGAGAGGAAGACGTAGAGATCGCCCGCCGGGCCGCCACGCGCGCCAGCCTCGCCCTCGCCGGAAAGACGGATGCGTGTGCCCTCCTCGACGCCGGCCGGGATGTTGACCTTGAGCGTCTTGTCGCGGCGCACGCGGCCCTGGCCGCCGCAGCCGCGGCACGGCTTGTCGATGATCTGGCCGGCGCCGTGGCAGGCATGGCAGGCCCGCTCGACGGTGAAGAAGCCCTGCTGGGCGCGCAAGCGGCCGCGGCCCTGGCAGGTCGGGCAGGTCTGCGGCTTGGAACCGGCTGCCGCGCCACTGCCATGACAGACCTCGCAGGACACCGAACTCGGCACCCGCACCGTCGCTTCGGTGCCGGAATAGGCCTGCTCAAGGGTGATCTCGAGATTGAAGCGTAGATCCTGGCCGCGCGTGTCGCCGCGGCCGCCGCGGCCGCGTCCGCTGCCGCCGAACATCTCGTCGAAAATATCGCCAAACACCGAGCCGAAATCGAAGCCCTGGCCCTGGGGGCCGCCTGGCCCGGCTCCGCCTTCGAAGGCGGCCGGGCCGTAGCGGTCATAGGCTGCTCGCTTCTCCGGATCCTTCAGGATGTCATAGGCGTGATTGACGACCTTGAATTTCTTCTCGGCCTCCTGATCGCCTTGATTGCGATCCGGATGATGCTGCATGGCGAGCTTGCGGAACGCCTTCTTGATGTCGTCGGCGCTTGCCGTACGGCTGACCCCGAGCAGCTCGTAATAGTCTTGCGACATACGCTCTACGCAGCCCCCACTTGCCTCTCATACGTCGGCCTCCCGCTCACGCGGGAGGCCGCCTTGTCTCGCATTTCTACCCGGCTCAGCCGGAGCCTGTCTTCTTGTTCTTGTCGGTGACGTCCTCGAACTCGGCATCGACGACCTTGTCGTCCTTGGGCTCGCCCGCGCCGCCCGTGGCATCGCCCGCTGGAGCCCCCGCCTGGGCATCCGCCTGCTGAGACTTGTACATTGCCTCGCCGAGCTTCATCGCTGCCTGGGCGAGGTCGTTGGTCTTGGTCTTGATCGCCTCGGCATCTTCGGCGGTCAATGCTGTCTTCAGCGCCTCGAGCGCACCTTCGATCGCGGCCTTCTCGGTCGGGCTGACCTTGTCGCCGAACTCCGTCAGGTGCTTGGTCGTCGAATGAACCAGCGCCTCGCCCTGGTTGCGGGCATCGATCAGCTCGCGCTTCTTCTTGTCTTCCTCGGCGTGGAGTTCGGCATCCTTCACCATTTTCTGGATGTCGGCCTCGCTGAGGCCGCCCGAAGCCTGGATACGGATCTGCTGTTCCTTGCCGGTCGCCTTGTCCTTGGCCGAAACCTGCACGATGCCGTTGGCGTCGATGTCGAACGTGACCTCGACCTGCGGCTGGCCGCGCGGTGCCGGCGGCAGGCCGACCAGGTCGAACTGGCCGAGCATCTTGTTCTGGGCGGCGATTTCGCGCTCGCCCTGGAACACGCGGATGGTAACGGCCGTCTGGTTGTCGTCGGCGGTGGAGAAGGTCTGGCTCTTCTTGGTCGGGATCGTCGTGTTGCGCTCGATCAGGCGCGTGAATACGCCGCCCAGCGTCTCGATACCGAGCGACAGCGGCGTCACGTCGAGCAGCAGGACATCCTTGACCTCGCCCTTCAGCACGGCGGCCTGAACTGCCGCGCCAACCGCCACGACTTCGTCGGGGTTGACGTTGCGGGCCGGCTCTTTGCCGAAGAACTGCTTAACGACTTCGATCACCTTGGGCATGCGCGTCATGCCGCCGACCAGGATGACCTCGTCGATCTGGCCGGCCTGCAGGCCGGCATCCTTGAGAGCAGCCTTGCAGGGTTCGAGCGTGCGCTGCACAAGGTCTTCGACCAAGGCCTCGAGCTTGGCGCGCGACAGCTTGATCACGAGATGCTTGGGGCCGCTCGCGTCGGCGGTGATGAACGGCAGGTTGATCTCGGTCTCCTTGGAATTGGAGAGCTCGATCTTGGCTTTCTCGGCCGCTTCCTTCAGGCGCTGCAGGGCAAGCTTGTCGTTGCGCAGATCGATGCCCTGCTCTTTTTTGAACTCGTCGGCGAGGTAACCGATGATGCGGACGTCGAAGTCTTCGCCACCCAGGAAGGTGTCGCCGTTGGTTGCCTTGACCTCGAACACGCCGTCGCCGATCTCGAGGATCGACACGTCGAACGTGCCACCGCCCAGGTCATAGACAGCGATGGTGCCGGTCTTGCGCTTGTCCATGCCGTAGGCCAGCGCGGCCGCGGTCGGCTCGTTGATGATGCGCAGGACTTCGAGGCCGGCGATGCGGCCGGCATCCTTGGTCGCCTGGCGCTGGGCGTCGTTGAAATAGGCCGGGACCGTAATGACCGCCTGCTCGACCTTTTCGCCGAGATAGGCTTCGGCGGTTTCCTTCATCTTGCCGAGGATGAATGCGGAAATCTGGCTGGGGCTGTAGGTCTGGCCCGAAGCCTCGACCCAGGCATCGCCGTTGGTGGCCTTCACGATCTTGAAGGGGACGAGCGACATCTCCTTCTGAACCATAGGGTCCTCGAAGCGCCGCCCGATCATGCGCTTGACGGAATAAAGGGTCTTGAGCGGATTGGTGACGGCCTGACGCTTGGCGGCCTGGCCGACGAGGCGTTCGCCCGCGTCCGTGAACGCGACCATGGACGGCGTGGTCCGCGCGCCCTCCGAATTCTCGATGACCTTGGTCTCGCCGCCTTCCATGACCGCGACGCACGAATTGGTCGTGCCGAGGTCGATACCGATGACTTTCGCCATGTTGCTACTCTCTCGCTAGGCGGATCGATCCGGCCCCAAAGGCGCCAAATCGACCCCCGATCTGTGATTTCCTGCCAAAAACCGGGTCAGGATAGGGGCTATATAGGTTCTGCTGCGCCACCTGCAATGGCATCAGCGGGCAAGGCGTACGAAAATCGCGCGGCTAAATATCGCCATAGGCCGGCTCGGCGCGAGAATCGACCCCCCAATGACCGCGCTGAAAATCTAGTTCTCGTTACTGGCTGGCCGAACCACCGGTCCGCCCTTGGACACGGCAACCATCGCTGCGCGCAGCAGGCGTCCGGCGAGCAGATATCCCGGGATCATCTCCTGCAGGACGGTGCCGGTGGGAACCGACGGGTCGTCGATTTCCATCATCGCTTGATGGAATTCGGCGTTGAATGGCTGGCCGAGGGCTTCTACGCGCGTCACGCCATGGCGCTCCAGAACCGACTGCAATTCGCGTTCGGTGGCCTGGACGCCGACAACGACGTTGCGCAACGCTGGATCCAGCTCCTCGAGGTCCGTGGGGAGCGCCGAGAGGGCGCGGCCGAGATTGTCGGCCACCGACAGCACGTCACGGGCGAAGCGCTCGATGCCGAACTTGCGCTCTTTCTCGATGTCCTGCTGCGCGCGTCGGCGCACGTTCTGGGCCTCGGCCAGCGCACGAAGCTGCTTGTCCTGCAGGTCGGCATTCTCCGCCTCGAGCCGTTCGACGAGCTGCTTCAGCTCGGACGTGCCTTCCGGCTTGGGTGGAATGTCGAGGCTCGATTCGGGCGTTTCGTCCGGCAGTTCAGACGGGGCGCCGCCCGCAGTTGGATCGCCGGCCATATGTCGTCCCTGGTTACGGTAGTTTGTTCAGGCGGCCTTCAATTAGGGACGACCACGCTCCGGGTCAACCACCTGCGTCAGACCGCCTGGAGTGGCGCATGCAGTTTGGTGCCGTGCACGATGATGCCGCCGCGATCGCCGACAGTGACGGCGCCGTAGCGCTGGGCGAAGACGTCGGGCAGCGGCCGGGCGTCGGATGCCGCCAGCCACAGACGCAGCAAATGACGGCGGCGGTCCGGCTCCGGCCAGTCAACGAAGTCGGTGCGGTCATGCAGCATGGTGTGGTTGTGCACGAGCTGCACGTCGCCCGGCTTAAATTCCATGAACATGTGGAGCTTTGGGTCTCCGGCCAGCGCGTCGAACATGTCTAGGGCCTCGACCTGGGCCGTTGAAAGTCGCGGGGCATCGGCAAACCGCTGGGCCGAATCGACATACTGGCGCTGGTAGATCGTACTCAGAAAGCCCTTGTGCCAGTTGAAGACGGGAATCTCGAAATACGGCTTTTTGCCTTCCGGCACCTCACCGCGCCGGTCGGTGGCGATCGGCTGGAACAGCAGCTTCAGAAGGTCGGGCCGGCGGCGGCGCATCTCATTGAAGATCGTGGTCGAACTCACCAGAGCCGACAGGCCCCCTGACTTGGCGGTCTTGAGGCAAAGCAAGCCGACGATGTCGCACGAGTCGGTGTGGTAGGTCTGACGTTCGTGCGTCTGATAGATGCGGACGTTAGGATCCTTCACGTCGAGGCCGAGATCCTGGACGTGGCCCAGGACGTGGCCCTTGCCGTTCTGCGAGCGTGCGCTGCCGAGATGGGTGCCAAGTCCGAAGAACGCCGTTGCCGCCTCGCGCATCGACCAGCGCTCGACGGGCAGGCCGCGCAGCAGCAGGAAACCACGGCCGTTCAGCACTTCGTCGCGGACGCGCGCCTTGAGTATCGGTCCGAACCTCGGCAGCGGGAAGTCGTCGTCCGTCATCGCGGCGATGTCGGCTTCACGCGACGCCAGTGCTTTCGTGGTCGTCTCGATTTCCGTGATTTCGGCCGGCGCAAGTACCAGCTGCCAGTCAGTGCGCGCTGACATCTCGGGACCATACCAGGCGGCGGCGGCGGTCTGCTCCGGCGGAAGGTCGAATGACATGTCCTTCAAGTCTCCCAGGGAAAACGCGGGGCGAAGAGGTCGTCGTTGCTGGTTGTCAGCCGGAAGCTCTCGGTGGCATTGACCAGTGCGCCTCGAATGCCGGGCTCCAGCGCGCTATGGCCGGCGTCGGGCACAACGATGTAGCGCGCTTCCGGCCATGCCCGCGCCAGGGCGTCGGCGGTGACCGGCGGGCAGACGATATCGTAGCGACCCTGCACGATGGTGCCGGGAAGGTGGCGGATGCGTTCGAGGTCCGACCACGGCCAGCCTTCGGGCACGAATGTGCCGTGGGCGAAGTAGTGCGCCTCGATGCGTGAGAGGGCCAGGGCGAAGCCGCCGTGATCCGATTCGAAGGGCGCCCGCGCCATCGGATAAAGTGTCGAGCAGGCGGCCTCGTAGCGGCTCCAGGCGCGTGCCGCCGGGCGATGGCTATCAGGGTTGCGGTCGACGAGCCGGCGGTAATAGTTCCCCAGAAGATCGGTGCGCTCGCCTTCCGGAAGATGCTCCACGAAGTCGCGCCACGCTTCCGGAAAAATCGTGCGCATGCCGTGGAGGAACCAGTCTATCTCCGATCTCGCACCCAGGAAGATTCCACGCAGGATGAAACCCGTCACATGGTCGGGGTGCTTGATTCCGTAGGCCAGTGCCAGCGTGCTGCCCCACGAACCGCCGAACAGCAGCCAGCGGGCGATGCCGAGATGGGTCCGCAGCGCTTCCATATCGGCAACGAGGTGGTCGGTGGTGTTGTCGCGCAGTTCGCCAAGTGGGATCGAACGGCCGCAGCCACGCTGGTCGAAGACCACGACGCGGTAGAATTGCGGATCGAAGAAGCGGCGATGGACCGGAGCCGATCCCGCGCCTGGACCGCCGTGCAGGAACAGCACCGGCACGCCGTCGGGGTTGCCGCTCTGCTCCCAATAGATCGTATGCCGGCCGTCTACCGCCAGCATGCCGCTGGCATAAGGCGATATCTCCGGGAACAGGTCGGAGCGAAGTGGAGTCTCTGAGCGCGGCATGTCTGTATCTGCGCCTATCACTGCCACAGGGACGTCCCCCGTTCCAGCCCCGCGGCAATTGCCGGTGCCGTACTCGGACGTCTAAGGTGGACGGTCATCGAGGAGAGCGAGTGGATATTCGCCGCATTCTGACACTGGTTGCGTTGCTCCTCGCCGTGGGTGGCTGCGCGACTGGAAACACATCGTCGCAGACGACGACCGCCAGTTCGTCTCCACGGCAAGCCGATGGCGTTCCGGTGTTGCCTCGTGCGATCGAGCGGGAGGTCGGCGCTGTCTATCCCGACGCTGCCCTGCAGTCCTACGTCGATCGTGTCGGGCAGAAGCTGGTGACCGGGTCGGCCCTCAAGGGAGCCTACCGATTTGTCGTGCTCGACCTGCCGGTGGTCAACGCACACGCCATAGTGCCGGGCTATGTCTTCGTGACGCGCGGCCTGCTTGCCGTGCTCGACGACGAAGCCGAACTCGCGGCCGCGCTTGGTCATGAGCTTGGGCATCTCATCGAGCGGCACGCCGCCCAGCGTGCCCGTGCACGGCAGGGGGTAGTCGATGCCGCTGTCGAGGCTGCCGCCGCGACGGGGTCTGTTATCGTCGGACGTTCGGTGGCGCGCGATGGCATGCTTGCCTTGCGGCGCTATTCGCGCGAGCAGGAGCTCGAAGCCGACCGGATCGGTCTCGCCTACGTCGTGCAGGCAGGCTATCGGGGAAATGCGATGGCCAGCTTGATCGACAGGTTGCGCCAGCAGTCGCGGCTCGAAGCCCAAATTCTGGGAGAGGCGCTGGACGCGTTCGAGCAACGCAGCGCCACTTCCACGCATCCCGCTCCCCTCGAGAGAAAGCAGGCACTGCAGGCAGCCGGTGTGGCGGCAGCAGGAGAGTCCGGCCGGGCCGCCTATTTCGGGGCGATCGACGGCATGTCGATCGACGATGCCCCTGACGAAGGGTTCGTTCGCGACTCCGCATTTCTTCACCCGACAATGAAATTTGCCTTCGTGGCACCGCCTGATTTCCGGCTGTTCAACAATCCCGACGGCGTGCTCGGTGTCGGGCGTGACCGCTCGCTGTTGTACTTCGGATGCTCCAGCGATCGCGTGCCAGGCCGCCTCGACACATGGATGCGCAACACTCTGAAGCCGACGCCAGCCAATATCGAGGCGACGGAGATCGGCGGGGCAGAAGCCGCCATCGGCGCACGACCGCGCGGCTCCGATACCAGCCTTGGCCAGGCCCGCTACGTATTGGTGCGCCATGGCGAGCGCATCTGCTTTTTCAATCTGTCGAGCGATGGGCCTGACCGCGATCGCCGGATCGAGGAACTGGTGAACGCTGCGCGCACGTTTCGTCCGCTGTCTGGGTCGGAGGCAGCGGCTCTCAGACCCTATCGGCTGCGTGTGATCTCGCTGGCGGAGGCCTCGCCGGCGCAGCTCGCGGCGCGGCTGCCCTATGGCGACCTCAGGATGGAGCGTCTGCTGGTCCTGAACGGTGCCGACACACTGGCCGAACTCACCCGCCAGTCATCGGTGAAAACTGTCGAACCCTAGATCGGGGCACTGGCCATGGAAGCCGGACATTGAAAAGGCGGCGCGACTTCAAGAGGTCGGCCGCCTTTGGGATATCCGGTAGGTTGGCTCGCCGGGATAACCCCGTCGCGCCGCGTGTCGCCTAGGCCACCTTCTGCAGCACGCTGTTCAGCTTCTGTGTCGCAAGATCCTTGTCGATCCGTTCGACCGCAGCCAGCTCGCGCGCCAGCCGGTCAAGCGCCGCTTCGTAGATCTGGCGTTCGCTGTAGGACTGGTCGGGCTGACCGGCATTGCGGTGCAGGTCGCGCACCACTTCGGCGATCGACACCGGATCGCCCGAGTTGATCTTGGCTTCGTATTCCTGGGCGCGGCGGTTCCACATGGCGCGGCTCACACGGCTGCGGCCCTTCAGGGTGACCAGGGCACTTTCCATGATCTTGCGCGAGCTGAGCTTGCGCAGACCGGAAATCTTGGCCTTCGCAACCGGCACACGCAGCATCATGCGCTCCTGTTCGAACGAGATGACGAACAGATCAAGCTTGAACCCGGCAATCTCCTTGGCCTCGATGTCGACAACGCGGCCGACGCCGTGCGTCGGATAAACTACAAAATCGCCCTTCTCGAAGGCAAATTCCTTCGCCTTGAGCGATGTCTTCTTCGGCTTCACCATATCAAGTCCCTTCACGTCAAACCCCGCAATCAGCGATACCGCGATCCACCGCACATGCTCCCCTGCATGTTCGGCTCGATAGCCCGCATCGGTAAGTTTCTTTCGGATACCGACAAGGATACCGAGCCCACGGCGGACCGGACCCCGGACCGCTTCCTGCCCCGACCTTGTATCACAAATTTGGCCTGGAGTCGCGGGTGATGTTGCATTTGGGCAACGGTCTACCCATGCGCTATCTGCATAGCGGCATCAATTTCGCCTCAAACCGCCGGGTATTTAGCGTTTTGCCGGATTCTTAGTGAAATATTTGTCGAACTTGTCTTTCTCGTCCTTGAAAGCGTCGGCGTCGGCGGGTGGTTCACCCTTGCGAGTTATGTTCGGCCACTCGGCCGACAGGCTCCGATTGAGCTCCAGCCACTTCTCGAGCCCTTTTTCGGTGTCAGGCTGGATGGCCTCGACCGGGCACTCGGGTTCGCATACGCCGCAATCGATGCATTCATCCGGATTGATGACAAGCATGTTCTCGCCCTCGTAGAAGCAATCCACGGGGCAAACTTCGATGCAGTCCATGTACTTGCACTTGATGCAAGCCTCGATCACGACGTAGGTCATCAATGGCTCCCGAAACGAGCGGCCGGCTGATTAACGCGCGACGGCGCCACGCGCAAGGCCGCCGACTCACCCGGGGTTGATTTCATCATACAACGCGCGTGCTTCGGGGGCCGGCCCCCGGCGATCGCCGAGCGCCAAGATGCGCACCACCCGCACGCTTGGCCCAAGCGCGATCGTCAACACCATGTCCGGTGCGACGACCGCATGAGGCTTGTTGACGACGCGGCCATCGAGCCGGCAGCGCGACTTTTCGATATGGCGAGTGGCCAGCGTGCGCGATTTGAAGAAGCGGGCGTGCCAGAGCCATTTGTCGAGCCGCATCGCGCCGTGGTGCCTCTGGTCCCTCGGGCTCGGCTACTTCTTTCCGCCGAGCTTGAGTTCGAGCAGCTTCGCGAACGGGGAATCGGTCGCTGGCGTATCGCCTTTCGTCTCGGTGGTCGCGTAGAGCCTGAGTGCCGGGCCGCCGCTGTCGCGGCGTGGCGGGCGGGCACCACGGGGCCGGTCGTTCTGGCCCCGATCCTGCCGCGGCCCGTCCTTGCGGGGACCGTCGTTGCGGGCACCGTCTGCGCGCGGAGCGTTGTTCGGCGGCGCGTTGGCCCGTGGTCCGCTGTTTCGTGGCCCATCGCCGCGCGGCCCGTCCCTGCCACGCTCGGGACGCGGCGCGTCGGCGAAGAACTGACGCTCGTTGGGCGCCCGCTCCGGCCGTTCACGGCGCTGCTGGTCGCGTTGCTGACGCTGCTGCAGACGCTGGCGTTCGCGCTGTTCCTCGCGCTCGCGCACGAAGCGCGGCTTGATCGAAAAGGTGTGCAGCGGCCCGGATTCCTCCGACGGCGGATGCACGCGATAGCCGAGCGCCTGCATCACATTGGCCATCTCGGGTTCCGAGCAGCCAACCAGCGACATCATCTGTGGCGTGGCACGGAAATGACCAGGCGGCAGGGGGCGCGGACCTTCCGGCTTGGCGTCTTCGGTCGCGACAACCGCTTCAGTCGTGTTCGATGCTTCGACCGGCGGAGCCTCGGCCGCTTCAGGTTCGGGCGCGGCAGGTTCAGCCGCCCCGGATTCGGCAGTCGGCTCTGCAGGTGCCGGCTCGGCATTCGTCAATTCGGCATTGGTCGATTCAGCAATCGCCGGTTCGGGCGCGGCGGTATCGGGCGTCTCGACTGCGGAATCCGCGGGTTCTTCGCGCACTTCGGCTGCCGGCGCTTCGGACGACCGCACTTCGGAAGGCGGCGCAGGGTCGTCCTCGCCAAACGCCGCGGCCACGATCGCCCATTCGCTGATTTCATCGGTCGGCGAGGCCGTCACGGGGGCGGCGCCGCCGGCCGGAGGACGTGGCGAGGCCTTTTTCTTGTCCTGCTGGGCACGGCGGGCGGACTCTCGGCTCTCGCGCACGGCCTGGCGCGCCATCGCCGCCAGGCGTTCGACCATGTCGGCGCGGATCGCATGGTTGCCCAGCGGCAGATAACCGATGGTGGCGTAGAATTCGCGCTCGGCATCGCGCGGCAGATCCATCGAGGTGCGGCCCTCGGCGGGCAGCGGTGGAATGGTTTCGCGGTTCCGGGCGATCATCCAGAGCCCGGCGCGCAGGCGAATGGGAACCGGCTTCAGCATGCTCGGGAAATAGAGTGAATAGACACCGACCCTGACGCCCAGTCGCGCCAGCGCCTTGCGATCGTCGTCGCCGAGTTGGGTGAGCTGATCCTCGATCGGTCGCCGCGGCAGGATGCCGAGGCCCTCGCAGAGCTGGAAAACGACGCCGCGCGCTCCGCCGGGCAATTCTGCCGTGGCCCGTGCGTCCATCAACTCCGAAAGGCCGAGCCGTATGCGGGTCTCGACCCAGGTGGCGGCGCGTTTGCGCACCTCCTCGCGGGCTGGTCCGTCGAGCAGGTCGGTGGCGAGAGCTTCGATCTTGGGTGCCAGGATGTCGTCGCTCGGCAGCAGGCGCGCCACCGGCCCACCACCCCAACAGATGCGCAGCTGCGAATCGAACACGATTTCACCATCGGCCGAACCGGCAAACGCCTGCAGGCGCGCGGGCAGGTCCTGACGTAGTGCGCGCAAGGCAGCACTCATCACGGCCTTCTGATCGGCATGGCTCTCAGCCGCGTCGGGAACAAAGCGGAAGCCTTCGATACGGCCGAGATGTTCGCCCTCGACGGTGACTTCGCCAGCTGCGGCGACCGATGTCGTCATTTCATCCTCATCGCGCAATCTTCTTACAAGCAGGGCCGCCCGTCTATCTACAAACCTTTGCGTCAAACGCTGATGCAGAACGTCGGAAAGCCTGTCCTCAATGGCGCGTGCGCGCTCCTGCCAGTGTGTCGCACGCTGAATCCAGTCGGGTCGGTGCGAGATGTAGGTCCAGGTCCGGACGTGGGCGATGCGTGCCATCAGCGTGTCGATGTCGCCATCGAAATGCTCCAGCCGCTTCACGTGACTGTCGATCCAATCTTCCGGCAGGCGCTCGCCGCCCTGGCTCAGATGTCCGAAGAGCTGACCAAGCAGTTGCGTGTGTTCCTCGGTCATGGTCTTGCGGAAATCCGGCACCTGGCAGACCTCCCAGAGGAGACGCACGCGTTGGGGGGTGCGCAGGCGGGCCAGGAAGTCCGAATGTGTTGACAGCGTCTGCAAAGCCAACTGGTCATCCTGCTCGCGCACGCGCTGGAGAGCGGCATGCGGCGGCGGCATGTTGAGGGATGCGATCAGCGCCGGCACCGAACGGGAGTCGAGGTCGCTGTTCCGCCATTGCACCTCGCGCAATGGATCGAAGCGATGATTCTCGATCGCCTCGACCACCTCCGGCTCGAGGCCGCTGACATCGGCTGTGGTCCCGAAGGTGCCGTCGTTCATATGGCGGCCGGCCCGGCCGGCGATCTGCGCCAGCTCGACGTTGCGCAGCGGGCGCGAACTGCGGCCGTCATATTTGCGCAGGCTCGCGAACCAGACGTGATTCACGTCCATGTTGAGGCCCATGCCGATGGCGTCGGTCGCGACCAGATAGTCGACTTCGCCCGACTGGAACATGTCGACCTGGGCATTGCGCGTGCGCGGGCTCATGGCACCCATCACGATCGCCGTGCCGCCGCGCTGGCGGCGGATCAGCTCGGCGATGGCATAGACCTCGCTGGCCGAGAAACCGACCACGGCCGAACGGCGCGGCAGGCGTGTGGCCTTCTTGGCGCCGACATAGGCGAGCTCGGAAAAGCGTGGGCGCGCCACGACGTCGATATCGGGCAGCAGCCGGTTCAGCACCGGCCGGACCGTGTCGGCGCCCAACAGCATGGTTTCATTCATGCCGCGCGCATGCAGCAGCCGGTCGGTGAAGAAATGGCCGCGCTCGGGGTCGGCCGCCATCTGCACCTCGTCGACGGCGAGGAACGAGACCGATCGCTCGACCGGCATCGATTCGACCGTGCAGACAAAATACCGCGCTCCGGGCGGGGCGATCTTTTCCTCACCGGTAATCAATGCCACCTGGTTGGCGCCTTTGACCGCCACGATCCGGTCGTAGTTCTCGCGTGCCAGCAGGCGCAGCGGAAACCCGATCATGCCGGAGGCGTGGCCAAGCATGCGCTCGATCGCGAGATAGGTCTTACCGGTATTGGTGGGGCCGAGAACCGCGGTCAGGCGGCCGGAGGCGCTGGCGGGCGGCATTGGCGCACCTTCGCCTGCACCTGCGCCCGGCGCAAGGCCGCTGCCTAGCCCGAGTAGGCGGGTTCCAGCTTGTTGCAGCCGACCATCGGGCCATGATCGGCCCGCTGCACCAGCACCGCCACGCCCTGATTCGGCTGAATCCGGTCGGCGGCGATCGCCCAGTTCGCGGGCGAACCATCCCAGTGGCCGACCAGTTCAAGATGGCGCACGATGTTGAAGTTTTCGATCGTGCGACCCTGGTTCTCGCCGCTTCTTACCGGAGTCGCGTAGCGCCGGTCGTAGACCGCCAGCACCACATCGGCCGACTGGCCACCAAGTGCAAAGGCATCGAGCCTGATGGCGAGCGGTCCGCCGCCGGTGCGAGAGAGCTCGGGCGTGGCGCGTTTGGGCGAGCGGCGCTGCGCTTCTGCGAGCAGCCTCTCGATCGCGCCGGTATCGCGGCCGGTGTCGTGGCCGATACCGTCGACCACCATCTCCGGCGTGTAGACATAGCGTTGCTTCAGTACGCGGGCGTAGGCGCGCTGCCGATCCGTGGTTTCGCGCGAGGCGAAGGGATCCTTCCAGCCGATATAGTCCCAGTAGTCGACGTGGAACGACAGGGCGACAATGTCGGGGCGCTTGGCAAGCTTGCCGAGGAAGGCATCCGCCGGCGGGCACGAACTGCAGCCCTGCGATGTGAAAAGCTCGACCGCCCAGGGTCCGTCCGCAGGCGCGCGCGCGAAGGCCCGCTGGGACCGCCCTACGACGATTGCCGCCCCGGCAGTAGCGGCAGCGCCAATCAGTACCGATCGCCGGTGGGGCATCGAAGACTTCACCATGGCGGCAACATGCGCGCGGAAGGCCGGCGCTGCCAATCAAGAAACAGTTAACGAACGGTAACGCGTCGCTCTCGCCGCCTGCTGGACTCCGCGAGCGTAATAATATAACAATTCATACCGTCGCAACCCTTCACCTTGGACCATGCGCGAACCGGTTTCCCCTGGAACGACCCTGCTCGCCATGAGCGCGCCGGCACGTGTCGCGGCAGCGATCGGCGTGTCGGTTGTGCTCTGGCTCTGCGTCTGGTGGGCGCTGTGAGGACGAAGCCATGAGTGCGGCCCTTCGCCTGATCGATCTGACGGTGAGCTACGACCGCCATCCGGCGGTGCATCATGTCTCGGCCGAAATTCCCATGGCCGAGATGACCGCCATCGTTGGGCCCAATGGAGCGGGCAAGAGCACGCTCCTGAAAGCGCTGCTGGGTCTGGCGCCGCACATCGAGGGCCGTATCGAGTGTTCGGCCAAGCGCATCGCCTATCTGCCGCAGCAGGCCGAAATCGATCGCAGCTTTCCGATCTCGGTATTCGACACGGTCCTGCTCGGTCGCTGGTCGCGTTTCGGTGGCTTCGGCGCGGCCACGCATGCCGATGTCCACGACGCCCAGCACGCCATCGACGCCGTCGGACTTTCAGGCTTCGAGCGCCGGCCGATCGACACGCTCTCGGTCGGCCAGTTCCAGCGCGTGCTGTTTGCGCGGCTGTTGCTCCAGGATGCCGATCTGGTCCTGTTGGACGAACCGTTCGCCGCCATCGACTCCAAAACGGTTGCCGATCTCATGGTGGTGATCCGGCGCTGGCGGGCCGAAAAGCGCACGGTCGTTGCCGTCCTGCACGATCTCGATCAGGTGCGGCGCGATTTTCCCAATGCATTGTTGCTCGCCCGCGAACTGGTCGATGCCGGTCCGACGCCGCAGGTTCTGTCGGCCGAGAACCTGCTGCGCGCTCGCGCCATGGCCGAGGCATGGGACGAAAATGCCGACGCTTGTGAAGCGCCGATGCGCCTGAGCGCCTGATCGCGTCGCTCGCCATGCTCTACGAGTACCTGATCCAGCCATTCGTCGAGTTCGGATTCATGCGTCGCGCCCTGGTGGCGAGTCTGGCACTGGCCGTCGGCGGCTCGTCGATCGGCGTGTTCCTGATCCTGCGCCGCATGAGCCTGATGGGTGATGCGCTGGCCCACGCGCTTCTGCCCGGTGCGGCGCTGGGGTTCCTGCTGGGTGGCCTCTCGTTGCCGGCCATGAGCCTCGGCGGTTTCCTTGCCGGCATAGCGACCGCGCTGGTGTCGGGCGCCATCGCGCGCTTTTCAAACATGCGCGAGGATGCAAGCTTCGCCGCCGCCTATCTCACCGCCCTGGCGCTCGGTGTGTTGATCGTCTCGATGCGCGGTTCGGCGGTCGACCTGATGAACATCCTGTTCGGCGCCATCCTGGCGGTCGACGATCAGGCGCTCTACCTCGTGGTTTCGACGGCCACGCTGACATTGATCGGTCTGGCCGCGATTTATCGGCCGCTTGTCGTCGAGTGCTTCAATCCAGGGTTTCTCGCCGCCATGGGCGTGCGCGGCTCGGTCTATCACTATCTCTTTCTGGCCCTGGCCGTGTTGAACATGGTGGCCGGCTTCCAGGCACTCGGCACGCTGATGGCACTCGGCATCGTCCTGCTGCCGGCGGTCGCCGCTTCGTTCTGGGCGCGCGAGGTCTGGTCGATGACGCTCGTCGCTGCGCCCATGGCTTTCGCGTCGGCGGTGATCGGACTGCTGGTGTCGTTTCACGCCGGTCTGCCCTCGGGGCCGGTGATCGTGCTGTTCGCCAGCGTCTTTTTCGTTGGCTCGCTGCTGCTGGGCTCGCGCTCCTCGGTGCGCGCGCGGCTGTCGCGTCCAGTTCACTTGCGCGGATAGTCCAGATGACTGCCTCACCCGTTCCCGGCGTTACGCTCGAGACGACCAGAGCCAACAATATCAATATGCGCTACGCCGAATCCGCCCCCAAGGGGTCGGGGGGCCCGTTGGTTCTGTTCTGCCATGGTTGGCCGGAGAGCTGGTATTCATGGCGCCATCAATTGCTGGCCGTCAGTGCCGCAGGCTTCCGTTGCGTGGCACCCGACATGCGTGGCTACGGCGGCACCGAGGCGCCTGAACCCATCGACCAGTACACGCTTCTCCATTTGGTCGGCGATATGGCTGAACTGGTGAAGGCCCTGGGCGAAACCAAGGCGGTGATCGTCGGCCACGATTGGGGCGCGCCGGTTGCCTGGCACGCCGCCCTGTGGCGGCCCGATCTCTTCACCGCCGTCTGCGCCATGAGCGTCCCCTACGCTCCGCCCGGCTACGTCGACATCCTGACCGCGCTGGAGAAACTCGGAATCAACGACTTCTACCTGCAGTATTTCCAGAAGCCCGGCATCGCCGAGGCCGAGTTGCAACGGGACATCCGGGAGGCTCTGCGGCGCCTCTACTACACGGCAGGCGGTGACCTCACCGAGTCCGGCAAGGGTTTTGCCCGGCTGATCGACGGCACCCTGCTCGGCAACACGGTCGATCCCGGGAAACTGCCGGCGTGGTTGAGCGACGCCGATCTCGACTACTACACCAGCGAATTCTCGCGCACCGGCTTTCGCGGCGGCCTCAACTGGTACCGCAACCTTCGGCGCAACTGGGAACTTGCCGGCCCCTGGCGCGGCCAGCCAATTCGCCAGCCGTCGCTGTTCGTCGCCGGCAGCCGCGACGGCGTGCTGCGGTTTCCCGCCGCCAAGAGCCAGCTCGAGGCCTATCCGAAGACCCTGCCCGGCCTGCGCGGCAGCCACATCCTCGAGGGCGCCGGCCATTGGGTGCAGCAGGAGCAGCCGGCCGCGGTCAACAAACTGTTGATCGACTTCCTCAAGGGGCTGTGATCCACTTCGGTTCCTGGAGGCGCCGATGACCCGACTTCTCAGTCTTCTCGCAGTCGTTCTCTTATCGACCATGGCTGCCATCTCACCGACGCTGGCGCAGGTCTGCGACGACGGCCCGCCGCCACCGCCGAAGGGCGACCAGCCGACGACCTAGACTCGAGAGTCTATTTCTTTTCCTCGAACCTCATCGCCGCGCCGTTCATGCAATAGCGCTGTCCGGTTGGCGGCGGCCCGTCGGGGAAGACGTGACCGAGATGGCCGCCGCACTTGGCGCAATGCACTTCGGTTCGGGTCATGAAGAAACTGCGATCGGTCGTCGTGCCGACGCCGTCGGGCAGCGGCTGCCAAAACGACGGCCAACCCGTACCGCTCTCGAATTTCGTTGCCGAATCGAACAGCGGCTCGCCGCAACCGGCGCAGACGAATGAGCCCTGGCGCTTCTCGTCGTTCAGCGGGCTGGTGAAGGCGCGCTCGGTGCTATGCTTGCGCAGCACGTTGTACTGCAGCGGATCGAGCTGCTGGCGCCACTCGTCGTCGCTTTTCTCGATGGCAAAGGCTTCGCTCTTCTTGCTCATGACATGCTCCGGTGGGCAATCCTCGCGCGCTAGACAAGAGTTCGCAACTCCGCCGTCGCAACCGAGAGCATGGCGAGATCGAGCGCGCCGGCCGCCGGCAATTCTTCCTTCAGAATCCGGTCGACCCTCTCGAGCGCCAGCTTGCGCGGCTCGCTCCAGCGCGCCAGCACGACGTCCGGATCTGCCGCGCCGTCCGGTCCGGCGATTCGCAGCGCCGAGGCCAGCAGATCGGCCTGAAGGGCGGCGAGTTCGTCCTGCATGGCCAGTGCGGCCTGCGCCGGCCACAGGCCGTCGCGCGGCAGGTTCTGGGCGCCCGTCGCCAGCGTGGCAAGCGACAGCCGCTCGCCGAGGCGGAAATAGAGCCGGGTCGCATCGCCGATATCGCAGCTGCTGGCGCGTGCCGTCTGCATCAGGTCGCCGGCAGCAGCCAGCGTCTCGAGCGCGGCGGCGCGGCGGGCGAGATCGGTCGGCGCGCCCATCGCCTCGAAGGCGGCGGCGCGCTCGGCAAGTGCGGCACTTTCCGACGGTCCGATCAGCCCGGGCGGCAGATTGCTCAAGGCAGCCACCGCCGTGCCGAGCTGCTCGGTCGCTGCCATAGTGTCGAGGGGTTGCGGCAGGCGGCGCAGCGTCCATTGCGTGGCGCGCGTCAGGAAGCGCTGCGAGGCCACCAGCATCTTCGTCTGCGCCTCGGCCTTGAGCGAGGCATCCAGCGCCTCGATGTCGCCCCACAGGTCGCGCAGCTTCCAGGCGTCGCGCACCACGGCGAAGGCGCGGGCGATGGCCGCTGCCGTTGCGCCGGTGCGCTGGCCGACGTTGCGCACGAAGGTCGGTCCGCAGCGGTTGACCAGCGAATTCACCACCTGCAGGGCCGCGATCTCGCGGCGCAGCCGGTGGGCGCGGATGGCCGGCTCATATTTTTCCCGCAATGCCGCCGGGAAATAGCGCAGAAGTTCGCCCTCGAGCAGCGGATCGTCGGGCAGGTCCGAGCCGAGGATCTCGTCGTTGAGGTCGATCTTGGCGTAGGCCAGCAGGACGGAGAGCTCGGGCCGCGTCAGGTACTGGCGGTTCTGCCCGCGCGTGCGCATCGCCGCCGTGTCGGGCAGAAACTCGACGGCGCGGTCGAGCCGGCCCTGGCGTTCGAGGGCACGCATGAAGTGCTCGGTGCGATGGTGTTCCTCGCCGGCCTGGGCCAGCGCTACGCTGATCGCCTGGCTCTGCTGATAGTTGTGGCGCAGCACCAGGGCCGCGACGTCGTCGGTCATGGAGAACAGCAGGGCGTCGCGATCGGGGTCGGCCAGCAGGCCGCGGGCGATCGCGTCGCCGGTCGCGACCTTGATGTTCACTTCATGGTCGGAGGTGTCTACTCCGGCCGAATTGTCGAGCGCATCGGTGTTGATCCGGCAGCCCGCCAGTGCCGCTTCGATCCGGCCGCGCTGGGTGAAGCCGAGATTGGCTCCTTCGCCGATCACCCGCGCGCGCAAGCGTCCGGCGTCGATGCGCACGGCGTCGCTGGCGCGGTCGCCGGCCTCGGCATGGCTTTCGCTCGAAGCCTTCACGTAGGTGCCGATGCCGCCGAAATAGAGCAGGTCGACCGGGGCGGCCAGGATGGCGCGCATCAGTTCGACCGGCGTAACGGTCGATGCGTCGAGTCCCAGGGCGCGCCGGGCTTCGGCCGGGAGGGCGATCGACTTGGCGCCGCGGTCGTGGATGCCGCCGCCTGCCGACAGCAGGGCCTTGTCGTAGTCCATCCACGACGAACGCGGCAGATCGAACAGCCGCTTACGTTCAGCCCAGCTCGTGGCCGGGTCGGGCATCGGGTCGATGAAGATATGGCGGTGATCGAAGGCGGCGACCAGCTTGATGTGACGCGACAGCAGCATGCCGTTGCCGAACACGTCGCCCGACATGTCGCCGACACCCGCGACCGTGAAGGCGGTGGTCTGGATGTCCTGCCCCAGCTCGCGGAAGTGGCGCTTCACCGATTCCCACGCACCGCGTGCGGTGATGCCCATCTTCTTGTGGTCGTAGCCCGCCGAGCCGCCGGAGGCGAAGGCATCGCCCAGCCAGTAGTCGTAGTCGGCCGCCAGCGCGTTGGCGATGTCGGAGAAGGTGGCGGTGCCCTTGTCGGCGGCAACCACGAGATAGGGATCGTCGCCATCGTGGCGCACCACGCCAGCCGGCGGTGCGATGCCGTCGCCGGCGTAGTTGTCGGTGAGGTCGAGCAGGCCGCGGATCAGTGTCTGATAGCAGTAGATCCCCTCGGCCTGGACCTGTTCGCGCGTGCCGTCGGCCGGCGGCCTCTTCACGTAGAAGCCGCCCTTGGACCCGACCGGCACGATGACGGCGTTCTTGACCATCTGGGTCTTCATCAGGCCGAGGATCTCGGTGCGGAAATCCTCGCGCCGGTCCGACCAGCGGATACCGCCGCGCGCCACCCGGCCGCCGCGCAGGTGGATGCCCTCCATGCGCGGGCTGTAGACGAAGACCTCGACCGCCGGCCGCGGCGCCGGCAGGTCGTCGATGGTGCGGCTGTCGATCTTGAAGGAGATCCATTCCTTCACCGCGCCGTCGACCGAAGTCTGCCAGTAGTTGGTGCGCAACGTGCAGCGCACGGCATTGACGAGGCGCCGCAGGATGCGGTCCTCGTCGAGCGTGGCCACGGTATCGAGTGCGGCGGCAAGGGCTGCCTCGACCGCCTCGACTCGGGCGTTGCGGGCATCGGACCGGGCCTCGCCCAGCGCCGGGTCGAGACGTGCTCCGAACAGGTCGACAAGGCCGCGGGCGATCGCAGGGTAGGCCATTAACGCGCGTTCCATGTAGTCCTGGCTGAAGGGAACGCCTGCCTGGCGCAGGTACTTGGCGTAGGCGCGCAGCACCGTCACCTCGCGCCAGCCCAGGCCCGCACCCAGCACGAGGCGATTGAAGCCGTCGTTCTCGAGCGCGCCGCTCATCAGCCGCTCGAGCGTCTCGGTGAAGCGTGGGCCGGAGGCGGCGAGGTCGACCGCCGACTTATTCGCCGTCTCGACGGTCAGGACCTGCAGCGCCACCTCCTCGCTGCCGCCCTTGCTCAGCAGGAACGGCGCTTCGCTCAGCACCCTGAGGCCGAGATTCTCCGCCGGCGGCAGGATATCGGAAAGCGCCAGCGCCTCGCGCGGATGGAACAGGCGCAGGATGAAGCGGTGTGGCGGCGCATCGGGTTCGCGGTCGAGGCGGACACCGAACGGCTTGCCGTCGAGCGTCGCCTTCAAAACCGCGATATCGGCGGCGGCCTGCGAGGCCTCGACGGTGTCGCGAAAGGCCGGCGGGAAATACCCGCGCCAGCGGCGGGCGGCGATGCGGCCTTCGGCATCGCCCAGCTCGGCCTGCAGGGTCGCGCGCAGCCGGTCGCTCCACGAAGTCGCTGCCTCGACCAGCTCCTGCTCGAGGGCGGCAAGGTCGGGTTTTGGCGTGCCGGGACTGCTGAACCTCACCGTGTAGAGCGCCTGCACGAGGGCGGAATTGCTGCTGGCCGAGACGGCGACCGAAATCGTCTTGCCGTCCCAGGCCTGTTCGAGGATCGCAGCGAAACGGCCGCTCAACGCGGCATCGAAACGCTCGCGCGGCACGAACACCAGATTGGTGGCGAAGCGGTCGACCGCATCGCGCCGCGTGAACAGCGCCACCCGGCGGCGTTCCTGCAGCTGCAGGATACCCATCACGTGGTCGTAGAGCGTGTCCTCGTCGATCTGGAACAGTTCGTCGCGCGGGTAGGTGTCCAGGATGGCCTGCAGCGCCTTGCCGTCGTGGCTGTCGGCGGCGAGACCGGAACGGCGGAGCAGGATCTCGACCCGGCCGCGCAGCAGAGGCACGTCGGCCACAATCGCGTGGTAGGCACCGGAAGTGAACAGGCCGGCCAGGCGCCGCTCGCCGGTGACCCGGCCATCGGCGTCGTAGGTTTTTATGATCACGCCATCGGCCGGTCCGCTGCGATGAACCATCGCCGGCCGGTCGGTCTTCACGATCAGGATATTTTCGGGGCCGGTGGCGAAGCGGGCCATGGCATCGCCGCTGCCGAGGCCGGCCTCGAACTGGCGGACCTCGTCGCGACTGAGGACGCCCAGTGCCGAGCCCGGCACCAGCTCGTAGCGGATGCCGCCCGGCAGCGCCGGATCCTCGACATAGCGGTAGCGGCGATGACCGAGAAACGTGAAGTGCCCGGCCTCCAGCCAATGCAGGAAGTCGGCGTACTCGGCCATTTTGGCCGGCCGGCCGGGCGCGAGGTCGTCGATCGCATCGAGGCAGGCCTGCCGCATCGGCCGCCAGTCCTCGACCGCCAGCCGGACTTCGGCCAGCACGCGCGTGAGCGCCGAGGCGATCTCGTCGAGCTGGCGGGGATCGGCCTGGCGGTCGATCTCGAGATGCATCATCGATTCGGCGCGGCCGCCCCTTTCACCCGATACGGCGCCGGCCTCGAGGCCGAAGCCTGCCAGGTCGCCATCGAGGTCGCGCCGTACCGCCAGCACCGGATGGGCCAGCATCTGCACGGCGATTTCACGGCGGTTGAGCTCGTTGACGATCGAATCCACCAGGAACGGCATATCGTCGTTGACGATGTGCACGACGCTGTGGCGGCTTTCGAAGTCGTGGCCGGGCCCGCCCGGGTTGAACACCCGGATCTTGGCGACGCCGGGCAGGCGCCGGCGGGCGAAGGTGAGCAGGGCGGTGGAGACGGCGGCGCGTTGCCTTGGCGGGGCGGCCGCCAGATCCTTGTCGGAGACACGCTCGAACAACCGGCGTGCAAACCGGGCGGCGTCCTCGCCGCCGGCCTCGAGGGCCGCGGCACAGATGGCGTCCAGCCCGTAAACCCGTGGCGCCGGTGCGATGGCCATATCTGGTGTTTCCCCGTGTTGGCGTCGGGCGGATGTTACGCCCGGCTGTGACAGTCTGACGATGATCCGATGGCGATGCCAAGAATGCCTGTCGTGCCGCGCATTTTGTGCGGTGGCTCGGCGCGGGTGAGCCGATTCTCTGGCCTTTCTGTTTGCAGGCCACGGAATCCGTGGCAAAGCGCGTTTTGTTCTCCTGTTATGCTGCACTTGCGAAGGTGAAAAACGGGGATGAAAAACAAAATTTCAAAGGCGATTTTTTTGTTGTTTTACAGATGTTTAACCAACCATTCTTGAGATTCACACGCGGGGAAAAAATTTGCCGATGACAGCCGCGACAGGTGCCGTATCATCTATGGATAGTGGGAGCAGCCGAAACGCTCCCAACATCTAGGTGTATTCCACAGTGTGTTCTATCCACATCTGTGGACAAAAAGAAAATGGGGGCCGCAAGTGTTTGATGTTGTTCAAGTTCGCAGCGGTGCGCGCGTTGTTACCGACTCCTCCCGTGATTCCCGCCTGACGATATTCGGCAAGGCCACTCTCACAGATCGCTACCTTCTTCCGGGCGAAACCTACCAGGACATGTTCGCCCGCGTCGCCTCGGCCTATGCCGACGACGACGGCCACGCGCAGCGGCTTTACGACTACATCAGCAACCTGTGGTTCATGCCGGCGACGCCGGTGCTGAGCAACGGCGGCACCAGCCGCGGCCTGCCGATCTCGTGCTTCCTGAACGAGGCCAACGATTCCCTCGAAGGCATCGTCGGCCTGTGGAACGAGAACGTCTGGCTGGCCGCCCGTGGCGGCGGAATCGGCTCCTATTGGGGCAACCTGCGTTCGATCGGCGAAAAGGTCGGCATGAATGGCAAGACCTCCGGTGTGGTGCCGTTCATCCGCGTGATGGATTCGCTCACCCTGGCCATCAGCCAGGGCTCCCTGCGCCGCGGTTCGGCCGCCTGCTACCTGCCGGTCAACCATCCCGAGATCGAGGAATTCATCGAGATCCGCCGTCCGACCGGCGGCGATCCCAACCGCAAGGCGCTCAATCTCCACCACGGCCTGCTGATCTCCGACGCCTTCATGCGGGCCGTCGAGAACGACGAGGAATGGGCGCTGGTCAGCCCCAAGGACGGCGCGGTGCAGCGCAAGGTCTCGGCCCGCCACCTGTGGATCCGCATCCTGACGGCGCGCATCGAGACCGGCGAGCCCTACCTGATCTTCGTCGACCACGTGAACAACGCCCGGCCCGAGCATCACAAGCTGGCCGGCCTCGAGGTCAAGACCTCGAACCTGTGCAGCGAGATCACGCTGCCGACCGGCATCGACCATCACGGCAAGCAGCGCACCGCGGTGTGCTGCCTCAGCTCGCTCAATCTCGAGACCTATCTCGAGTGGCACGAGCATCCGACCTTCATCGACGACGTGATGCGCTTCCTCGACAACGTGCTGCAGAGCTTCATCGATACTGCCGGCAGCGACTTCGCCCGGGCCACCTACGCCGCCATGCGCGAGCGTTCGGTCGGGCTGGGCGTCATGGGCTTCCACTCCTTCCTGCAGGCCAACAACATCCCGCTCGAATCGGTGATGGCCAAGGTGTGGAACAAGAAGATGTTCAAGCACATCCGCGGCCAGTGCGACGATGCCTCCGTTTCGCTCGGCAAGGAACGCGGCGCCTGTCCCGACGCCGCCGACTTCGGCTTCGAGGACCGCTTCTCCAACAAGCTGGCGATCGCGCCGACCGCCTCGATCTCGATCATCTGCGGAGGCGCCTCGCCCGGCATCGAGCCGTCGGCGGCCAACGTCTACAACCACAAGACCCTGTCGGGCTCGTTCGTGGTGCGCAATCCGTACCTCGAGAAACTGCTCGAGCAGAAGGGCCGCAACGACGAGGACACCTGGACGACGGTCACCACCAGTCAGGGATCGGTGAAGGATCTCGACTGCCTCGACGACCACGAGAAGGCGGTGTTCAAGACCGCCTTCGAGATCGATCAGCGCTGGCTGGTCGAGCATGCCGCCGATCGCGCGCCCTACATCTGCCAGAGCCAGTCGCTCAACATCTTCCTGCCGGCCGACGTGCATAAGCGCGACCTGCACCAGATCCACATGATGGCCTGGAAGCGCGGCGTGAAGAGCCTCTACTACTGCCGCTCGCTCTCCATCCAGCGCGCCGAGGCCGTCTCGGGCGATGCCATGGCCGACCAGCGGGGCGATCACGCCACGGGCGTGCCGACGCGGGAGGAGGGCGCCGAGGCGCCGCTGCCGTTCGTCGGCAACCAGATCTCCCAGACCAACGACTACGAAGAGTGCCTTAGCTGCCAATAGCCTGATCAACCCTCGTCGCGTCGGCTGCAACAGGCCAGGCGCGACGGGGGATTTTTCGCTTCACCGTTTGACCGGTCCGATGCCATGTCCCTTCTCGATTCCAAGCCGATCTACAAGCCGTTCCATTATCCCTGGGCCTACGACGCCTGGCTGACGCAGCAGCGCATCCACTGGCTGCCCGAGGAAGTGCCCCTGGCCGACGACGTCAAGGACTGGCGCAACCGGCTGACCGATACCGAGCGCAATCTGCTGACGCAGATCTTCCGCTTCTTCACCCAGGCCGACGTCGAGGTGAACAACTGCTACATGAAGCACTATTCGCGGGTCTTCAAACCGACGGAAGTGCAGATGATGCTTGCCGCCTTCTCCTCCATGGAGACGGTCCATATCGCCGCCTACAGCCACCTGCTCGACACCATCGGCATGCCGGAAACGGAGTACTCGGTCTTCCTCACCGTCAAGGAGATGAAGGACAAGTACGACTACATGCAGAACTTCAACGTCGATTCGAAGGCCGACATCGCCAAGACCCTGGCGGTGTTCGGCGCCTTCACCGAAGGCCTGCAGCTCTTCGCCTCCTTCGCCATGCTGATGAACTTCCCGCGCTTCAACAAGATGAAGGGCATGGGCCAGATCGTGACGTGGTCGGTGCGCGACGAGACGCTGCACTGCAATTCGATCATCCGCCTGTTCCGCACCTTCATCCAGGAGAACCCGGAAGTCTGGACCGAGGCGCTGCAGCGCGAGCTCTACGTCGCCTGCTCGACCATCGTCGATCATGAGGACGCCTTCGTCGATCTCGCCTTCGAGATGGGCGGCATCGAGGGCATGACCGCGACCGACGTGAAGCGCTACATCCGCTTCATCGCCGACCGCCGCCTGCAGCAGCTCACGCTGCAGCCGATCTACCGCCAGGACGCCAAGAACCCGCTGCCGTGGATGGACCAGATGCTGGGCGCCATCGAGCACACCAACTTCTTCGAGAACCGTTCGACGGAATACTCGAAGGCTTCGACGCGTGGTTCTTGGGAAGAGGCGTTCGCTTAAGGCAAACTTCGCACGGCACTGAACGTTGAAAACAGCGAGCGTGCCGCAAACATGCTCGAGGCATTTCCTGCGGGCAACTGAGCTATCGGGTGCGCGATAGTCCTTCTTCTTGCCCATGGTTTTTTGACCGTCCTCTTGGGCCGAAGCCGACTGCCATCGTGAAGGCGCGGCCCCATCTTGGCCGCTGACGTAACCGTCGACTCGAAACGGGCCCATGCATTCGGCTCAAATGCGAGCGGATAGGGGAGTCTCACCATCCTGACATGGCAGGCCCGCATTATGAGCTTGCTATGTATTGTCTCCAAAAGTGCGGCGGTAACTCCTGCTCATCAACTCGTCGAAACGTGTACCCGGTTCGAAGTCGGACATCCCGTCGGGCCGGGTGAGGCCGGGGATCTGGCGTTCGCACTCCGACGGTTCCCCCAGCACCTGGGTGATCGGATAGAGCGCCGACCATGCCGGCACGCCGGCGTAATCCTCTTCCTCGTCGGCGACATGCTTGTCCCGGATCTTGGCCGACGCGGTCTCGATCTCCATGCCGATCATGGTGGTCGCCTTGAATTCCTGCTTGTTGGGCTGGCGGATCAGCTTCGAGCGGCCGGGGTAGATGCGGTCGATGAACCTGTCCATCAGCTTCAGCTTCACTTCAGGGTCGTCGATCACATGCGCCTTCCCGAAAGCCATCACCGCGCGATAGTTCACCGAATGGTGGAAGCCCGAGCGCGCCATCACCAGCGAGTCGAAATGCGTGACGGTGAGGCAGACGTCGACGCACTCCTTCTGGCTGCGGATCATCCGGCTGGCCGATGAGCCGTGCCAGTACAGATGCTCGCCCTCGCGCCAGAAGCCGGTCGGCGTGCAGAAGGGCCTTCCGTCGATCACATAGGCGATGTGGCAGACCAGGGCGGCGTCGAGGATGGCGTGCACCGTCTCCTTGTCGTAGCGGCCGCGCTCGTGGACGCGCTTCACCTTGTTGACCGGGGTGATGGGGTAGCTGGCGTCGGGGCTGGTCACTGAATCGGGAGGGCTCATGGCTTACCTGGATGGGGTTGCTTGCAGCCGGACCATGGTCGGGATACGGATCAGGTGAAAGGGCCGGTTTCCCGGAAAGTGACTGGACCAGTTTGAAAGCCCGCTCCCATCGCTCTCGCCGCGTCCCACCGCTCGGCATCGCCCTCGATCCCGCGAGCCCGCTGCCGCTGCACCGCCAGATCGGCGAGCAGGTGCGCCGCGCCATCCTCGAAGGCCGGCTGAAACCCGGCACGCGCCTGCCGTCGTCGCGCCTGCTGGCCCAGGACCTCGACTGTTCGCGTGGCACGGTGGTGCTGGCCCTCGATCAGCTCGTGGCCGAGGGCTACGTCGTGGGTCAGCCGGGCTCGGCCATGACGGTGGCAGCCAACCTGCCCGACGAGATGTTGTATGCGCCGCGCACGCCGGTGCCTTTGGAATCGCCTCAGCCCACTCGACCGACGGTCGCGAGGCGCGCCCGTGCGCTGCTGGCCGCCAGCCCGCCGATCGCCTCGGACGCCCTGGCGCTGGCCTTTCCGACCAGCCAGCCCGACCGTGACGCGTTTCCCTTCGCGCTGTGGGCCAAGCTGCTGGAGCGCGAATGGCGGCGGCCGTCGGCGGAAGCGGCCGCCGCGCATCCGTTCGGTCATTCGGGGCTGCGCGAGGCGGTCGCGGCCTATCTCGGCATGGCGCGCGGTTTCACCTGCGAGGCACGCGAAGTCGTCATCACCACCGGCATCCGGCATGGGCTGGCGCTCTTTGCCGAGGTGGCGCTCGACGCCGGCGACGCGGCCTGGATCGAGGAGCCGGGTTTTGTCGGCGTCCGCGATGCGTTGGCGGCGGCGTCCGTCCGCGCGGTGCCGGTGCGCATCGATGCGGCAGGCTTTCCGCCCGAAGCGGCGCAGGTCGCGGCGCCCGAGGCGCGCCTCGCGGTCGTGGCGCCCGCCCATCATTTTCCGCTGGGCGCCGTGCTCGGCCTGCAGCGCCGGCTAAAACTCCTGAGCTGGGCCGAGCGTCATAAGGGCTGGATCGCCGAGGACGATTTCGACGGCGAGTACCGTTATAGCGGCCGGCCACTGGCGCCGCTGCGCGCGCTCGACCGCTCCGGCCGCGTCGCCTACTTCAGCAGCTTCTCCAAGCTGCTGTTCCCGGCGCTGCGTCTCAGCTTCCTCGTCCTGCCGGCCTCTCTCGTCGACGTGACGGAACGGTTGATGGACAGGGTCTCCGTGCGCGCGCCGCTGATGGCGCAGGGTGCGCTGGCGCGGTTCATCGCCGATGGCCATCTCGCGTCGCACCTGCGCCGCACGCGTCAGCTTTATGCCGGCCGGCGCGAGGCCCTCCTGGCGGCGGCGGAGCGGCATCTCGGCGGCCTGCTGACGATCGAGCCGGATCCCGGCGGCATGCACCTGATCGCGCTTCCCGTCGGCGCTCTCGCGAAATCGTTCGACGATGTCGCGGTGACGGCGGCGGCGGCTGCCGCGGGGCTGGTCGTCCAGCCGCTGTCGGTCTGCTACGCGGGCAGGTCGAAGCGGCACGGGCTCATCCTGGGCTATGCCGGGACACCCGAACCGGAGATCGAACCCGCCATCCGGAAACTGCGGCGGGTGCTCGACGGTCTCGTCCGGCCGCCGACAAAGCGGTCCCGGCTTTACAAAAAGCCGGCGCTCGATTAGGTGTCTCGCCATGTCGCGCTTCGTCAAAACCCCGACCACCAAAAAAACCACCACCGATGGTCGGGGGGCGAGGGAGCGCGCGAATTGATCGTCTAGAAGCGATCGATTTCTTGAAGGCCCCGCCGATCGGACGGGGCCTTTGTCATTCAAGGACGCCCGTCTCCGGCTCATTGCAGGAGAAGTGTTCATGTCAGTCGTTCAACCCCAGGCCTCGCAAACCCAGGCCTCGCCGAAGGCCATCGGAATCGTCGGCGCGACCGGATTGGTCGGCGGACTCATGCGGTCCATCCTGGCGGAACGCGCCTTCCCGGTGCGGTCGTTGCGCCTCTTCGCCTCGGCGCGTTCGGCCGGCAGCCACATCAGGTGGCAGGATACCGACATCGTCGTCGAGGACGCGGCGACCGCCGACTATGCCGGCCTCGACATCGTGTTCTTCTCGGCCGGCGGGTCGACCTCGCTCAAGCTCGCGCCGGTCGCCGCCGCGGCGGGCGCCATCGTCATCGACAATTCCTCGGCCTGGCGCGGCGATCCCGAGGTCCCGCTGGTGGTGTCGGAGGTCAATCCGCACGCCCTGAAGTCGATCCCCAGGGGCATCGTCGCCAACCCCAACTGCACCACCATGGCGGCGATGCCCGTCCTGAAGCCGCTGCACCGGGCGGCCGGCTTGCGCCGTCTCGTGGCCAGCACTTATCAGGCCGTGTCGGGTGCCGGCGTCGCCGGCGTCCAGGAGCTTGAGACACAGCTGCGCGAGATCGCGCCGCGGGCCGCCGCCCTCGTCGAGGACGGAAGCGCGCTCGCCTTCCCGCATATGAAGAAGTGGAGCGTGCCGATCGGCTTCAACGTCGTGCCACTCAACTACAAGGTGGTCGAGGACGGCTACACCGAGGAGGAGGTGAAGCTGCGCGACGAGAGCCGCAAGATCCTGGAAATCCCCGACCTGCCGGTGTCGGGCACCTGCGTGCGCGTGCCGGTCTTCACCGGCCATGCCCTGTCGATGAATCTCGAGTTCGACCGCGCGCTGCCGGTCGAGGCGGCACTGGAGATCCTGCGCGCCGCGCCGGGCGTGGTGCTGAGCGACGTGCCCAATCCGCTGGAAGCGACCGGCCGCGACGAGGTCTTCGTCGGCCGGGTGCGCCGCGATCCCACCGTCGCGCACGGCCTCGCCGTGTTCGCGGTCGGCGACAACCTGCGCAAGGGCGCGGCGCTCAACGCGGTGCAGATCGCGGAGCTGCTTTAGGCCCCCCGGACGCGCGGGAGGCGACCTCGCTCCACCACATCGCGCTGCCGCCCAGCAGGGCGGGGCGCTCGCTGTCGTGGATGCATGCAGCCCGTGCGGGCACTGCCAGCATTATCACAGGTGGGCGCTCAACCTGTGTTACAACATTTGTCTCAACCTAGTGTGACACCTTGGGGTGTGACACCGGAAGGCCGACGGCAGGATTACGCCCAGCCGCCGGCGTGCGGCAGGACGTGGCCGGTGATGAAGCCGGCGCCGTCGGAGCACAGGAAGCAGATCGCCGCGCCGAGCTCGTCGGACTTGCCGAGGCGGCCGAGCGGGATCTGCGCCGTCATCTTGGCCATCGCGTCGCGGTTGGCCAGCAGGGCCGGCGGGAAGTAGTCGGGGTTCTCGACATAGTTCGAGCCCACGGCATTCACCGTGATGCCGTCGTGGCCCAGCTCCCGGGCGAGCGAGGAGACGAGGCCATTGGCCGCGGCCCGCGCCGAGACATAGGGCGCGTAGTTGGCGATGCCGCGCAGCGGTGCCGCCGACGACACGAACACGATGCGCCCCGACTTGCGCTTGCGCATCGACGGCGCCACCAGCTGGGCGAGGTGGAAGGGCACCACCGCCATCGCCTCGAGGGCGTTGCGGTAGTCTTCCAGGCGGGCTTCGCCCAGCGGCGCGCGCAGGGCGGGAAAGGCGTCGTTGTTGACCAGGGCGTCGATGTGGCCGTGCCGCTTCAGCGCCAGTTCGACCATCGTGGCGGGTTCGATGGCCGACAGCGCATGCGCGCCCTGGAACTGGGTCTCGTACTTGCGCCGCGCGCTGGGCGCCTCGAAGGCGGGATCGTGCGCCAGCACGGTGGCGCCCTGGGCCAGCGCCACGCGGGTCGTGCCGTAGCCGGCGAACTTCTCGACGTTGGTGATCAGGATCACCCGGTCTTTCAGCAGCATGGCGATTCCTCTAGGTTGCGGCCCCATGAGCCGAGCCTCCCCCGACACCCCCGATCCTAGCGCGTCCGAGCCGGCGGCACAGGCATCCTTCGGCTTCAAGGACGTTCCGGCGGCCGAAAAGGCCGGAATGGTGCGCCAGGTCTTCGAAAGCGTGGCGCCGCGCTACGACCTGATGAACGACCTGATGTCGGGCGGCGTTCACCGGCTGTGGAAGAACACCCTGGTCGATGTCGTGAACCCCCGTCCGGGCGAAAAGTTCCTCGACGTGGCCGGTGGTACCGGCGACATCGCCTTCCGCCTGCTGTCCCGCCAAACTGGGGGCAAGAGCGGCGAACCGGCCGACGTCACGGTCTGCGACATCAATCCGGCGATGCTGGCGGTGGGCCGCGACCGCGCCGTCGATCGCGGCCTGCTGCAGGGTCTCACCTGGACCACCGGCGATGCCGAGGCGCTGCCGTTTCCGGATCGCTCGTTCGACGGCTACACGATCGCCTTCGGCCTGCGCAACGTCACCGACATCGACAAGGCGCTGGCCGAGGCGCATCGCGTGTTGAAGCCGGGTGGCCGGTTTTATTGCCTGGAGTTCAGCAAGATGACGTCGGCGCCGCTCGGCCGCGTCTACGATGCCTATTCGGAACGGGCGCTGCCGTTCTTCGGTCGTCTCGTCGCCCGGGACGCCGAGTCCTACCGCTATCTGCACGAGAGCATCCGCCGCTTTCCGCCGCAGCGCGAGCTGGCGCGGCGGCTCGGCCGCGCCGGGTTCGCCAATGTCGCCTGGCGCGACATGACGCTGGGCGTCGTGGCCCTGCACAGCGCCTGGCGGATCTAGATGCTGCGCGCCCTTCGCAACAGCTGGCGCCTGATGCGCATGGCCCTGAGCTTTGCGCGGCACGACGCGCTGTTTCCGCTCGAGACCCTGCGCATCGCGCCGGCGCTGGTGGCCTGGGCGCGGCTGTTCGCCCGCCGTCGCGATCCGCGCCGTCCGGGCGAGCGGCTGGCGGCGGCGCTACAGGACATGGGCCCATCCTTCATCAAGCTCGGCCAGGCGCTGTCGACCCGCGCCGACCTGTTGAGCGAGGGCGTCGCCGCCGATCTAGCCAGCCTGCAGGACCATCTGCCGGCATTCTCCGGCGCCGAGGCCCGACGCACCGTCGAGCGCGAACTCGGCCAGCCGGTCGAGGCGCTGTTTTCCAGTTTCGACGACGTGCCGGTGGCGGCCGCCTCGATCGCCCAGGTGCATTTCGCGGTGACAACCGATGGCCGCGACGTTGCCGTGAAAGTGCTGCGGCCGGGCATCGAGAAGGCCTTCGAACGCGACCTCGATCTCTTCTACTGGATGGCTGCGCTGGTCGAGCGCACGCAGCCGCGGTTCCGGCGCCTGAAGCCGGTCGATTCGGTGCGTGCCTTCGCCGACGTGGTGCGGATCGAGATGGACCTTCGCATGGAGGCGGCGGCGGCCGAGGAACTGGGCGAGAACTTCGCCGACGATCCGGGCTACCGTGCGCCCACGATCGACTGGGATCGCACCGCCGAGCGGGTGCTGACGCTGGAGCGGATTGACGGTATTCCGATCGGCGACCGTGACGCCATCGTGGCGGCCGGCCATGACGCCGACGCCATCATGAAGACCTGCGCCGAGGCGTTCTTCTATCAGGTATTTCGCGACGGCTTCTTTCATGCCGACATGCATGGCGGCAACGCTTTCGTCGATCGCAAGGGCTGCATCGTGCCGGTCGATTTCGGCATCATGGGCCGGGTCGACGAGGACACGCGCGGCTACCTCGCCGAGCTCCTGGTCGCCTTCCTGCGGCGCGACTATCGGGCCGTCGCCGAAGTCCAGTTCCGCGCCGGCTATGTGCCGCCGAACCAGTCGCTGGAGACTTTCGCCCAGGCCTGCCGGTCGATCGGCGAGCCGATCTTCGGCAAGCCGAGCCACGACATCTCGATCGCGCGGTTTCTTGCCCAGCTGCTGCGCGTCACCGAACAGTTCGAGATGGCAGTGCAGCCGCAGCTGCTGCTGCTGCAGAAAACCATGCTGATGGCCGAGGGCATGGGCACCAAGCTCAATCCCAAGGTCAATATCTGGGAGTTGGCGCGGCCGCTGATCGAGGAGTGGATGCGCACGCATTTTGGGCCGCGCGCCACCGTCGAACGCACCACGGGCGAACTCGTCCGGGCGCTGAGGCGCCTGCCGCGTCTGATCGACAGCCTGCATCTCGTAGCCGAACGCGAGCGCCGCATCGCCGAACGTGCCACCGCACCGCCGCTGCCGGTGCCCGGCCGGCTGTGGCCACGCGCCGGTTTCGCCGAGGTGGTGGCTGTCCTCGCCCTCGTTGCCGCCATCTTCGCCGCCGCGGCCGCCTGGTACTAGGCGGTGACGCCGCAGGAAATCGCCTTTGGGCTTGCCGTCTTCCTGCTGGCTGGCACCGTCAAGGGCCTGGTCGGGCTGGGCCTTCCGACCATCGTGATCGCGCTCACCACGCTTGTCCTGCCGCTGCCTGAAGCGATCGCCCTGATCGCCCTGCCGACCATCTTCACCAATGTCTGGCAGGCCGCGATCGGCGGCAAGTTCCTGATCATCGTGCGCCGGCAATGGCCGCTGATCGTACCGCTGATGATCCTGCTCTGCCTCACCATGTGGCTGATCGGGCAGCGCGGCCCGAACTGGGCGTTCCTGGTGCTGGCGGCGGTGCTGGTCGCCTACAGCGGGCTTGGGTTGCTGCGCATCCGGCTCCACATCCACGCCGACCTGGAAAAGCCGCTGGCGCCGGTGATCGGCGTGGTTTCCGGGTTCGTGGCTGGCCTGATCGGCGTGCCGATCATTCCGCTGATGCCCTACCTGCAGGGGCTGGACATCAAGCCGGCCGAGCTGGTGCAGACGCTGGGCGTCGTACTGTGCGCCACCTCGCTCACGCTCGCCGCCTCGCTGCTCTTCTTCGGCTTGCTCGACGGGCCGCGCGCCCTCGTGTCCGCGGCGGCCGTGGTGCCGGCTCTTGCCGGCATGTGGGCCGGCCAGCGGATCCGCCAGCGCCTCTCGGTGGAGCAGTTCCGCCTGGCCGTGTACTGGGCACTGTTGCTGACGGGGCTCTACACTTTCGCCAGCCGCCTGTTGTGATAGTCTTTCCGGCATGTTGCAGGGCAAGCGGATACTGCTGATCGTCGCGGGCGGCATTGCCGCCTTCAAGGCGCTCGAACTGATCCGGCGCCTGCGCGAGCGCGGCGCGGCGGTGCGCTGCATCCTCACCGAAGCCGGCGCCAGGTTCGTGACCCCGCTGTCGCTCCAGGCCTTGTCGGAGGATCGGGTCTACACCGACATGTTCTCGCTGACCGACGAGAGCGAGATGGGCCACATCCAGCTCTCGCGCGATGCCGACCTGCTGGTCGTGGTGCCGGCGACCGCTAATATCCTGGCGCGCATGGCTGGCGGCCTCGCCGATGATCTTGCCGCCACCGTGTTGCTGGCCACCGACAAGCCCGTCCTTGCCGCACCCGCGATGAACGTGCGCATGTGGACCCACGCCGCGACGGTTGCCAACGTCGAGATCCTGAAGACGCGCGGCGTCACCTTCGTCGGCCCCAACGACGGCGCCATGGCCTGCAACGAGCATGGCCCCGGCCGCATGTCGGAGCCGGAAGAGATCGTCGCCGCCATCGAGTCGATGCTGGCCACAAACCGACCGCTGGCGGGAAAGCGGGCGCTGGTGACCAGCGGTCCGACGCGCGAGGCGATCGATCCGGTGCGCTACATCTCCAACCATTCCTCGGGCAAGCAGGGCCATGCGATCGCCACCGCGCTCGCGCGCCTGGGCGCCGAGGTCACACTGGTGAGCGGCCCTGTCGCCGTGGTCGATCCGCCGGGAGTACGCACGATCCATGTCGATTCCGCCGACCAGATGCTGGCCGCCTGCCTTGCTGCCGGCGCCGTCGACATCGCGGTCTGTGCGGCGGCCGTTGCCGACTGGAAGGTGACCGCGCCGTCGGGCGCCAAGATCAAGAAGAAGGTGGGCGCCCAGCCGCCGCCCCTCGAGCTTTCGCCCAACCCGGACATCCTGGCGACGCTGTCGAAGCCCGGTCCGCGGCGCCCGGCGCTGGTGGTGGGCTTTGCTGCCGAGACCGAGAACCTGGTGGCCAATGCGATCGACAAGCGCGTCCGCAAGGGCTGCGACTGGATCGTGGCCAACGACGTATCGCCGGCCATCGGCACCTTCGGTGGCGAACGCAATACCGTCCATCTGATAAGCACCGTGGGCGTCGAGAACTGGCCGACGCTCACCAAGGGCGAGGTCGCCGGTCGCCTCGCCGCGCGCATGGCGCTTCACCTGGCCGGCCCGCGATCGGCGGCAGCAGCGGAGTAGCGGTCATATGAACGGTGTCGAAAGCGTCGAGATCGAGGTGGTGCGGCTGCCGCACGGGCGGGACCTCGCGCTGCCCGACTATGCGACCGCCGCCGCCGCCGGCGCCGATCTCCTGGCCGCCATAGAGGGCGAGATCGAACTGGGGCCGCTCGAACGGAAAATCGTCCCGACCGGGATTTCGCTGGCGCTGCCGGTGGGTTTCGAAGCCCAGGTTCGGCCGCGGTCCGGCCTGGCAGCCAAGAACGGGATCACCGTGGCCAACGCGCCGGGCACCATCGACGCCGACTATCGCGGTGAAGTCGGGGTGATCCTGATCAATCTCAGCCGCGAGCCGTTCAAGATCACCCGCGGCATGCGAATTGCACAATTGGTCATTGCCCGGCATGCCCGGGCAATCTGGCGGGAAGTCGGCGAACTCGATGGGACGGCGCGCGGGACGGGTGGTTTTGGATCGACCGGCGTGACGACAGCCGATGAGACCACGGGGGCGGTACGGAGAGCCTGAGGGGAAACCGAGGATGCCGCGGCTCAGCAAGAAGACGATGTTTGCCCTTGAGGCGGTGCTCGACGTGGCCTTCCATGTTGGCGAGCATCCGGTGCGCAGTGGCGACATCACCGAGCGCCAGCGCATTCCCAGACGCTACCTCGAACAGGTCCTGCAGCATCTGGTGCGCGCCGGCATCCTGTCGGGCAAGCGCGGCCCCAGGGGTGGCTATCGCCTTGGCCGCGACCGGACGCTGATCACCCTGGGCGAAGTCGTGCGCGTCGTGCGCAATCTCGAGGCCGAAAGCGAACCCAGCGACCCCTCGGTCGGCTCGCCGCTCGCCCATGAGGTGGTGTGGCCGGTGTGGGAAAGACTGCGCGAGGGCATGATGGCGCAGCTCGACGGCATTTCGATTGACGATCTCTGCCGTCAGGCGCGAGACAAGGGACTCGATGTCCCGCCCAATCCGCAGGCGGGCCAAGTCGTCCCCTGAAGCATCCTGCGCTATGCTCGTCCGTCACCGAATGAACGGAGGAGCAGGACGATGGCCAAGGCCAAGGCGAAAATCACGAAAGCCAAACCCAAGCCGCGCAACAAGAAGCTTTACGACGAGGGCATGAAGGTCCGCAAAGCCGTGCTAGGCGCGGCCTATGTCGACAACTCGCTGGCGGGTGCAGCCAACGATGAGTTCATGATGGCGTTCCAGGACATCACCACGGAATATTGCTGGGGTTATGCCTGGACGCGGCCGGGCCTGTCGAAGAAGACGCGCTCGATGCTGAACCTCGCCATGCTGGCGGCGCTGAACCGCGGCCCTGAACTCAAGCTGCACATCAACGGCGCGCTGACCAACGGCCTCACCAAGGACGAGATCAAGGAGATCTTCCTGCAGGTTGCGATCTATTGCGGTATCCCGGCGAGCCTCGACGCCTTCAAGACCGCGCGCGACGTCTTCAAGGAACGCGGCGTCTAGGTCCTACATGGTCGCCATACGGCCGGCGCGGGC
>CALFRN010000273.1 GCA_937919085.1 uncultured Reyranella sp.
CGCCGTCGAGAGATAGCGTTCGGCGAAATCGGGGACGATCACCACGACCCGCTTGCCGGCATTCTCCGCACGCGCGCCCACGGCGAGTGCGGCGGCAATGGCGGCGCCGCCCGAAATGCCGATGGGAATGCCTTCGAGCGCCGCCATGTCGCGCGCCACTTTGAATGCGGTGTCATTGGCGACCTTCACGACCTCGTCGATCACCTTGCGGTCGAGGATGTCGGGCACGAAGCCCGCGCCGATGCCCTGGATGGGATGCGGGCTGGGTTGGCCGCCGGACAGGACCGGACTTGCCTCCGGTTCGACGGCGATGATGCTCAGGCCGGGCAGGCGCGGCTTCAGGGCCTGGCCGACGCCGGTGACCGTTCCGCCAGTGCCGACGCCGGAGACGAAGACATCGAGCTTGCCGCCGGTGTCGCGCCAGATCTCCTCGGCCGTGGTGCGGACGTGGACGGCGGGATTGGCCGGGTTCTGGAACTGCTGCGGCATGAAACTGTTGGGCACAGTCTTCAGCAGCTCCTCGGCCTTGGCGATGGCGCCCTTCATGCCCTTTTCGCGCGGCGTCAGCTCGAGCCGGGCACCGAGGAACCGCAGCATTTTGCGCCGCTCGACCGACATTGAGTCGGGCATGGTGAAGATCACGCTGTAGCCGCGGGCGGCGGCGACAAACGCGAGGCCGATGCCGGTGTTGCCTGAAGTCGGCTCGACGATGGTGCTGACGCCTGGTACGATCTTGCCGGTCTTCTCGGCGGCATCGATCATCGCCAATCCGATGCGATCCTTCACCGACGACATCGGATTGAAGAATTCGAGCTTGGCCAGGATCTCGGCCTTCACGCCGTCGCGTTTGGGAAGCCGGTTCAGCCGCACCAGCGGCGTGGCGCCCATGGTCTCGGTGATGTCGCCATAGATACGGCCGCGGAACTCGGGAGATCGGGTCATTGGCAGCCCTCCAGGGATTCTATTCCGCCGCCTGCCGCTGCGCCGTCTGGTCCGGCTTCAGCGTGTAGGTCGTGAATTGCTGGTTCAGCGCCGGCATCGGGCAGGCTTCGAGATGGCCTTCGCCCGGGCGCATCAGGATCATCGCCGTCGTCGCCGTCATGACGCCGCGCGTGTTGGTGCGCGGCGGGCGGCACACCGACCAGGGCGCGTTCCAGTCGTCGAAGAAGGCCGTGCGGAAGTCTTCGAGCGTGAGCTTGCCGCGCTTGGGGGAAAGCTGATCGCGCACCCGCTTGTCGCGATAGATCGAGCACGGCGTCTCAGCGAGGCCGGTGTCCTTGACCTTGGCGCGCGCCGCCTCGGCGATCCAGTGATTGGCATGGACGTAGAGACCACGATCCGGCGCGATCCAGAAGGTCTCGTCGGGCGCGCATTCGAAGCCGAACGCCTCGCCGCCACCACCACCCGTCGCATGGCTCACGGCCATGTGGTTGGAGCCAGGCTTGGGCGTTGCGACGATCGTCTGCACGGCCTCCGCGAGATGAGCGGCCTCAAGCACCTTGCGGCGGATGAACGGCAGCGGCACCCCGGGCCCGCGTTGGTAGTCGCGGTCGCACTCCAGGGCATTGGCAGTAAGACCGATGCCGGCCGAGTTGAGGCCGGAGCGGGCAAGCCCGCCCGCCTCGGTGAAGGTAAGAATATCGGGGCCGTCGTCGCGACGGATGCGCAGCACCACGCCCGTCTCCGCGCACTCGGCGCGCCAGTCCCAGTTCTGGCCATGCAGCAGCACGCCGTCGGCACTGGCCTCGGGCAGCGCCAGCGCAGCCGTGCAGCCGTCGGGGAAATGCCGCGCCGCCTGGTGCTTTCGCGCCGCCACCACCATTTCGGTGCGGGCGTTCATCAGAACCACCGCCGCGAAAGGCTCGTTGGCGCCTTCGGCGATGCCGCGCATCTCCTCGACATAGGCGGCATCGAACTTGGAGATCGTGGGGACCAGCTGCTCGGCGCGCCGCTCGAGCTCGGTCCAGTCGACGCCCACCTTGAGCATCGACTCGACATACATCCTGGCCCCGAGCCGCAGCCGGTCGGCGGCCGCCTTGCCGTGAAGCCGGCCGCGCTCGCGCGGGCCGCCGGTAAGCTCGATCAGGGGAAAGGGGGCATAGGCGGTCACGATCGTCCTCTCAGGCCTGGCCCAGCAGGGCGTGGCGGAAGCGGTCCTTCAGAAATGCCCCATCCTGCGGCGGCATCACGAATTCGAGCTTCTCGACCATCACCTTCACCAGACGGAAGACCGGGCCCTTTGTGACCCGCGCGTCCTTCACGAGCTGCGCCACCTCACCCGCCTCGCGTACGATGGCCGAATCGGCGATGCCGCAGCCCCGCGCGATCATGGCGAGATCGGTGCCGGCACCCGAATCGGTCGGACCGTTGTTGCGCGGGCTGGTGTGGGTGGCCTGGTTGCCGGTCTCGCCGAACTTTTCGTTGTCGAGCACGACGATGGCGAGATTGTCAGGCTGCTGCGCCGCCACCGTGGCGAGCGAGCCCAGGCTCATCAGCATATCGCCATCACCGGTAATGACCAGCACGCGCTTCTTGGGCTGCGCCATGGCGAGGCCCAGACCCATCGCCACAGGTGCGCCCATGGCGCCCCACAGCGGCATGTTGAACGGCCGGTCGCCGGCGGCGGTGATGTCCCAGTTGGCCGAGCCGAGGCCCGCGATCACCAGCAGGTTGTCGTCGGCGCCGTCGAGGATATTCTTGACCAGCGGGCGGCGTTGAAGCGTGGCTCGTTGCGCTTGCGTGCTCATCTTACTTCTTTCCGAAATTCTTGATGCCGATCAGCTTTTGCCGCAGCAGCACGGCAACGGCCTGGCCGCCGTGGAAGGCCGAGCGCGCCGCGGCATCGACCGTGGCCTTGACCTCGTCGGCGGCGTCGACCGAGTAGAGCAGCACACCCATGGCTTCGAGCACCCTGGGCGTGCCCTGGCCCATCGGGTATTGCCAGGAATTGAACTCGCCGTAGTCGCCCCGCATGGTGATCAGGGTCAGGAACGGAAAGCGCAGCGTCTTGGTCATGCCCATCAGGTTAATTGTGTTGCCGACGCCCGAGCTCTGCATCAGCAGCACCGAACGCTGGCCGCCCAGCCAGGCGCCGGCGGCGAGCGGAATGCCTTCCTCCTCGGTGGTGAGCGCCAGGGTCCGGATGGAGTTGGATTTCTGGCAGGCCTCGATCAGCCGTCCATGCCCGGCGTCGGGCACGTGATAGACCTGCCGGACGTCGTGGTCCTGCAAGGTTTCGAAGATCTGGTCGTGCCAGTCGACAGTTGCCACGGCGTTCATGTTTCTCCACTCAAAACGGCTTCAGGACCACGAGGAAGACGATAGCGATCATCAGTACCGTCGGCACCTCGTTCCACCAGCGATAATAGCTGGCAGACCTCGTATTTCGGTCTGCCTCGAAGGTCTTGCGCCAGCGTCCGTAGACGTGATGCACGCCGGTCAGCAGCAGGACCAGCACGACCTTGGCCTGGAACCAGCCCGTGCCCCACCAGTCGCCCCGCCAGGCCAGCAGCAGGCCCAGGACCCAGACAGCGCCCTGTGCCGGCTCCATGATCGCGTAGACGAGGCGGCGCTCCATGATCTTGAAGGTCTCGCTCTGCTTGGAGCCCTTTTCGGCGTCGGCGTGATAGACGAACAGCCGCGGCAGGTAGAGCAGCCCCGCCATCCAGGCGATCACGGCTACAATGTGCAGCGCCTTCAGGATTTCATAGAGCATTACGCGGCTCTGGCGGTCAGCGGACAGGCACGATGTTCGGGCCGGCAGGGCTTATCGGCGCCGCCATGGCAGGTCGCGCCGGCCGGTGCGTCCAGCAGTGCCCGCACCTGGGCGGCAAGGCCGGCAATGAAGCTGGGATGCGTTCCAACCGTCGGCACCCGCACGTAGGACGGAACGCCCGACCTTTCGGCAAGTCGGCGATAATCGATGTCGAGCTCGACCAGGGTTTCGGAATGTTCCGACACGAACGACAACGGATAGAGCACGATGGCCGTGCCGTCCTTGCCGGCACGCTCGATTTCAGCGTCGGTCGATGGACCGATCCACTTCAGGGGACCGACCCGGCTTTGGTAGCAGACGGCCCAGTCCGCCTCGCCGAGGCGGCTGGCAATCGTCGACGCCGTCAGTTCAACCTGCGCCTGATAGGGATCGCCGCGCCTGATGATCTTTTCCGGCAGCCCATGTGCCGAGAACAGAAGACGTCGCTTCCGACCCTCCGATTCCTTCAGGGACTGACGGATCAGATCGACCGAGGCATCGATGAAACCGCTGTCGGCCGGATAGCAGCACACCGTCCGGCGCGAAACATTCATGCGGCCGCTGGCCGCCTTCCAGGCGTCGATCGACGACTTCGTGGTCGCCGTCGAAAACTGCGGATAGAGCGGCAGCAGAAGGATCCGATCCGGTTCGAAGCGCCGCACCTTCTGCACGACGTCATCGGTCAGCGGATGCCAGTAGCGCATGCAGACGAATGCACGCCATTCGTGCCAGTTGGCGGGATCTCCAGTCAGCGCCTCCTCCAGTGCTCGCGCCTGTGCCTCGGTCTGGCCGAGGATTGGAGAGGACCCGCCGATCTGGTCGTAGATCTTCTTCGCCTTTGGCGCACGGCGGCTGGAAATAAATCTGGCCAAGGGCAGGCGCAGAATCGACGGCAGCGAGATGATCGCCGGATCGCTGAACAGGTTGCGCAGAAACGGCTGCACCGCCTCGGGCGAATCCGGACCACCCAGATTGAACAGGACGACGGCAATTCTCACGGCGTGACCTTCACGATCCGATCGGCTTCCAGTTGCGCACGATCTCGACCAGCCGCGCGACGTTGTCGGGAGGCGTTTGCGGCACCACGCCGTGGCCAAGATTGAACACGAACGGCCCATGGCCGAGCTTGTCGAGAATGCGCCCTGCTTCGCGTTCCAGCGCTGCGCCGCCGGCAACCAGCATCATCGGATCGAGATTGCCTTGCAGGCAGATGTGCGGTTGCAGTTCCCTGGCGGCCCAATGTGCGCCGATGCCGGTGTCGATCGACAGGACCGAGAAAGTTTCGGGTCGCCGGTACATCAGCATCGCGGGCCCGACCGCACGGGGAAAGGCGATGACCGGAATTTTCGGATGCCGTTCGCGCAATTCATTGGCAATGCGCACCATCGGTTCAAGAGACCATCGGAAGAGCTGCTCTTCCGGCAGGATACCAGCCCATGAATCGAAGAGCTGCACCGCGTCGGCGCCAGCAGTGACCTGGTGGTCGAGATGATCGACGACGGCTTCGACCAGAAGGTCGATCAGCAGCCCGAAGGATTCGGGATGGCTGTAGGCCCAGGTCTTGACCTTGGCAAAGTCGCGACTGCCGCTGCCTTCTATCATGTAACAGGCGAGCGTGAACGGTGCGCCGGCAAAACCGAGCAATGCGGTATCCTTGGGCAAGGCCGCACGAGTCTGGCGAATGGCCTGATAGACCGGCGCCAAGTGGTCGGGCAGGCGGGCGCGCGACAACTTGCCGAACTGCGATGGGTCGGTCAGCGCCTCGAGCTTCGGTCCTTCGCCTTCCTCGAACCAGACCTTTTGGCCAAGGGCGTCGGGAACAACGAGAATGTCGGAGAAGATGATGGCGGCATCGAGCTCGAAACGCCGGATCGGCTGCAGCGTCACTTCGATGGCCTTGTCGGGTGTGTAACAGAACTCCAGGAATGATCTGGTCGTGGCGCGGATGGCACGATACTCGGGCAGATACCGTCCTGCCTGACGCATTAGCCAGACCGGCGGCGTGGGAAAGCGCGTCCCGGCCAGCGTCTCCAGAAATTTCCCGGTCGTTTTTACACCGCTCAAGTCTTGTCCCTCATGCATCCTCTTACTCTATTCTTAATAGGTAGTAGCAGTAGTAGGCCCTGTGCCACATGGGGATGCGCCCAATTGAGCATCGGTCCCCAGAGCGCTGTGGACCGGTTAAGACCGGTTTTGCGCGATTCATTTAGTTGATTCCCGACTCACAGGTCTTTGCTCCCGTTTTGTCCGCAAGGGATGGAACTTTGGGGGGCTGAGGCGAGTCGGGTCCCGAATCGACCCTCTGTGCCAGGGGTCATGGTCTGTCCCCACGATATGAGTGCCAATCCCGCGTTTCTCCCCGGGGCGCGGTGGGGTAAAACAATCCGTGGCAAATCGTAATTTTCACGTTCACCTCGTGTCAGACTCCACCGGCGAGACGGTGTCGAGCGTGGCACGCGCCTGTCTCGTTCAATATGAAGGAATCTTCGTACAGGAGCATGTCTGGTCCCTCGTACGAACACGAGGGCAGATGGAGAAGGTCGTCCAGTCGGTCGAACGCGACCGCGGGCCCGTTCTTTATACGCTGGTCGATCCCGAATTGCGGGATCTGGTGCGCGATCATTGCCGCCGCCTCCAGCTGCCCTGTGTTGGCGTGCTCGACCAGGCGATGAGTGTGCTCGCGGTCCACTTCCACTCGAAAAGCGAGCAGTGGCCTGGACGTCAGCATCAGCTCGACGAGGGTTATTTCGATCGCATCGACGCCATGCACTACACCCTGGCGCATGACGATGGTCAGTCGACGCACGATCTGGAGGATGCCGACGTCGTTCTGGTCGGACCGTCCCGCACATCGAAGACACCGACCTGCGTCTATCTCGCCAATCGTGGCGTGCGGGCTGCCAACGTGCCGCTGGTGCCCGAAGTGCCGCCACCCCAGGAACTCGAGGACTCCAAACGGCCGCTGATCGTCGGGCTGATCACCGATCCGGAACGGTTGGTGCAGATCCGGGTCAATCGTCTGCGCCTGCTGCAGCAGGAAACCGAAACGGAATACACCGACATGGAACAGGTGCAGCGCGAAATCCAGGATGCGCGCCGCCTCTATGCCCGCCGCAAATGGGTGACGATCGACGTCACGCGTCGATCGATCGAAGAGACTGCAGCAGCCATACTGCAGATGCTGGCGACGCGCCGCGAACAACGACTTCAGACAGGCTAGTGAGCAACCAACCCAAGGGAGCCGGCCATGATCGTTCGTCTCATTGCAGTCGGTTTGGCTTTTGCCGCTTCGTCGGCGCATGCGACGAACAGCATCGACGTCAAGCGCGGCCCGGACTCAACGGTCTTTGGCAATTGCGTGCCTAGCCTGGCGGTTGATAATCGGACGCCGGAGACCATTGACTATCTTCAGGTCGATATCGTCGTGGCGCTGAGTGATGGTCAGGAGCGCACCATCGAGTTGAAATCGGCCTACCGTGAAGGTGTGCACTACCCCATTCTTCCTGGAGGGACGGCGATCCTGAGGCAACATCTCGATACGTCAAAAGCGCTCGGCACCGGGTGCGACGACGTCAAGACGCGTCGGGTCGAACGAACGATTTGCGAAGTCGTGGGCGGCAGGGCATGCAGTTCTTCTGTCCTGGTGCAGCCCTGACCGACCGGCGACCGTCACTCCGCTGCGGTGGCGACCGGCTCGAAGCGCGCGTCAAAGCCGCGGATTGATTTCTCCACGGCGTCCGCGACCTGATTCAGCTTGTCCTGATTGATGATTTTTAGTCCGAACAGGTCCTTGACGTAGAACACATCGACGGCGTGCTCGCCGTAGGTGGTGATGTGGGCCGAGGCGATCTGCAGGTTGAGGCGCGTGAGTGCCCGCGTCACGATATGGAGGAAACCCGGCCGGTCGCGGCCGTTGACCTCGATGACGGTGAAGGTGTCGGAGGCGTTGTTGTCGATCAGCACGCGCGGCTCGACGGTGAAGACCTGGTCGCGCCTGGGCCACGAGCTGCGCTGCTGGTCGAGTTCGCGCTGGATGTCGAGGCGGTTGGAAAGCGCCAGCTCGACCCGGGCGGCGAGCCGCGCCAGGCGCTGCGGATCGTCGAACGGCGTGCCCTCGAGGTCCTGCACCCAGAAGGTGTCGAGCGCCATGCCGTTGGCCAGCGTGAAGATCTTGGCATCGACGATGTTGGCGCCGCTGACCGCCATGGCGCCGGCCAGACGGGCGAACAGACCGTGGGTGTCGAGCGTGTAGATCGTCACCTCGGTGACCGAACGTGCCGGGTCGACTCGGTGCTGTATCGCGAGGGGCTGGCGGTCGCGCTCGGCGCCACGCACCAGTTCGGCCTGACGGGCCAGCGTGGCGGGGTCGAACGACAGCCAGTACGGTGCGTAACCGCGGGCGAAATGTTCATCCTTCTCCTGATTGGTCCAGCCCGGCAGGCGGGCGGCGACGTCGGCCTGGATGTGCTTGATACGTTCAGCGCGACCGCCGGCCAGCGTGCCGCCGGAAAGAACCTGTTCGGCGGCGTAGTAGAGCTGGCGCAGCAACGCCGCCTTCCAGCCGTTCCATACGTTGGGGCCGACGGCGCGGATATCGCAGACGGTGAGCACCAGCAGCAGCCGCAGACGTTCCGGCGACTGCACGAGAGCGGCGAACTTCTCGATCGTCTTGGGGTCCATCAGATCGCGCTGGAAGGCAGTGGCCGACATGGCGAGGTGGTAGCGCACCAGCCAGGCCACCGTTTCCGTCTCGGCGGCACTGAGACCCATGCGCGGCCCCAGTTGCATCGCCACTTCGGCACCGAGCACCGAATGATCGCCGCCGCGGCCCTTGGCGATGTCGTGCAGCAGCACCGCGAGATAGAGTACCGGCCGCGACAGGATCTTGTGCACGATGTCGGCAGCCAGAGGATGATCATCCTTCAGGTCGCCCGACTCGATGCGCGACAGGATGCCGATGGCGCGGATCGTGTGCTCATCGACCGTGTAGGTGTGATACATGTCGTGCTGCGTCTGGGCGACGACGCGGCCGAAGTCGGGAACGAAGCGGCCGAACACGCCAGCCTCGTTGAGTCGCCGCAGCGTCGTCTCCGGATCGTGCTGCGACGTCATCATCGCCATGAACAGTCGATTGGCCTCGGGATCGTTGCGCAACCGGTCGACCAGCCGGATGCTGTGGGTGATCTGCCGTAGCGTCGCCGGGTGGACGTCGAGTTCGTTCTCCTGCGCGACATGGAACAGCCTCAGGATCGCCACCGGATCGGCCGCGAAGGCATCGGGCGTCGCCCCCGCCAGCCGCTCGCCGTCGAGTTTGAAGCCCTCGAGCTGGCGCGGTCGCAGCGTCTGCCACAGCGCGGCGAGCTTGGGCTTGCGACGGTGGCTGTCCTCGAGCGCGGCGATGAAGATGCGCGTCAGGTCGCCCACAGTCTTGGCGTGAAGATAGTAGTGCTTGGTGAAGCGTTCGACGCCGCGGCTGCCCGGCCGGTCCTGGTAACCCAAACGGCCGGCGATCTCGCGCTGGAGGTCGAACGACAGCCGGTCATCGGCCCGGCCGGTCAGGAAGTGGATGTGGCAGCGCACGGTGTTGAGGAAGCGCTCGGCGCGCTCGGACAGGCGGGCTTCCGCCTTGGTGAGTACGCCCTTGGCGACGAGATCGCCGGGTTCGCTGACGCGGTAGAGATACTTGGCGATCCAGAACAGCAGATGCAGGTCGCGCAAGCCGCCCTTGCCCTCCTTGACGTTGGGTTCGACGACGTAGCGCGAATCGCCCATGCGGACGTGGCGCTGGTCGCGCTCGGCGAGCTTGGCCTCGACGAAGTCGCGACCATCGCCGGTATGGAACTTCTGGGCGAAGCCCCTGACGAGATCGTCGTAGAGGGCGCGGTCACCCCACAGATAGCGCGCCTCGAGCAGCGCCGTGCGGATTGTCTGGTCGCGTTCGGCGTAGCGCAGGCTTTCGTCGACCGTGCGTGTGGCGTGGCCGACCTTGAGGCCGAGATCCCACAGCAGATAGAGCATGTATTCGACGATCTGTTCGCCGCGCGGCGTCTGCTTGTAGGGACGCAGGAACAGGAGATCGAGATCCGACAGCGGCGCCAGTTCGCCGCGGCCAAATCCGCCGGTCGCCACCACGCCCAGCCGTTCGGCGGCGCTGGGGTTGCCGGCGGGATAGGCGCGTTGATCGGCGAAGTCGAAGATGACCCGGACGAGCTGGTCCATCAGGTAGGAGGTGGCGGCCAGCACCGCCGGCCCGTCGTTGTGCAACGGCCCCGGTGCCTCGAAGCGGCGGCGGATTTCGGCCCGGCCGGCCGCCAGGGCGTCGCGCAGGAGCGCCAGTACCGGCGGTCGTGGCGGCTCGCCGCGCTTCGGCAGGTCCGCGATCAACGCCGCCAAGGACTCCTCCAGTACGCGGCGATGGATGATCGCGCGGCGATCGGGGACGTGGTCATAAGGCTTGGCCATCTGGCCGGGATACTACAGGGTGGCGGTGGTTTCGACGACTCCTGCGGAAAGGCGCAAGCAACCGCCATGACCCGGCAACCCACGATCGCCGTCTTCACCAAGAACCGCGTCAACCCGGCCTACGATGCCGCGCGCCTTGCCGCCGACCGCGTCGCGGCCGAGGCAGGTGCCCGCACCGTGCACTATGTGCCGCAAACCCCCGACCATGTCGGCCAGCAGAAGGCTCTTGCGGTCGAGGCACTGGCGGCACGGCCCGACGCCGTGATCCTCAATCCGACCGACGATCTGCAGATGGAAGAGGACCTGGCGCGGTTTGCCGCGGCGGAGATCCCGGTCGTGCTCATCATCAATCGCATGAGAGGCAAGGCAATCGCCTTCGTTGGTTCGGACGACGAAGCGATCGGACGCAAGGCTGCGGACGCTCTTGTTGCTAGCCTGCAGGGCAAGGGCCGGATCGTTGCACTCGAAGGCCTGCCGTCGGTGCCGACCAGCCGCGCCCGGATGCGCGGGCTGCACGACGCCCTCTCCCGGGCGTCGGGGATCGAGTTCCTGGGGGCGCGGGTCGGCCATCTGCTGCAGGAGCCGGCGAAGACCGCCATGGCGGAATTGCTGGCCGCTCACCCGAACATCGACGGCGTATGGACGGCCAACGACATGATGGCGTTCGGCGCGCTCGACGCCCTTCGGGACGCCGGCCGGACGGCAACGGTCGTCGGCGTCAACGGCCTTCCCGCCGCCATCGACCACATCGAGCGTGGCCGCATGCTGGCAAGCGTCGATTTCAGCGCCTTCAATATCGCAGCCATCGCCACTCGCGCCGTGTTGCGGCACCTCGCGGGCAAACCGGTCCCGTCTGAGATCATGGTGCCCGCCGAGCTGATCGACCGGTCGAACTGCCATCGCTGGAAACTGCCGTTCGAGCAGCGCCCCTGTCCCGCATGGGATGAGATCGTGCGATAGTCTCTCTATGAGCCGGATCGTCTTTCTGATCGCATCGGCGGTGGTGGCGCTGGCCGCCCTGCCCGCGCTTGCCCAGACGCGGTCCGCGCCCGCCCCGCTGTCCAGCCTGATCGACCTCAACGCCGCGAGCCGCGACGAGCTGATGACGCTCGACGGTATCGGCGAGGTCCGCGCCGACGCCATCATTCGGGCGCGGCCGTTTCGCGCCAAGACCGAACTGGTCGAGCGGCGGCTGATCCCCGAGCATCTCTATGAGAAACTTGCCGACAAGGTAATGGCGCGACCGCCGCCGCCAGCGCCGGCGCCGGGGCGTCCGGCTCCGGCCAAGCGGACCTAGATGGACGACGCACCGGTCGAAGCCACCATCTATGCGCTGGGAACGCCGCCGCCGTCGCGGGCCCATCCGGGCGCGCTCTCGGTCATTCGTCTCAGCGGCCCGCGGGCGGCCGACGCGGTGATCTTCCTCACCGAGCCGCGGGCTTTCGCGCGTGGGCGTTCGGCGCGCGATCCGGCGTTGCCGGCGCCGCGCCGCATGGTCGTACGCACGCTCTACGACCCGCAAAGCGGCGAGGCGATCGACCGCGGCCTGGCCGTCTGGTTCGAAGCGCCCAACAGCGAGACCGGTGAAATGATGGCTGAGCTCCATCTCCACGGCGGCCGCGCCGTGGTCGGCGCAGCGCTGGAAGCGATCCGGCGTCTCGGCTTTTGCCGACTGGCCGAACCCGGAGAATTCACCCGCCGCGCCTTCGAGCACGGCAAGCTCGACCTCACCGCAGCCGAAGGTATTGCCGACCTGGTCGCCGCCGAAACCGAACAGCAGCGTCGGCTGGCGCTGCAGCAGATGGATGGCGCGCTGCAGCGGCTTTACGAGGCCTGGCGCACCCTGGGTTTGCGTACGCTTGCCCATCTCGAAGCGGCGATCGACTTTCCCGATGAGGATCTGCCGCCGGGCCTCGCCGGCCAGGTACGTGACGGGATCGTGGCGCTGCAGGCAGAGATCGCCACGCATCTCGCAGACCGGCGCGGCGAGCGGCTGCGCGATGGTTTGCACATCGCCATCATCGGCCCGCCCAATGCCGGCAAGTCCTCACTGCTCAATCTTCTGGCGCGACGTGACGCGGCGATCGTCTCGGAAACTGCTGGAACGACGCGCGACGTGATCGAGGTCCATCTCGACCTCGGCGGTTGGCCGGTGGTGCTGGCCGATACTGCGGGCCTGCGTGAGTCGGAAGATGCGATCGAACAGGAAGGCGTGCGCCGCGCCCGCGCCCGTGCCGCCGGCGCCGACCTTCGCCTGCTGGTGCTCGATGCCTCGGGCGACTGGAAGGCGGCGATGCAGTCGACCGCCCGCTCGACCGAAGGCTGGGATCCGGCGCGCGACATTGTCGTCGTCAACAAAGTCGATCTCGTACCGGTCGAGCCCGGCATCGACGTGGCGCCGCTGTCTGCGTCATCCGGCGCCGGACTGCCGGCATTGCTGGCGCGACTCGAAGACTCGGTGGGCTGCCTGATGGATGACGGAGCGGGCGCGCCGCCCCTCACCCGGGCCCGTCACCGCGAAGCGCTGGCCGAGGCCCAAGACGCACTTGGCCGGGCGCTGGTGGCGCCGGAGATCGCGCTCGCTGCCGAGGATCTGCGGCTCGCGCTGCGCGCCATAGGCCGCATCACCGGCACGGTGCGGGTGGAAGAGCTGCTCGACGTCATCTTCCGCGACTTCTGCATCGGCAAGTGACGATGGACGCACGTGAAAACGGGCGGCGCGATCGCGCCGCCCGTCGATGTGCGGTGCCGCTGCTACTGAATGACGATCTCGACGCGGCGGTTCTGCGGCTCGCGGACATTGTCGCCGGTCTGGACCAGCAGGCCCGCCTCGCCGCGGCCAACGACCGAGATCACGGTGGCCGGCACGCCTTCGCGGACCAGGGCATCCTTGACCGTGTTCGCGCGGCGCAGCGACAGTGCCATATTGTAGGCTTCCGCACCCGACGTGTCGGTGTGGCCGGTCGCGGTGATGCGGGCGTTGCCCTTGTTCTTGTAGGCGGAGGCCGCCTGCTTGATCGTGGTCAGCGCCTGGGCCGAGAGGTTGGAGCGGTCCCAATCGAAGAACACCATGAAGGACGGCGGCGCGACCGCGGCGGCGGCCGGAGCGGGCGCAACGGCGGCAACCGTCTCGCCGAACTTGTAGGTAAGGCTCAGCATGGCCGAGATGTTGTTGTTCTGGTAGGCACCCGGACTGGTCGTGCCATAGTAGCGGCCATCGAGATTGATGCGGAAATTCTGATCCACGTTCCAGCCGATACCGACGATGCCCTGATAGGCGAACTGGGTGCTGCAGAGCGAGCAGCCGTTGATCGCGGCATCGGCGAAGGCGATGCCGGCGCCGGCGCCGACGTACGGGGTGATGGTGGCACCGGGCGCGAAGTCGTAGAGGAGGTTGGCCAGGACCGAGAGCTGTTCGATGCGGCCGCTGACGTTGCTGAACACGTTGCCGAAGTTGGCGGTGCCGCGGCCGTTATTGCTGCGGAAGACGCCTTCCAGTTCGAGGCGGGGACCGACGAAGTCGTAACCGACGACACCGCCGGCGGCGTAGCCGATGTCCATGTTGTAGTTGTTGCTGTTCAGCAGCCAGTTGCCGCCGCCTTCGATGCCGATATAGGTGCCGGGGTTGGAGGTCCCGGACGTGAACATGGACTGCGCCTGGATCGCGGTGGGCAGGACCAGGACCGCAGCGGCGGCCAACAGAGCTTTCTTCGTCATTTGATTTTCCCCTGAGAATTGATGCCTGGGTGCGAGACGTGCCCGGGGTGAACGGCAGGCCTCGATACAAGTTGCCGGAGTGCGGGAGGGTCGTTCCCGAGTGTGGCAGACGGGCAACAGTTGCTAGACTGGGCCATGACCAAGATCCTCCTGACCCGCCATGGCCACGTCGATGGCATCCGCCCCGCCCGCTTTCGCGGCCGGGCCGACCTGCCGCTCACCGCGCAGGGGCTTGCTCAGGCCGATTCGCTGGCCCGCCGGATCGCCCGGCATTGGAAGCCGGCCGCCGTCTATACCAGTGCGCTGCAGCGTTGCGTGGTGACCGGCGGCAAGGTGGCGGCTGCGTGCGGCGTGGCGGCGTCGGTCCACGATGGCCTGGGTGATATCGACTATGGCGCCTGGCAGATGCGTTCCCATGAAGACGTGAGCGCCGAGGCGCCGGAAGCCTACCGGCGATGGCACGCCGCACCGCATCTCACGCGTTTTCCCGGCGGCGAGTCGCTGCAGGATGTGGTGGCCCGGACGGCCGATGTATTGCGGATGGTGCTCGAGCGGCATGCGGCGGAGACCGTGGTGCTGGTCGGGCACGACAGCGTCAACCGCGCGCTGCTGCTGCAACTCCTCGATCAGCCGCTCTCGGCCTATTGGCGGCTGTCGCAAGACCCCTGCACGCTGAACGAGATCGAGGTTGCCGCCGCCGGCGACGTCAGGATCGGCTGCATCAACGACACCAGCCATCTTCCCTAGGCGCAGGAACTCACCCGACGGCGGCGAAAGGGCTGTCAACGACAGCGCACCCTTGACCGCGGGCCGCTCTTCCCCGAGTAGAAGTCCACGATGCAACGGACTTTTCCCTATGACGTGATCGTGGTGGGCGGTGGCCATGCCGGCTGTGAAGCCGCGGCCGCGGCCGCGCGGCTGGGTGCGCGGACACTGCTGTTGACCCACCGGCTCGACACGATCGGCGAAATGTCCTGCAATCCGGCGATCGGCGGGCTGGGCAAGGGCCATCTGGTGCGCGAGATCGATGCTCTCGACGGCATCATGGGCCGGGCCATCGACCGCGCCGGCATCCAGTTCCGCACCCTAAATCTTTCCAAGGGACCGGCCGTGCGCGGGCCTCGCGCCCAGGCCGACCGCAAGCTTTATCGCCAGGGCGTGCAGGCGCTGCTGGCCGAACAGGCGAACCTCGAGATTAGGGCCGATGCGGTTGCAGATATAATTCTGGATGCATCTGGTGCGTGTTCCGGCGTGATGACCGAATCGGGGGCTGAAATCGGCGCCGGCCGCGTCATTCTGACGACGGGCACCTTCCTGAGGGGCCTGATTCATCTGGGCGAAAGCAAGACGCCGGCGGGCCGGGCGCGCGGCGACGGGGTTGAGGAACCCTCCACATTGCTCGCGCAGACATTGCAGCGGTTCGGCTTCGCCCTGGGGCGGCTGAAGACAGGAACGCCGGCCAGGCTCGATGGCCGCACCATCGATTATGGCGAGCTCGAGCGCCAGGACGGCGACGATCCTCCGGTGCCGTTTTCGTACCTCACCGACCGCATCACGACGGCGCAGATCGCCTGCCACGTCACGACCACGACGGCGGCCACGCATGCAATCATCCGTGCCAACCTGCATCGCGCGCCGGTCTACTCCGGTCAGATCGAGGGGGTGGGCCCGCGGTACTGCCCGTCCATCGAAGACAAGGTGGTCCGATTCGCGGCGCGCGACCGGCATCAGATCTTTCTGGAGCCGGAAGGGCTGGACGACCCCACAGTGTATCCCAACGGGATCTCGACCTCCCTGCCCAGCGCAGTACAACTCGAATTGTTGCATAGCATCCCGGGGTTAGAGCGGGTAGCTATGCTGCGACCGGGATATGCCATCGAGTACGATCATATCGACCCCCGGGAACTCCACGCGACTCTGGAGACCCGGCGCATTCCGGGTCTCTTCATGGCGGGCCAGATCAATGGCACAACCGGATACGAGGAAGCCGCCGCCCAAGGGCTGATCGCCGGATTGAATGCCGTGCTGTCAGAACCCTTCATCGTCGACCGCGCGGATGGATATCTCGGCGTGTTGATTGACGATCTGGTCAGTCTCGGTGTTACCGAGCCGTATCGGATGTTCACGTCCCGGGCCGAGTATCGCCTGTGGCTGCGGGCCGATAATGCCGATCAGAGACTGACTCCGCGCGGCCTGGAAATTGGCTGTGTTGGTCCGGCCCGCGCCCAGGTGTTTCACGTGAAACAACAGGCGCTTTCGGAGGCGCGGGCTCGAGCGGCCGGCCTGAAGCTCAGTCCCTCGGCGCTGGCCAGGCTCGGCGTTGGCATCAACCAGGATGGTGTCCTGCGGTCGGCCTTGGATCTGCTGGCCTATCCGGAAATCTCTTGGACCAAGCTGGTTGGGCTGTGGCCGGAGCTCGCCCCTGTGTCCGGTCAGATCGCGGAACAGCTGACGATCGATGCACGCTATGCCGGATATCTCGCCCGCCAGCGCGAGGATATCGTCGCCTATCGACGGGACGAGGCTTTGAGTCTACCGGGTGATTTGGACTACGCCGCGATCGGCAGTCTGTCGTGCGAGGCCCGCCAGAAGCTGGAGGCGCACCGACCGGCGACGCTTGGCCAGGCGGCCCGGATTTCCGGTGTGACTCCGGCGGCGTTGGTGGCTCTGTTGAAACATGTGCGCCGCAGGACCGCAGCATAGCGTGAGCCACATCCATGCCGGGCGCGACCTGTTCCTGCGGGAAATGCGCCAACTGGGAGTCGATGTTTCACGTGAAACACGCGATCAGCTCGAAGCCCTGGTAAACATCCTGGTGCGCTGGCAAAAAGCCATCAATCTGGTCGGCAACACCACCATGGAAGGTATATGGACCCGCCATGTACTGGATTCGGCGCAGCTAAAGCTGCTGATCCCCGAGCGCGCCAAAACCCTGACCGATCTCGGCAGTGGCGCCGGATTCCCTGGCCTGGTCGTGGCGGCGCTGCGGCCCGATCTCGATGTCACACTGATCGAGGCGGATGCCAGAAAAGCCGCGTTTCTGGGCGAAGCCGGGCGCCACATGAGCCTGGAGAAACAGCCAAAAATCGTCGTTGGCCGTATCGAATCCGTGGCCCCGGCGAAGGCCGATGTCGTAACCGCCCGCGCCTTGGCGCCGCTAACCAGGTTGCTGAAATGGGCCCAGCCGCACCGGACGGATACCGCTATTTGCCTTTTCCACAAGGGGAAAGACTGGCAGGCTGAACTACGCGAGGCCATGAAGGATTGGGATATTCCCGGCAAGCCTTTCAACAGTGTGACCGACCTTGACGCCGTCATCCTTCGAATCGGCCAATATACCGCCCGATAGCGCGCCGCAGATCTTTGCGATCGCCAATCAGAAGGGCGGCGTCGGCAAGACCACGACGGCGATCAACCTTGCGACTGCATTGGCGGCAGTCGGCGAAAAGGTCCTGCTGATCGACCTCGATCCGCAAGGCAATGCTTCGACCAGCCTAGGCATCTCAAGAAGTGAGCGCTCACCCGGATCATACGAGTTCCTGTTGGGCCTGTCGCCGCTCGCCGACTGCGTGCGGGCCTCGCAAATCCCGGACCTAGCGGTGATTCCGGCCGCGACCGCACTTGCCGGCGCCGAGATCGAGCTGATCGACATGGACCGCCGCGAACATCGCCTGGTCGACGCTTTGGGAACTGGCGAGGCACGGGCGCGCTGGACCACGATCCTGATCGACTGCCCGCCGTCGCTCGGGCTGGTGACGCTGAACGCCCTGGTCGCGGTCGACGCCGTGCTGGTGCCGCTGCAGGCGGAGTTCCTGGCGCTGGAAGGCATCGGCGCGCTCGGCACCACGATCGACCGGATCAGCAAGCGACTCAACCCCAAGTTGCATATTGCCGGAGTCGTCCTCACCATGGTCGACCGCCGCATGACGCTCAGCCAACAGGTCGAAGCCGACGTCCGCGCCCACTACGGCGATCTGGTGTTCGGCACCACGATCCCGCGCAACGTGCGCATCGCCGAGGCGCCCTCGCATGGCCTGCCGGTGCTGATCTACGACAATGCCTGCGCCGGATCGCAGGCCTACATCCTGCTGGCGAGCGAGTTCATCCGCCGCCGGCGCATCGCGGCAGAGCAGAAGGCCCCTCATGAGCCAGCCTCCTAAATCGCGCGGCCTCGGCCGCGGCCTCTCGGCCCTCCTGGGAGACGAAGAAGTTGCCGCCACGGTTGCAGTACCGCCCCCTGCTCCGCCCCCCTTGCCCGACTATGCCAACCGGGAAGCCGAGCGGCATTTTCCAAACCGGCCGCCGCCGACGCTGCCGATCGGCCAGCTGAAGCCCGGCAAGATGCAGCCGCGCACCAGCTTCGAGGGCATCGAGACCCTGGTCGAATCGATCAAGGAATTCGGCCTGCTGCAGCCGATCCTGGTGCGGCCGCTGCGCGAAGGCGCCGACACCTACGAAATCATCGCCGGCGAGCGCCGCTGGCGGGCAGCACAGCGGGCGCAACTGCACGACGTGCCCGTGGTTATCCGCTCGATCGGCGACATGGACGCACTTCAGCTCGGCCTGATCGAGAACCTGCAGCGCGCCGACCTCACGCCGATCGACGAGGCGCTGGGCTATCGCCGCCTGATGGACGACTTCACCCAGACCCATGACGACCTCGCCAAGACCATGGGCAAGAGCCGGCCCCATATCGCCAACACGCTGCGCCTGCTCGACCTGCCGCAAAGTGTCCAGGAGATGATCCGCGGCGGCAAGATTTCTGCCGGCCAGGGCCGTGCCATGCTGGGCCTCGCCGATCCGGCGGCAATGGCGGCGCGCGCGATCGAGGAGAACCTCTCGGTGCGCGACGTCGAGCGGCTGGCGGGCATCGAGAAGCGCCAGGGCAAGGCAAAGGACAAGGTCGGCAAGACAAAGCCGCGGGCTGCGGCCCCGGACAAGACTGCCGACACCCGTGCACTGGAGAAGCGCCTGGAAGAAGCGCTTGGGCTGAAAGCCGATCTTCAGTTGCGCGGCACCGGCGAGCAGAGCCTGCTGACCCTCGAAATCCGCGACTACGATCAGCTCGATACCGTGGTCGAGCG
>CALFRN010000274.1 GCA_937919085.1 uncultured Reyranella sp.
TCAGGACCCGTGAGGTCGCCAGGAGCAATGCTGCCTCATCTAGTCCGAAACGTCTCGGCAATGCGATATTTTTCGCCGACATCCTGCGGCTGATCGCAATACTTTGCCCGTCTCCCAATCCAGCACTAGCGTGAGACGCCCTACGATCACACGATGCAGGTAAAGCTATCGAAGATCGAAGAACCCAACCTGGCCCTCATCGCCTCCTGCAAAATCTGCCCGCCAGACAGCAGACTCACAAAGGTCAGATCAAGGCGCTAGTATTCGAGGTGCTCAATCGTGATCAAGACAATTTTATAGCCCTACATCCGCTTCTTGCTTAGTATTGGCGATGTTATGAATAACCGCTGCGAAAAGCTTTGGCGCCATGTCAGGCTTACTTTTCATATTTGAAAGTATCGCTTGAATGGTGGTTGCGTTGTCAAGACCACTCCAGTTAGCCATGTCTCGAGCGCTAGGACTTGAGTATGCCATTTCCCAATTCGGAAACGCCCTATCTCCTACATATCCTTCAAATAAAATAGTAATGTCTTGGTGCCTCGTATCCGACTGGATTGTTTCGAAAATAGTTTTTACAATATTTTCCTCGCCTTCGAGAACCTGAAGAAATATTCCGTCTGTAAATACTAATAAGCCTGTAATATTCGAGCGTTTGTTTTTTAAGCGGGCGTTGCGCAATATGATGTAAAGATGCGATTGCATCATCTTTTTTGCTGGCGAAGATGAATAGACTAGCTGATATGGCATGAAGAGCCTCTTTCAAATGCCGCGAATTTCCATAGACAGGCATAAAGTTCGATAGAGCATTGGCTGTTTCGTTAGTTGGGAAACGCCGCCCCGCTTTGATAGATGCCGGTCACCCCGAAACGAACGTTCGAATACCTTTCCTTTGGAATCAGGCGAGGTCGAAGCGATCGAGGTTCATTACCTTCGTCCACGCCGCCACGAAGTCACGGACGAATTTCTCTTGCGCGTTATCGCTGGCATAGACCTCGGCGAGCGCCCGAAGCTGAGAGTTCGAACCGAAAACGAGGTCGACACGGCTGGCTGTCCACTTCAGTTGGCCTGTCGCGCGATCGCGCCCTTCGAAAATCCCCTCGGCCTCCGAGACCGCCTTCCACTCCGTGCTCATGTCGAGCAGGTTCACGAAGAACTCGTTGGTGAGGGTTTCGGGACGTTTCGTGAAGACGCCGAGCTGCGACTGGTCGAAGTTCGCATTAAGCGCGCGCATGCCGCCGACGAGAATCGTCATTTCAGGCGCCGTCAGCGTCATCAGTTGCGCCCGATCCACCAGCATCGCCTCCGCCGAAACGCTGTATCCGGCCTTGAGGTAGTTGCGGAACCCATCTGCGGCCGGTTCGAGTACCGCGAAGGAAGCGGCGTCGGTCTGTGACTGCATCGCATCGGTTCGGCCCGGCATGAAAGGAACCTCCATGTCGTGTCCGGCACCCTTCGCCGCCTTTTCGACAGCGGCGACGCCGCCGAGCACGATCAGGTCTGCGAGCGACACCTGCTTGCCTCCGGCCTGCGCGGCGTTGAACGCCTTCCAGATGCCCTCGAGGGTTTCCAGCACGGCCGCCAATTGCGCCGGCTGGTTGGCCTCCCAGTCCTTCTGCGGCGCAAGGCGGATGCGCGCCCCGTTCGCCCCGCCGCGCTTGTCGGAGCCGCGGAAGGTCGCTGCCGAGGCCCAGGCAGTCGAGACCAGCTTGGAGACGGACAGCCCGGAGGCCAGAATCCTGGACTTGAGGTCACGGATGTCTTGCGCATCGATCAGCACGTGATCGACCGCCGGGACGGGGTCCTGCCACAGAAGTACCTCTGCGGGGACCTCGGGGCCGAGATAGTGCGAGCGAGGACCCATGTCGCGATGCGTCAGCTTGTACCACGCCCGGGCGAACGCATCTACGAACTGGTCCGGGTTCTCGTGGAAGCGCCGCGAGATTTTTTCGTAGGCAGGGTCGACGCGCAGGGCGAGGTCGGTGGTCAGCATGGCCGGCGCGTGACGCTTCGATGGGTCGTGCGCATCCGGTACCGTGCCGGCGCCTGCACCATTCTTCGGTGTCCACTGATGGGCGCCGGCCGGGCTCTTGGTCAGTTCCCATTCATAGCCGAAAAGGTGCTTGAAGTAGTCGCCGCTCCATTTGGTGGGCGTCGTCGTCCAGGTGACTTCCAGCCCGCTGCTGATCGTGTCACCTCCCTTGCCCGTGCCGAATTTGCTCTTCCAGCCGAAACCCTGTTCCTCGATGCTGGCGGCTTCCGGCACCGGGCCCACCAGCGCCGCATCGCCGGAGCCGTGGCATTTGCCAAACGTATGGCCGCCGGCAATGAGGGCCACAGTCTCCTCGTCGTTCATGGCCATGCGCGCGAAGGTCTCGCGGATGTCCTTGGCGGCGGCGAGCGGATAGGGCTTGCCGTTGGGACCTTCCGGATTGACGTAGATCAGACCCATCTGGACGGCGCCGAGAGGGTTTTCGAGCTCCCGGTCGCCCGTGTAGCGCTTGTCGCCGAGCCAGGTGTCCTCCTTGCCCCAGTAGATGTCCTCTTCGGGCTCCCAGACGTCCGCACGCCCGCCGCCGAAGCCAAAGGTCTTGAACCCCATCGATTCGAGCGCGCAGTTGCCGGTGAGGATCATGAGGTCGGCCCAGGAAATCCTGTTGCCGTACTTCTGTTTGATCGGCCAAAGCAGCCGGCGCGCCTTGTCGAGGTTTTCGTTGTCCGGCCAGCTGTTGAGCGGCGCGAAACGCTGCGTGCCCGAGGACGCACCACCGCGGCCATCACCGGTGCGGTAAGTGCCGGCGCTATGCCAGGCCATTCTGATGAAGAAAGGCCCGTAGTGACCGAAGTCAGCCGGCCACCACTGCTGAGAGTCGGTCATTAACGCGTGGAGGTCCTTCTTCACTGCCGCAAGGTCGAGACTCTTAAAAGCTTTCGCGTAATCGAAGTCCTTCGCCATCGGATTGGACAGAGAAGAATTCTGATGCAGAATTTCGAGGTTCAACTGGTTTGGCCACCAGTCACGGTTCGACCTGCCAGCAAGAGACGCGTTAGGACGAACCCCATGCGCTACCGGGCACTTGCCTGCGTTTCCTGCATTCTGTTCAGCCATCTCATCCCCGTCTTTTCTCAAAACTCCAAAGAACCACGAATGTATAGAGTTTTTCTCGCCGCAGTCATACCCGTACGGCCAAAAAAATGATCCGGCCGGCGCGCCATCACGCCGCCTCACGATGATAGTAGCGCAGGAGCCCGCCCAATCGCTCGCGGCACTGCACAGGCCCCTCGCGCTGATGTACTGCACCCGGATATCTGGACACAAGGTAGGGGTTAAGCGGCCTGCCTGAACGCGCCCTGATCCCAAGCGGTCCTGGCGTCGTTTGGACTTCGGTAGTCGTTCTTAGCGATCAGCCACTGGGCATTGTAGCGGTCGACGAAGACGCGGACGGCGTCCCTGA
>CALFRN010000275.1 GCA_937919085.1 uncultured Reyranella sp.
TGGAGAGTTTGGTGGAGCGCCGTAGAGGTGGGTTTGGCGGCCACCCCCTCCGCCACTTCTCGACCCGATGCTTCGGCGATGAAGGCTTCTGATACGCTCGCCTTGCGTTGACGAAAGGCTCATCGGGCGGATTGGTCTCGCGGTGAGCGATGCCCGCTAGCCTTTACTTCTTGGTAACCATCGGACAGCCGCCCTGGTCCAGAGGCCGGAAGGCTTCATTGCCGGGCACCGTGGCGACGATCTTCGCCAGATCCCATTCGCCTTTCGACTCCTCGGGTGTCTTCACTTCCATCAGGTACATGTCGCGGATGACACGCCCATCCTCGCGAACGCGGCCGTCCTTGGTCATGAAGTCGTTGATCGGCAGCTTCTTCATCTCGGCGAGTACTGCCTTGGCCTCGTCGGTACCGGCAGCCTTCACAGCCTTCAGGTAGTGCAGCACGGCGCCGTAGGTGCCGGCCTGGATGAAACTCGGCGGCCGTCCCATCTCCTTGGTGAAGCGGTCGGTGAAGGCGCGTGCTTCCGGATTCATGTCCCAGTAGAACGGACTCGCCATCAACAGACCCTGCGCGACTTTCAGGCCGACGCCGTGGACGTCCGGGAACTGCATCAGCGGCGCGCTGATCCGCATGCCCTGCTTCACCAGGCCAAATTCCGCCGCCTGCTTCACGCCGTTAATGATGTCGTTACCGCCGTTGGCGAACATCAACCCCTTGGCCTTCGATGCCTGCGCCTGCAGCACGTAGGACGAGAAGTCCGAGGAATTGAGGGGATGCCGCACCGAGCCCAGCACCTTGCCGTTCGCCGCCTTGATGAAGCTGGTGGCGTCCGACTCGACCGCCAGGCCGAAGGCGTAGTCGACGGTGATGAAGTACCAGGTGTCGCCGCCCTGCTTGGCCAGCGCGTTGACGATGGTCTTGCCGAGACTATAGGTGTCGTAAATCCAGTGGATGCTGTTGGGGCCGCAGGCCTTGCCGGTCAGCGCCGAGGTCGCCGCCGCTGTCGGCATGACGATGCGGTTCTTCTCTTCGGCCACCTTCACCAGGGCGAGCGCGATCGCAGAGTTCGGGATGCCGACGATCAGATCGACGTTCTCGTCGTCGTACCAGCGCTTGGCGATGCCGACGCCGACGTCCACCTTGCTCTGGAAGTCGGCGGTCACCAATTCGATCGGCTTGCCGAGCACCGAGCCGCCGAAGTCGGCGATGGCGAATTTTACCGCGGCCACATCGCCCGGCCCGGTATTCTCTGCGTAAGGGCCGGACATGTCGTCCAGCACGCCGATCTTCACGGATTTGTTCTGGGCCATCGCTGCGGCACTCAGCAGGCAGCAGGACAACAACGCCGCGACAGCGGCTTTCAGGCCTCGCATCGTTTCCTCCCTGTCGATTCTTATTGCGGCAATGCTAGCACGAGGCCGCCCGCCAGGTAGGGTCGGTCGAGCATGGAATGTAAGTATTTCGATATGCGAAATAGACGTGCTTGTTTGGATCGGCGCCGACGTATTCCTACCAGCCCCAGAGCAACGGGCGGGACACCCATCCCTGCAGGCGGCCCTCATGCTGGATCTTGACCCAGCTTGTTTTGCGCTCGAGCGTCTTCACCACTTCGCCGTAGTTGAGTTTGCCGACGACCCGGCTCTTGGTCGTGGGTTCGCTTCGCACATTCACGTTCTTGGCCTTGACGACGAAATGCGGCGTGCTGTTGGTGAGCGATCGGAAAATCCATCCGCTGTCGTCCTCGAAGTCGCTGACCTTGAGCCAGTCGCCCTGGCGTCCGATGACCTTGAGTGGATAGCCGCGCGACAAGGCCCAATTCGCCGGATATTTCGTGCCTGGCCCCGAACGCATATTCACCTCCTTGCCGGACACGCTCACCATCTCCTGTGCGAAAGCCGGCGGTGCCAGCAACGGCAGCGCGAGCAGCACGAGGAATGTCGAGAGCAGGTGTGTCGGGCGATGGAGAGTGGAGGTCATTCGACGAGATCCTTTCGTGGAAGAACAGGAAGTGATCGCGACCACGGCTCGCATCTGCGAGGCCGCGACCAACTCGACATGCAGCCGGCCTGCTCGTTTGCGGCGCGGCGGATCGGGGTCTGGCCAATGACAGTCCACGCCGGGAAACCGGCGGGGTTTGGATCGACAATGGCGTGGTAGGATAAAAATGCCCCGGACCGGCTTGATCGTCAACCGCGAGGAGCTTCTGTCGTCGCCTAAAAATAGAGTGATAGAATGAGCCGCGCGACAATCCGCGTCATCCAACTGCATCGAAGAGCCGCTCTCATGCCCGACACGACAACTCTCCCCGCGACGGCCGCGCAGAAGACCGAGCATTTCGATGTCCTGGTCGTCGGCGCCGGCATCTCCGGCGTCGGTGGCGCCTATCACCTCACCACGCAATGTCCGGACACGAGTTTCGTCGTCCTTGAGGCACAGGAAAGCTTTGGCGGCACCTGGCTCACGCATCGCTATCCGGGCATCAGGTCCGACAGCGACCTCTACACGTTCGGCTACCGCTTCAAGCCGTGGACCAGTGCGCCGATCGCGACGGCCGCTGAAATCCTCACCTATATGGGTGAAGTCATCGACGAGAACGGCCTTGGCCGGCACATACGTTACGGTCACCGAATTTCCTCGGCCCGCTGGTCGAGCCTGGACAATCGTTGGACGATAGAGGCCATGCGCACAGACACCGGCGAGGACGTCCGGTTCACGGCGAACTTCCTGTGGATGTGCCAAGGCTACTACCGCCACGCCGAGGGCTACACGCCCGAGTGGGAAGGCATGGAAGGCTTCAAGGGCCGGATCGTCCATCCCCAGACCTGGCCCGAGGATCTCGATTATGCCGGCAAGAAGGTCGTCGTCATCGGCTCGGGCGCCACGGCGGCGACGCTTGTGCCGGCGATCGCCGGAAAGTGTGACCACGTCACCCTGCTGCAGCGCTCGCCGACCTTCTTCAGAGCCGCCCGAAACGCCGACGACCTCGCCGACACGCTGCGCCAGTTGCAGATCGACGAGAGCTGGATTCACGAGATCGTGCGTCGAAAGATACTGCACGATCAGTCGGTGTTCACGCGCCGGGCGTTCGAGGAGCCCGACGTCGTGGCCAAGGAACTGCTGGGCGGCGTGCGTGCCCACCTCGGCCCGGACTACGACATGGCTTCGCACTTCACGCCGACCTACCGCCCGTGGCGGCAGCGCATCGCCTTTGTCCCCGACGGCGACCTGTTCAAGGGTATCCGTGCCGGCCACGCCTCGGTCGTCACCGACGAGATCGAGCGCTTCACCGCGGCCGGCATTCGCCTGAAATCCGGCAAGCAACTCGAAGCCGATATCGTCGTCACCGCCACCGGCTTCAATCTCAATGTGCTGGGCGACATCGAATTCATCATCGACGGCAAACCACTCGATTTTGCCGATACCGTTACCTATCGCGGCATGATGTTCACCGGCGTACCCAACATGGTGTGGGTGTTCGGCTACTTCCGGGCGAGCTGGACGCTCCGCGCCGACCTCGTTGCCGATTTCGTGTGCCGGCTGCTCGGGCATATGAAGGACAAGCAGGCGAAGAAGGTCGCGGTGGCGCTCCGCCCTGAGGATGCCGACATGCCGCTGCTGCCCTGGATCGATCCGGCCAATTTCAACCCGGGTTACCTCATGCGCGGCATGCACCTGCTGCCCAAACGGGGCGACAAGCCCGAATGGCAGCACACCCAGGATTACTGGAGCGAAAAGGACCAGTGGCCGGCAATCGACCTCGACGACCGGGTGTTCGTCTACGGCTGAGTTGGTGTGTGCTAGTGTCGGTTCAGGAGGACACTCATGACCGCGACTACAAGCACGCCCCGCAAACTCGGCAACAGTGACCTGGAGGTCTTTTCCATCGGGCTTGGCCTGATGTCGCTCTCCGGCGCGTACGGCAAGAGCGACGACGCCGAGGCGATCCGCGTCATCCATCATGCGCTCGATCTGGGCGTC
>CALFRN010000276.1 GCA_937919085.1 uncultured Reyranella sp.
ACGCCCCCTCCGCCCCCTTGCTCCCTTCGGGGGCACCTCCCCCGAGACGGGGGAGGAGAAGACTACTTCGCGCGGTCGGCCGGCAGTTTGTCCGTGGTCTGCAGCATCAGCCGCTCGACCCGGCCGCCTTGCACCAGATGCGTCTGCAGCACCTCGTCGATGTCTTCCTTGGTCGGCACGGAATACCACACGCCTTCGGGATAGATCACCAAGGTCGGTCCGAGCTCGCAGCGGTCGAGGCAGCCGGCGCTGTTGATGCGCACATTCTTCAGGCCAAGCTGCTTCGCCTTGTTCTTCATGTGGTCGCGCAGCGCCTCACCGCCGCGTTCGGCGCAGCAGCCGCGCGGATGGCCGGCCGGCCGGCGGTTGGTGCAGCAGAAGACGTGGGCTTCGTAGTAGGGCTTGGGATCTTCGGGCTTGTCGCGCGCGCTCATCGTCCGCTCAGCCCTTCTTGGCCGAGCCGCCGGTGGCGATGCCGGCGAGCTGCTGCCAGAAGGCCTGCTGCATCTGCTGCATCTGCTCGACGCCCTGCATCGAGGCCGGCAGCCAGGTCTTGAACACCTGCTCGGGATTCATCGAGTCGAGGCTCGATTTCAGGCGCTCCTCGATCTCGCCCATGATGCGATCCTGCATCGGCTTGAGGTCGGGCAGGCCGAAGAAGGCGCGGGCTTCCTCCGGGGTGCAGGTTACTTCGACGTTCACTTTCATGGCGCTGTCTCCACTCTTCGAGGTAGAGCTTAGCATGCTATGACCGGGCCATGACGACCCCCTCCCCGCCGGCCTGGCTGGCCCGCAATCCCCGTGCCGACCGCACGCAAAAATTTGGCGACGCGCAGCGGTTCGTGATCGATCCCGACGGCATTGCCGAACTCTGCGAGGAGCTGAAGGCGTGCCCGGCGCACAAGCCGACGCCGCTCCATGCACTGCCGGCGCTGGCGGCGCGGCTGGGGCTGGGCGCGTTGCGGGTAAAGGACGAGAGCCAGCGTTTCGGCTTCGGCGCCTTCAAGGCGCTGGGCGGCGTGCTGGCGGTTTCCAACGTGCTCGCGGAGGCAGTGGGGGCAGCGAGGGCAGTGGGCGCGGTGGGCGAGGCCCGGCACGCCACGCCGGGCTTCGAGAGCCTGATGAAGGGCGAACACCGCGACATCACCGCGGGCTTCGTCTTCACCACCGCCAGTTCGGGCAACCACGGCCGTTCGGTCGCGGCGGGGGCAAAACTGTTCGGCAACCGCTGCGTGGTCTTCCTGCCGAAGTTCACAAGTGCTGTGAAGGAAGCGGCGATCCGCCAGAGGGGCGCCGAGGTGATCCGAGTCAACGGCGACTACGACACAGCCGTCGCCGAATGCCGGCGCCAGGCCGAGGCCAGGGGCTGGACGATCATCTCCGACACTTCGTGGGAGGGCTACGATTCGATCCCGCGCAGCGTGATGCGCGGCTACACCGTGCTGGTCGAGGAGATCGTGCGGCAGTGGCCGGAGGCGCCGACCCATGTGTTCGTGCAGGCCGGCGTCGGCGGCCTGGCCGCCGCGGTGATCGGCTATCTGTGGGCGGTGCTGCCAAAACGCCCGACCTTCATCGTGGTCGAGCCGAGGAGCGCCGACTGCTGGTTCCAGAGCAACCTCCTGGGCAAGCCGGCACTGGCCAGCGGCAACGCCGACACGCAGATGGGCGGGCTCGCCTGCCGCGAGATCTCGCCGGTGACGTGGCCGGTGATCGCCGAGGCGGCCGACTGGTTCATGACCATCGAGGAGGACGAGGTGCTGCCGGCGCGGCGCCGGTTCGCCCATCCGCTGGCCGGGGATCCGGCGATCACCTCCGGTCCCTCGGGCTGCGCCGGGCTGGCCGGCCTCACCCGCGCCTGCACCGACGCGGCGGCGTTCGCGGCGCTGGGCCTTGGCAAGGACTCGCGCGTGCTGCTGATCAACAGCGAAGGCGATCTCGGCGAGCCGCTGGCGTAAGTCCGCCGCCATCTCGCCGGACGGGTTCCGCCCGGCCGGGACAAATCGTTCGCAGGCGTATTATAAGGCTCCTGGCGAGGGAGTGATGGCCAGTCGATCCTACGGTCTGCGCAGCATACTTTTTGCGATCGTGGTGTCCTCGATCGTTCCGGCGCTGGGCTTTTCCGGCTACCTGCTGTGGCGCTTCGAACAGAGCGAACATGCGCGCGCCGCGCTTTTCCTCGACAGCCAGACGCGGGGAGTCGCCACCGACATCGACGCCGAGTTCTCCAAGACGATCGTCATGCTGGAGGCGGTTGCCAGCGTGCCGGCGCTGACTTCCGGCGACCTGCGACGCATCGAGGCGACCCTGCTCAGCGTCACGGCGAGGAGCGGCCAGGGGCTGGTGCTGAGCGACGCCCAGGGCCGCGTGCTGGTCGACACCCGTCCGCGGGGCAGCGTGCGCCTGCCGATCTCCGACACTGTCTTCCAGGGCAAGCCGGCCATTTCCGACGTCGTGGCGACGGGCGGGACGGCTCCGGTGGCCGTGGTCGCGGTGCCGGTCGACAGCGGCGGAACCATCCTGGCGCTGGCCACGGCGCTCACGGTCGAGGATTTCGTCCAGGTGATCAGGTCGTCGGGCGTGCCCGGCGACTGGATCGTCTCCATCGTCGACCGCAAGGGGGTGCATCTCGCGCGTTCGCACAAGGTCGACGAGTTCGCGGGCAAGCCGCTGGTGCCGATCCTCATCGACAGGATCAGGGACGGCGCCTACGGCCGGCTCGAGAGCGTCTCCCTCGAGGGCATTCCGCTGATCTCGGCCATTGTACCGGCATTCGCCAGCAGGTGGCATGCGGCCGTCGGCCTGCCGCGCCGCACCCTGGAGGCTCCGGTGCAGCGCAGCTTCGAGCAACTGCTGCTGGCGGGCCTGGCCATTGCCGTTCTGACGATGGCGGTGATCCTGCTTCTCGGCCGCCGTTTCGACATCACCATCCGGGCACTGCTGACGGCGGCGCGCGATCTTGGCGCGGGCCGGACCGTCGCGCTGCCCCCGCTCGGCATCCGGGAGGCGCAGGCGATCGGCGACGAGCTGTCGCGGGCCTCGGGCGAACTGGCGAAGCGCACCGCGCAGATCGGCGAGGCGCAGGCGAACCTGGAGCGCAAGGTCGAGGAACGCACCGCCGAGCTGGTGGGCGAGATGGCGCGGCGCGAGGCCAGCGAAAAGCAGCTCCGGCACATGCAGAGGATCGAGTCGGTCGGCCAGCTCACCGGCGGCATCGCCCACGACTTCAACAACATGCTCGCCGTCATCCTGGCCAGCCTGCAGCTCCTCGAGAAGCGGCTCGCCAGCGGCAACACCGACGTCAAGACCTATATCGACGGCGCCCGGAGCGGAGCCGAACGAGCCGCGGCCCTGACGCGGCGGCTGCTCGCCTTCTCGCGCCAGCAGGCGCTCGAACCGCAGGTCGTGGACTGCAACAAGCTGGTCCCCGACGCATCCGAGCTGTTGCGGCGGACGATTCCCGAGAATGTCGAGATCGAGACGATCCTCGCCGGCGGCCTGTGGCGCACCCACATCGACCCCGGACAACTCGAGAACGCGCTGGTCAACCTGGCGAGCAATGCCCGCGACGCCATGCCGGACGGAGGCAAGCTCACCATCGAGACCGCCAATGCCCATTTCGACGACGCCTACGCGCTGGCGAACCCCGACGCGGTCGCCGGCCAGTACGTCATGATCGCCGTGTCGGACACCGGCCACGGCATGGACCCAGCCATACTGGGCCGCGCCTTCGAGCCGTTCGTCACCACCAAGCCCGTCGGGCAGGGCACCGGACTCGGGCTGAGCCAAGTGTACGGCTTCATCAAGCAGTCGAACGGTCACGTCAAAATCTACAGCGAGCCGGGCCATGGCGTCACGGTGAAGCTCTATCTGCCGCGATGGTTCGGCACGGACAATGCCGTCACGCCGTCCGCCCCCGGCGAGGCCTTGCCGAGAGCGCACGAGGGCGAACTGATCCTGGTGGTCGAGGACGAGCCGGATGTCCGCCGGCTGACCGTGGAGATGCTCGAGACGCTGGGCTACCGCACGCGGGACGCGGCATCCGGGCAGGAAGCGCTCGACCTGCTCGCCTCGCTCGACGGCGTTTCGCTGCTGTTTACCGACATCGTCATGCCGGGCATGAACGGCCGCCAGCTCGCCGACCACGCCGTGGCGGCCAGGCCCGATCTCAAGGTCCTGTTCACGACCGGCTACACGCGCAATGCCGTCGTCCACAACGGCATCGTCGATCCGGGCGTCCAGCTCATCGCCAAGCCGTTCTCCCTCGAAGCGCTGGCCCGCAAGATCGAACAGGTTCTGCGCACGCCGGCAGCTTGACGTTCTTGCTCCGCCGCACGAAGCGACGCATCCTCGGGCAAATCCCAGAGGAGTTTCGTTCGTGCAGCTTCAGCTCAAGACGTGGCAGTTCGTAGAAGATTATCTCAAGACCAGGACCGGCATCATCATCCCGATCGGCTCGACCGAACAGCACGGGCCGACCGGCCTGATCGGCACCGACGCGCTGACCGCCGAGATGATCGGCCGCGGCGCCGGCGAGAAAGCCGGCGCGCTGGTGGCGCCGACCATCTCGGTCGGCATGGCGCAGCATCACCTCGATTTCGCCGGCTCGATCACCTTGAAGCCCACGACGCTGATCGCGGTGGTGCGCGACACGGTGATCTCTCTGGCGCGGCATGGGTTCACCCGCTTCTTCTTCGTCAACGGCCACGGCGGCAACATCGCCACCGTGACGGCGGCCTTTTCCGAGATCTACGCCGAGCGATCGATGGAGCGGATGAGCAACCAGCCTTCGATCAAGTGTGCGCTGCGCAACTGGTGGGACGGTGCGGGCATCAAGAAGCTCAGCCAGGAACTCTACCCGACCGGCGAGGGCAGCCATGCCACCGCCTCGGAAGTGGCGCTCACCTGGTACAAATATCCCGAGACCATGAACCGCACGCAGCTCGAACCGCGCATCGCGCCCAACGGCTCGTTCGCCGACGCCGAGGATTACCGCCGCGCCTTCCCCGACGGCCGCATCGGCTCCGATCCCAGCCAGGCGACGCCGGAACATGGCAAGCGCTTCTACGACACCGCGGTCGAGGAAGTGGCGCGCGACTACGAGAAGTGGGTGGCGAAGTAGAAGTTCAAGACCCCCTTTCGGCGCTACGCGCCACCTTCCCCCGCAAGCGGGGGCAGGAAAGATTTCTTTGCCTCCCCCGTCCCGGGGGAGGTGCCCGAAGGGCGGAGGGGGTCATGATGACCAGAGGGGGAAACACGGAATGAAAGTCGGATTCATCGGGCTCGGCATCATGGGGGCGAGCCTCGCCGCCAACCTGCAGAAGGCCCAGCACAAGGTCACGGTGCACGACACAAGGCGCGCCGCGGCCGACAGCCATATCGAAGCCGGCGCGATCTGGGCCGATTCGCCCGCCGAGGTCGCGCGCAATTCGGACGTGGTCTTCACGTCGCTGCCCGGCCCGCCCGAGGTCGAGGCGGTGGCGCTCGGGCCCGACGGCATCCTGGCCGGCATGAAACGCGGCGGCGCCTATTTCGATCTCTCGACCAACGCGCGCGCCACCATGCAGAAGATCCACGCCGCCTTCGCCGAGAAGGGCGCGCATGCGCTCGATGCGCCGGTCAGCGGCGGGCCCAGAGGCGCCAAGACCGGCAAGCTCGCGATCTGGGTCGGCGGCGACAGGGACGTGTTCGAGAAGTTCAAGGACGTGCTGGGCGCGATGGGCGACCAGGCGCGCTATGTCGGCCCGATCGGCCAGGCGACCGTGGCCAAGCTGGTGCACAATTGTGCCGGCTACGCCATGAACGTGGCGCTGGCGGAAGTCTTCACCATGGGCGTGAAGGCCGGCGTCGAGCCGCTGGCCTTGTTCGAGGCCATCCGCCAGGGCGCGCTGGGGCGGCGGCGCACCTTCGACGGGCTGATCGACCAGTTTTTGCCCGGCACCTACGATCCGCCGGCCTTCATGCTGCGCCACGCCCACAAGGACGTGTCGCTGGCGGTCGCGCTGGGCAAGGAGGTGAGCGTGCCGATGCGCGCCTGCAACCTCACGCTGGAGGAAATGACCGAGGCGATGAACCGCGGCTGGGCCGGGCGCGATTCGCGTTCGGCCATGCTGCTGCAGCAGGAACGCGCCGGGGTGAAGATCGCCGTCGACGCCGAGAAGCTTTCGGCCGTGGTGAAGGGCGGCGAAACCGGCAATGGCTGAGAAGGCCGGGGCTGAATACGAAGTCTTCGCCATCCGTTATGCCTGGCGCGACGCCAGGCGGTCCGATCATTTCATCGGCGGCGACCCGCACGACGGGCCGATGCCGATGGACTATTTCATCTGGGTAATCCGCAACACCGACAGCGGAGGCAAGGGGCGCACCGTGGTGGTCGACACCGGCTTCACGGCGGAAGTGTCGGCCAGGCGCGGCCGCCAGCACCTGCGCTGCCCGATCGAGACGCTGTCGGCGCTCGGCATCGATCCCGACGCGGTCGACGACGTGGTGCTGACGCACCTGCATTACGACCATGTCGGCAACTTCCACAAGTTCGCCCGCGCGCGCTTCCATCTGCAGACGCGCGAGATGGGCTTCGTCACCGGCCCCTACATGCGTTACCCGAAGTTCGGCCACAGCTTCGAGGTCGAGGACGTGGTCGGCATGGTGAAACTCAACTTCAAGGGACGGGTCGAGCAGCACGATGGCGAATTCGAGCTGGCGCCCGGCATCGCGCTGCATCATGTCGGCGGCCATACGCCCGGCCTGCAGATCGTCCGCGTCATGACCAGGCGCGGCTGGGTCGTGCTGGCGTCGGATGCCGCGCACTACTACGAGCATATGCAGAAGAACCGCTTCTTCACGCAGGCTTTCAATCTCGGCGACATGGTCGACGGTTACCGGACCTGCGAGCGCCTCGCCGCCTCGCCCGACCACATCGTCCCCGGCCATGATCCGCTGGTGATGAAGCTCTATCCCGCCGTCTC
>CALFRN010000277.1 GCA_937919085.1 uncultured Reyranella sp.
TGCAGACATTGGCGCCTGCGGGAGTTCCACGCCGTCCAACAGGGGGCCACCTGTTGGATTTGATCCGCTAGCGCCGGGCGTGGCCCAGCACGTCGAGGTTCACCACGTTGGTCGGCGTGCCGGCGGCATAGGCCACGACCTGATCGAAAATGTCGGCGAACTGTATTTCGTATTCGTCACGCGAGACGTAGCCGATGTGCGGCGTGCACACGACGTTGGGCAGCGTGAGCAGCGGGTCGCGAGGATCGAGCACCGGTTCCTTTTCGTAGACGTCGACCGCCGCCATGCCCGGGCGCCCGGCCCGCAGCGCCTGCACCAGCGCGCCAGGCGCGATCAGCGGTGCGCGGCTGGTGTTGACCAGGGTCGCCGAGGATTTCATGCGGGCGAGGTCCTCGGCGGCCACGATGCCGCGCGTCGCCTCGACCAGGCGCATGTGCAGCGAGAGCACGTCGCAGTCGGCGAAGAACGCCTCCTTGCTCGCCGCGACCTCGAGCCCGTCGGCCCGCGCCCTGGTACGCGCAGCCTCGCGTGCCCACACGATCACGCGCATGCCGAAGGCCCGGCCATAGCCCGCGACGGTGGCGCCGATGCGGCCGTAGCCGTAGATGCCGAGCGTCTTGCCGCGCAGCGTCGTGCCGACACCCATCTGCCACTTGCCCGCCTGGAGCGCGGCCATCTGCTGCGGAATTTTGCGCGACGCCGCCAGCACCAGCCCCCAGGTCAGCTCGGCCGCGGCGAAGGATGGCGTGTCGGGATGCTGGAACGACGACACGACGATGCCCAGCCGCGTGCAGGTCTCGACGTCGATGTGCGGGTAGACGCTGCGTTGGCTGATCAACCTGAGCCTGGGCAGGCGTTCGAGCAGCGGCGCTCGGATCTGCGTACGCTCGCGGAACAGCACCAGCGCCTCCGTGTCGGCCAGGCGTTCGGCAAGGCGATCGATGTCCTGCAGATGGTCGTTCCACACCGTCACTTCGTGTCCAGCCAGTTTGGAGAAGCAGGGCAGCGTCCGCAGCGTGTCGAAATAGTCGTCGAGGATCGCGACCTTCATGTTCACTATTCCCTCCACTGCCGGGTCACGAGGAAGTCACTGATCGATGGGAGCAGCGCCTCGGGACGAGCGCCTCGGTCATGGCCGCAGCCTGCCGCAACCATGGCTCTGTTGCCAATTTGGATTTGGCAGGTGGGTGCAGGCCAAATCAGTCGATTTGGCGCCGACGTTCTGATGTCAGGTGAAGCGATCGTCGAGTTCGGCCCAGCGCGAGGGGCCGTCCTTGAACAGCACCAGGAAGAGTTCGCGGAACAGCCGTTCGACGCGGGGATCGGTCGGTCCCGAGGCCGTCGTCCAGGCCGTGGTGTAGGACAGCATGCGGTCGTTCCGGCAGTAGATCGCATAGACGTAGAACACCCCTGGCTTGTTGGGGCGAAAGCGCATCGGATCTCCGGCACATACCGGGTCGGCATTGAGGTTGAGAGCCGGATTGAAGATCAGCACCAGACGGTAGTCGGGGCTGGGGGCCGGCGAGGGCTTGTCGTAGGTGAAGGTGAGCGCCGGCCGTGGCTTGGCCGACTGCATCGCAGGCAGCAGATCGCGCGCGACCGTGGCCGGATCGACGCCGGGAAAGGCATCCCCCGCCAGCACGACTTGGAACGGCTTGCCGTCGGTCGCCGCCCAGAACTCGCGGTAGTCGTACTGCGGCGCGTAGTAGGCGCCGCCGACCGTGGCGGCGAGGGCGAGCGCGGGCAGTACGATCAGGCCGGCAAGGCCGGTGGTAATCCTGCGGAACAGACGCATCGGAAACTCCTGCGGGTGAGCGGAGCCTATGAACCCCGGCATCCCGCCCGGCAAATCAGGCCTTCGTGAGGGCCGCATTCTCCCGCGCCTGCCGTCAGCCGCGCTCCAGCGCCCGCTCGAGCCGGCGGCTCAGTACCCAGGCGAGGCCGAGGAACGCCACCAGCATCGCCACGCCGACGCCCGACGAGGCGTCGTTCAGGGTCTTCTCCGAAACATAACCGAAGGCATAGCCGGCCCCGACCGTGGCGAAGGACCACAATCCTGCCGCCACGAAATTCAGCGCCAGGAACGTGGGCCAGCCCAGCGTCGACATGCCGTAGGCAACGCCGGCCAGGCCGCGGATTCCGAAGGGATAGCGGTGGATCAGGATCATCCAGAGGTGGTGCCGATCGGCCAGGCGGGCCGCGCTCTCGACCGCGCGCTGCAGGCGCGGCAGGCCGCGGAGCCACCGTGTCCCGTAGCGTCTTCCGATCCAGAAACGGATGACGTCTCCGACGAAGGTGCCGGCCCAGCACACCGCGACCAGCGGCACGAAGCCGAGCGCACCGGCCTGCGCCGCGTACCCCGCGAAGATGGCGAGCAGCAGCGTGTGCGCGGCGGCATAGGCGAACATCAGGCTGTAGGCGGCATCGCCGTGGTGGCGGATGATGCCGAGGAAGGAGCTGAGGTCGGTGGGGATCATCGAGCCCTCCCTAGCGGACCCGCTGCCGCCGCTCAACCCGTCGAAACCGGCGGTGGCGCCGAATGCGGCCACTGCATCGCATTGGCGCGGCGCTTGAAGTCGTCGTGCGAAACCAGTTGGAGGGTACGCCTGCGCAGACGACCCTAGCTTTCCATGACCCACTCCGCGCCCGAGGCGAGGGCCACCTCGCGGACCTTGGCGAGCAGGTTCGGGCCGACGGGAATGCCGGTTTGCCGGCGCTGCGCCGCGGTGCGGCGTTCCGGATCGCCTGCCACCAGCACCGGCCGGGCGGGATCCGCAGGTTTGGTGGTGTGCAGCGTGTCGCAGAAGGAAGCGACATCGGCGCGGAAATCGGCGCTGTCGCGGAACAGGCCAGGATCCATGGCCAGGAGGAAATGCCCGATGTCCATGGTGCCAGGCTTCTTCGTGTGCGTCGGGTCGGTCACCATGGTGGCGCCGGAAAGCGCCGAGGACAGGATGTTGACCATGCCGGACAGGCCGTAGCCTTTGTGGCTGCTGCCCTCCGGAGTGCCTCCGAGCGGAGTCATGAAGCCGCCCTTGCTGACTTCGAGCGGGTCGGTGCTGGGAAGGCCGTCGGCCGTGACAAGCCAGCCCGGCGGCGTCGGCAGGTTCTCGTTGGCCTTGTTGCGGATCTTGCCGGCAGCCACCGTCGTCGTCGCCATGTCGAGCAGAAAGGGTTCACCCGGCCGGCCGGGAGCGGCGAAGGCGATGGGGTCGGTGCCGAGTCGCGCCTGGGCACCGAAGGTGGGAGCGACCTGGATGCCGCTGGCGGAAGTCGCGACCATGCCGATCAATCCGGCGTCGACAGCCATCAGGGCATAGAAGCCGCAGGCGCCGAAGTGCGCCGAGTTGCGGACCACGGCGACGCCAATGCCGACGGTCCTGGCCTTGGCGACGGCGAGTTCCATGGCGCGGCGCGCGTTGGCATGGCCGAGGCCGCCGCCGCCATCGATCAGCGCCGAGACCGGAGTCTCGCGCGCCGTGACCGGCTGGGCGCGCATGTCGATCTTGCCGGCGCGCCGGCGCTGGTCGTAGGTCGGCACCATCGAGATACCATGGGTGTCGATGCCATGAAGATCGGCCCAGCTCATGATCTCGGCGGTGCTGACGGCGGTGGCCTCGGGCATGCCCCAGGCCTTGAGAATCAGTTCGAGCTGCTTGCGATGGGTCTCATAGGATGCGGGCATTCTTCTCTTCCATTGTTTGACGGGACGGCAGCGACCTCAATCGCCAAGAACCTCACTCAGCCCGCCGAGCGCATTCAGTGCCGGGGCAAAGCCGCTGATCGGTGCGGTCTGGATGACGGCCTCGATCACTTCGGTGCGACTGAGGCCCATGTTGAGTGCGGACTGGCCGAACTTCCTCACCTGACTGTCGAGCCTCAGCGCGGTGAAGGCGGACACCGCCACCAACGCGCGTTGGCGCAGGTCGAGGCCGGGCCGGAACCAGATCTCGCCATAACCGTACTGGATCGCCAGCGGATAGAGCGAACCCGTTACGGTGTTGCCGGGTGCCGCATATCCCTGCGTCGCGCGCTCGCCATGCAATTGCGCCATGAGCTGCCGGCCGCGCGCGGTCAGCTCCTCCAGCGAGTCCTCGCGCGGGCTCTCTTCCGGCAGGGAAAGGCCGCGATCGGCGAAGACCGTGCCGGCCGCTTCGATCGCCTCTTCCGACGCGGCGAAGCCGGCGTAGATGCCTATCTGGATAAGGATCTCGATAATCGCCTGGACCGACAGGCCAAGCCCGAGCGCGGCAGCGACATGTCGCCTGAGCTTGGGCAGGCGCTGTACAGCCGCGAGCGCCGCCAATGCGCAGACCATGCGGTCGTCGAGCGCCAGGCCGGGTCGGCTCCAGATGGCGCCGTAGCCCACCTCGGCGTTGAGGGTACGCATGACCGCCGGTGCGCCGTCGTCCGTGCCGAACAGTCGCCGACGCATCGCGTCGCCTTCGGCTTTCAAGAAGGCGCGTGTATCGGCGCTCGCCTGCGTTGTCATCTGTCCCTCCAGAACGCACTCCGACCAAGTCTGCTTACGGCGGGATCATCGCCGCTGTATGCTCCGTGCACCAAGGGATTCGATCCGCCAAGCGGTCTTCGACGGACACGTTGCGAGGGAGGTCTGCCATTTCGATCACGACGAACGGCCTGAATTGGCGCGCCGACGACATTCGTGCCGCGTGGTCGCGGGGGGCTCCCGTGGTGTTCCATCATGGCATCGGCACCGACCTCGGCATCTGGAGCGACTGGCTGCCGGTGCTGGGGCCCGATCATCTCCTTGTCCGTTTCGATCTGCGCGGGTTCGGGAAATCCACGACGCCAGGCGGGCATGTCTGGTCGCTGGACGGGCTGGTGGACGACTATTTTGCCGTAGCCGACGCGGCGGGGGTGGAGCGCTTCCATGCCGTGGGCGAATCGATCGGCGGAACGGTGGTTCTGGCCGCCGCCTTGCGGGCGCCGGACCGCATACTCTCCGTGACCGTCAGCAACGGCGCCCACAAGGGCGCGGGCCTCGGTCGCGTAAAGGGCTGGCGTCAGGCGATGGCCGACAAGGGCCTGGATCGCTGGGCCGATGAGATGCTCGACCAGCGCTTCGCCGACGCCGCGGTATCGGCAGAAGTGAGGCAGTGGTTCGACGCGACGCAGAGGCGGAGCGATGCGGCGGCGATCGTGGCGCTTGGCGAGCTTCTGCTCGGGGTCGACCTGTCGCCACGGCTGGCCGGGCTTCGCCCGCCGCTGTTGATCCTGGCGCCGCAACAAAGCCCGTTCATCCCAGCCGAAACCTTCGAAGCCATGCACGCCGCGGTTCGCGGCTCCCTCATCCACCGCTTCGACTCCGCCCGCCACGGCCTGCCGCTCAGCCATGGCCGGCGCTGTGCTGAACTCGCGCGGGACTTCATCGCCGAGAAAGTGGAGACCCAATAGGGCGCCGTCACCGAAACCCCTTCATTCCGCAAACCGGTTCACCGGTAACTGGCCGATTGGATTTCGGACACGTCGCACCTGCTAATTTGCTAACTGTCGAGCCAACCCATCTGGAGGAACGCACATGGCATCGCCGCTTTTCGATCTCACCGGCAAGGTCGCCGTCGTCACCGGCTCGAGCAAGGGCATCGGCAAGTCGATCGCCATGCATCTGGCGCTGTCGGGCGCCAAGGTCGTGGTGTCGTCGCGCAAGGCGCCGGCCTGCGAGGAGGCGGCGGCCGAGATCCGCAAGGCCGGCGGCCACGCCACGGTCATTCCCTGCAACATCTCCGACAAGGCGCAGGTCGAGCGGCTGATCGCCGAGACGCAGAAGCAGCTCGGACCGATCGACGTGCTGGTGTGCAACGCCGCGTCCAATCCCTACTACGGGCCGAACGAGAAGCTGCCCGACGACGTCTTCATGAAGGTGATGCACAACAACATCCTGTCCAACATGTGGATGGTCAATCTCTGCCTGCCCGACATGCGGGCCAAGAAGGACGGCTCGATCATCATCGTGTCGTCGATTGGCGGCGTGCGCGCCAGCACGGTGATCGGCGCCTACTGCATCTCCAAGGCGGCCGACATGCAGCTCGCGCGCAACCTCGCGGCCGAGTACGGGCCCGACAACATCCGGGTGAACACGATCGCGCCCGGCCTGGTGCGTACCGACTTCGCCAAGGCGCTGTGGGACGATCCCAAGTATCTCGAAAAGCGCCTCCAGAGCGCGCCGCTGCGCCGCATCGGCGAACCCGACGATATCGCGGGGCTGGCCGTCCTGCTGGCCGGCAAGGGCGGTTCCTTCATCACCGGCCAGACCCTCATCGCCGACGCCGGCGTGACGATCGGGGGATGATCACTTCCTCCTGAACGTTACCACCAGCACGTCGCGATAGGCGGGCTGCGCGGGATTCTCGGGCTCGACCGGCGTGACGCCATGGAAGCAGCGCCGGTCGTCGACCAGGGCGGCGTCGAGCGGGTCGGTGAGCGTGAAGCTGCCCAGTTCGCGCCGGTCGAGGTCGTGCACCGTGGTGGTGCCGCTCATGATGTTGCGGCGGTTGACCAGCAGCACCAGCACATAGTCGACACCGTCGCGGTGCAGGCCCTCGGGCGTCGGCTTGCCGTGTTCACCGGGGCGGGCTTCGATACGGAATTGGTGTATTTCCGCGTGCCAGCGCGCGGTGTCGGGGGCGAGCTTGCTGAAGAGGGCGCGGCAGTAGTCGAGGATGGTGCGCATCGACGCGCCGTCGCCGATCTCGGGCACGACGGGCTTGAACCAGCGCTCGATGCCGCCGTTCAGGTTGTTGTAGTCCAGTGTCTGGTAGTGCGGCTGGTGGGCGCCGCGCACGATCGGGCCTTGCCGGGGCGCGTCGTAGACGGCGAAGCGGCGGCGGCGGTAGCGCCCGCCGTCGGCCATGTAGGTGTCGACCTCGAGGCCGTCCCAACTCGCGGCGAATTCCGGCCAGTCGGCCAGGGCGCCGAAGCGGCCGAGGGCCGCGCGCATGTCCGAGGCTTCGACGAAGGCATAGCCCGCGCGGCCGACCGCATTGCGGATGCCCGTAGCGTTTTGCAGGCCGGTTCCAATTTCGCTCATGGGTCGAGCCTATCACCACCGCAGGCAGCCGCCACATGAGCTATTGTCGGGGCGGACCCGGAGGAAAACGATGCCATACGCGACCACAGACGACGGCGTGAGATTGTATGTCGAGGAGACCGGCGCCGGCGCGCCCGTGGTCTTCGTCCACGAATTCGCCGCCGACCACCGCTCGTGGGAAGCCCAGATGCGCCACTTCGGCCAGCGCTATCGTGCCGTGACCTACGGCGCGCGGGGCTATCCGCCGTCCGATGTGCCGCCGGACCCCGCAAGCTACAGCCAGCAACGCGCCACCGACGATATCGCGGCGGTCATGGATCATCTCGGGATCGACAAGGCACATGTCGTCGGGCTTTCCATGGGAGGTTTCGCCACGCTCCATTTCGGCTTCCGCCATCCGGCGCGCGCCTTGTCGCTGGTCGTGGCCGGCGTCGGCTATGGCGCGGAGAAGGGGCAGCAGGACAGGTTCCGCGGCGAGGTCGAGACGGTGGCCAAGACCCTGACCGGCGAAGGCATGGCGGCATTCGCGGAAAAATATGCCTACGGCCCCACCCGCGTGCAGTTCGAGAACAAGGACCCGCGCGGTTTCGCCCAGTTCAGGAAGGAGCTGGCCGAACATTCGGCGCTGGGTTCGGCCAATACCCAGACCGGCGTGCAGGGCCGGCGTCCCTCGCTCTACGACCTTCTGGACGAGATGCGCGCGCTTTCGGTGCCGACGCTGATCCTGACCGGCGACGAGGACTGGCCGTGCCTGGCGCCGTCGCTGCTGATGAAGCGCGAGATCGCGAGCGCGGCGCTGGCGGTGATGCCGAACTGCGGCCACACCATCAATCTCGAGGACCCAGATCTTTTCAACCGCATCGTCGGTGACTTCATCGGCCAGGTCGAAGCGGGCCGCTGGCCGAGGCGCGACCCGCGCGCCATGTCGGCGTCGATCACCGGGATGAAATCCTAG
>CALFRN010000278.1 GCA_937919085.1 uncultured Reyranella sp.
CCGCAGGATCAGGTTGCCGGCGGCGTCGGCTTCGACCGTGTAGTGCGGCGGCACGGCGGTGGTCATGATGTTTCTCCTTGGGGCCTTTGACCCCTCCGGCCTTCGGCCACCTCCCCACGCAAGACGTGGGGAGGAGAAAGATTCATTTCCTCCCCGCGCGTAGCGGGGGGAGGTGCCCCCGCAGGGGGCGGAGGGGTCAAGGGCAAGACTCTAAACATCGGACTTCCGCAGGATCAGGTTGCCGGCGGCGTCGGCTTCGACCGTGTAGTGCGGCGGCACGACCGTGGTCGAATCCATCTGCAGGATGATGGCGGGCCCGGCGATGCGCGCGCCGATCGGCAGCCTGTCGCGCAGGTAGAAATCGGTGGGATAGTCGGAGAGCCTGCCCGCGACCCGGAAAGTACCGACGCCGCTCTTGAGCCTGGCCGCGGCGGACGACGTGCCCGCGGCCGGCGCGGGGCGCGCGATCTTCTCCGCCGAGGCGGCACCGATCAGCCGCAGGTTCACGATCTCGATGGCGGACCCGGCGAAGTGGTGGCCGTACTCGCGCTTGTGGACCTCGTGAAAGGCGGCGAAAGCCCTGGCCATCGCGGCGGCGTCGAGCGGCCCGTCGGGGAAGGGCACGCGAAGCTCATAGCCCTGGCCGACATAGCGCAGGTCGCCGCGGCGCTCGAAGGTGACCCTGGCGAGGTCGACGCCGTCGGCGGTGAAGCGGCCTTCGAGTTCGCCGGCCATCGCCGCGAAGTCCGAATTGACGCGCGCGAGATCGACGGCGCCCGACACCTGGAAGGAGGTCCGGATGGCATCGTAGCGCAGGTCGCTGATCAAGAGTCCGACGGCCGAGGTGATGCCGGGATGCGGCGGGACGATCACTTCGGTGACGCCCAGCATGTCGGCGACTTCGGCGCCATGCAGGGGGCCGGCGCCGCCGAAAGCCACCAGGGTGTAGTGGCGCGGGTCGATGCCCTTCTGGACGGTTCTCGACCGGATGGCATTGGCCATGTTGGCGTTGATCAGGGTGATGACGCCTTCGGCCGCCTCGCGATCGGAGAGGGCAAGTTCGCGCGCCAGTTCGCCGATGACGCGGCGGGCGGCAACCTCGTCGAGCGACATCGAGCCGCCGAGGAAATTGCCGCCGTCGAGACGGCCCAGCACGACATTGGCGTCGGTCACGGTGGCGCGCTGGCCACCCTTGCCATAGGCGGCCGGCCCCGGCACGGCGCCCGCCGAGCGCGGGCCGACCTTGAAGGCGCCGGCCTGGTCGACGAAGGCGATCGAGCCGCCGCCGGCACCGATGGTGTGGACGTCGATCATCGGCACCATGACCGGAAAGCCGGCGATCCAGGTGTCGCGGGCCGTCGCCTCGCCGAAGCCGCCGTCGGTCACGATTCCGATATCGGCCGAGGTGCCGCCGACGTCGAAGGTGATGAGGTTGCGCTTCTGCGACAGGGCGCCCGCCCAGTCGCCGCCGATCACGCCGGCGGCGGGGCCGGAAAGCAGGGTGAGCACCGGCCGCTCGGCGACCATGGCGGGGGTCGCCACGCCGCCGTTCGACGCCATGATGCGGAGATCGGCCCTGAAGCCCGAGGCCTCGATCTCGTGTTCGAGCCGCGTCACGTAGTTGCGCACCTTCGGACCCACAAAGGCGTTCATCGCCGTCGTGGTGAAGCGTTCGAACTCGCGGAACTGCGGCGACACCGATGACGAGGTGGTGGCGAAACAGGCGGGATATTCTTCGCCGACGATGGCCATGGCGCGGGCCTCGTGCGCGGGATCGAGGTAGGAGAAGAGAAAGCAGATGGCGATGGCTTCCACGCCGGCTTCCTTCAGCTGGCGCACCGCCTGGCGCACGCCTTCCTCGTCGAGCGCCTCCAGCACCTCGCCCCTGGGCGGCACCAGCCGCTCGGTCACCGTCTTGCGATGGCGGCGCTTCACCAGTGGACGGTCCTGCCACGGGATGTCCTGCATGATCGAGTAGTGCTGCGGTCGCTGGTGCCGTCCGATGTGCAGGATATCGCGGTAGCCGGCCGAAGTGATCATGCCGGTGACGGCACCGTCGTGTTCGAGAATGGCATTGGTCGCGATGGTCGTGCCGTGGAACACGGTGTCGATCGTCTCGCGCGCGACCCCGTACTTGTCGCAGAGCGCCATCAGTCCCTGCACGACGCCGCGCGAGGGATCGTCCGGGGTGGTCGAAATCTTGTGGACGGCGGTCCGGCCCGCCTCGGTGTCGGCATAGACCAGATCGGTGAACGTCCCACCGACATCGACCCCGATCAATCGCATGCACTTCGCTCCCCGGATACGTGGTCAAGGGTCAGCAAGAGTTGCGCCAATGACCAGGGATTTTTTCCCCAGGGCCCTCGCGGCACTGGCACGCGGCTTGCTACCGTATCGATCATGGCGACACAGCCAGATATCGAGCTCGTTGCTCTGAGCAAACGCTATGGCGAGGCCGTCGCGGTCGACGGCATCAACCTGCGCATTCCGGCCGGCACCTACTGTTGCCTGCTGGGGCCTTCCGGCTGCGGCAAGACCACGACGCTGCGCATGATGGCGGGCCACGAGGAGGCGAGCGAAGGCGACGTCATCCTGGGCCGCGAAAATATCAGCCGTTTGCCGCCGGCGGCGCGCGGCACGGCGATGATGTTCCAGAGTTATGCCCTGTTTCCGCATCTCGACTGCACCGACAACGTGGCTTTCAGCCTGAAAATGCGCGGTGTCGACAAGGACACCCGGCGGCTGCGCGCCCGCGAGGTGCTGGGACGCGTCCAGATGGAGCCTTACGCCAATCGCCTGCCGGCCCAACTGTCGGGTGGACAGCAGCAACGCGTGGCGCTGGCGCGCGCCCTCATCACCGACCCGCAGGTCCTGTTGCTGGACGAGCCGCTGTCGGCGCTCGATCCCTTCCTGCGCATAAAAATGCGCGAGGAACTGAAAACCCTGCAGACCCGCCTCGGCATCAGTTTCATTCATGTCACGCACAGCCAGGACGAGGCGATGGCGCTGGCCGACCTGGTCGTGGTGATGAACCGCGGCAGGATCGAGCAGGCCGGCACCGCGCGCGAGGTTTTCAACCGGCCGGCGTCTTCGTTCGTGGCGAAGTTCATTGGCGGTCACAACGTCATTCCGGCGGCCGTGGCCCGCGCCAAAGGCAACGCGCCGCTGGTCGCCATTCGTGCCGACCGCATGACGGTGCAGGCCGGCGGAACGGCCGAGGCGGGGGCGACGTCTCTGTCCGGGGTGGCGCGATCGGTCGAATACCTGGGCTCGACCGTGCAGGTCGGCGTCGACGTCTCCGGACTGGAGACCTTGTCGGCGGTCGTGTCCGAGGCGCGCTTCGATGCGGCGCCCGTGGCCCCCGGCCAGCCGGTGATCCTGTCGTGGAAGCCGGAGGACGTTCATGTCCTCGGGCATTGAGGGGAGGCGGCCTCGCGCCGTCGCTGACTGAAGGAGGAAGACGAGATGGCTCGCAAGTTGAATGGCGGCATCGGCCGCCGCAGGATGCTGAAGGGTGCCGCCGGCGTCGCCGGCGCGGCGATGGGCAGCGGCGCGATCACCGGCTTCCCGGTGATCTGGGCGCAGAACAACAAGAACATCGTGCTGCGCCAGTGCGGCACGGGTGTTTCGAACATCAACGAGATCGCCGAAAAGTGCAAAGCCGACCTCGGCATCACATTGCAGATGACGGCGCTCGATTCCGATGCGGTCGTTCAGCGCGTGGTGACACAGCCGAACTCGTTCGACATCGGCGATATCGAATACTGGATGTGCAAGAAGGTTTTTCCGGCGAACACGCTGCAGGCGATGGACGTCAAGAAGATCAAGTATTTCGACCAGATCGTGCCGATCTTCACCACCGGCAAGCTGAAGCCGGACAGTGTCATCGCCCAGGGCACGGCGCCGAACACCGTGAGCTTCGTCGAGGGCCCGGGCTCGACCAAGTTCGCCAAGGGACAGACCGGCTGGTTCACCATGATCCCGACGATCTACAACGCCGACACCCTGGGCATCCGCCCCGACCTGGTCGGCCGCAAGATCGAGAACTGGAAGGACATCCTCGACCCCAGGTTCAAGGGCAAGACCTCGATCCTGAACATTCCCTCGATCGGCATCATGGATGCCGCGATGATCTGCGAATCGGCCGGCATCGTGAAGTACGGCGACAAGGGCAACATGACCAGGGCGGAGATCGACAAGACCATCGATTTCCTGATCAAGACCAAGAAGGAAGGCCAGTTCCGCGCCTTCTGGAAGACCTTCGACGAGTCGGTGAACCTCATGACCTCGGGCGAGGTCGTGATCCAGTCGATGTGGTCGCCGGCGGTCTCGGCGGTGCGCGCCAAGGGCGTGCCGTGCGTCTACCAGCCGCTCAAGGAAGGCTATCGTGCCTGGGGCGGCGGCCTCTCGCTCGCCAAGCACCTGAAGGGCGCCCAGCTCGATGCGGCCTACGACTACATCAACTGGTATCTCTCGGGCTGGGTCGGCGCCTTCCTCAATCGCCAGGGCTATTACTCGGCCGTGCTCGACACGGCCAAGGCCAACATGACGGCCGACGAATGGGGCTTCTGGATGGAAGGCAAGCCCGCCAAGGGCGACATCAAGAACCCGCAGGGCGTCGTGGTCGAGAAGGCGGGCGCGGTGCGCGACGGCGGTTCGTTCTACGAACGCATGGGCTCCGTGGCCTGCTGGAACGCCGTCATGGATGAGGACCGGTACATGGTCCAGAAGTGGAACCAGTTCATAGCTGCCTGAGGTTATCGTCCTTCATAGTCCTCTCCCCCTGCCCGTCAGGGGGAGAGGCCAGGTGAGGGG
>CALFRN010000279.1 GCA_937919085.1 uncultured Reyranella sp.
CGCAGGTCTTCGACGCTCTCCTGGACGACGTCGACAAAGCGCTGGATGTCTTCGTCGGAATGCGCGGTCGAGAGGAAGCAGCTGCGCCACTCCCAGATGTAAATGCCCTTTTCGAGCATGTGGTAGAAGAGCAGGTCGAGGTTGCTCGAGAACTCGAAGCGGAAGAGCGACGAGAAGTTCGTCGCCTCGATCGGCACGTCTTCCGCCTTGAAGTAGTCGTTCAGCCCGCTCACCATCCGGTTGGTGCGTTCGTTCAGGCGGTGCTGCAGCGCCGGGCCCTGTTCCTTCAGGTGGCGCAGCACGGCGCGCGCCGCGGACATCGACAGCGGGTGCTGACAGAAGGTGCCGCCGAACGCGGTGCGGTCGGCCGCTGGAAACGATCCGTCGCCGTACTGCCACATGCCGCCGTCGATGCCGTCCATGAAGGCCGACGAGCCGGCGACCAGTCCGATCGGCATGCCGCCGCCGACGATCTTTCCGTAGGTGGCGAGGTCGGCCTGCACGCCGAAGTAGGCCTGCGAGCCGCCGGGGTCGACGCGGAAGCCGGTGATCATCTCGTCGAAGATCAGCGCGGTACCGGTTTCGCGGGTGATGGCGCGCAGCTCCTGGAGGAATGCCCGCGGCTGCTGCTTGAGATGCCGGCTCTGCACCGGCTCCACCATGACCGCCGCGAGCTGGTGTCCGCGCTTGCGGATGATCTCGAGCGCCTCGTCGGTGCCGTAGTCGAGCACGAGGATGTCGGTGGCGATGCCGGCCGGCACGCCGGGCGCCATCGGCACGGTGATCAGCTGTCCGCCGCTGTTTTGCGCGCGCGCGAGCGTCGTGTCGGCGTGGCCGTGATAGGCGTTGGTGAAGATCGCGATGGTGTCGCGACCGGTGACCGCGCGTGCGAGCCGCACGGCCGCCATGACGGCTTCGGTGCCCGAGTTGCAGAAGGCGACGCGGTCGAGGCCGGTCAGCTCGGTGAAGAGCGCGGCGACTTCGCCGACCAGCGGCGAGCGCGCGCCGAGCTCGACGGCGTTTTCGAGGTCTTCGCGCAGCGCCTCCTGGATGAAGTCCGGCTTGTGCCCGAAGAGATGCACGCCGAAGCCCATCGTGAAGTCGATGTACTCGTTGTCATCAACGTCCCATGAGCGCGATCCGGCGGACCGCGCGCCCCAGATCGGGTAGAGCATCTCCTTCGTCGAAAGCCGGAAACCAACCGTCGCACGGCTGTCGGCGAGCACCGACCGGTACTGCTGCGTGCGTTCCTTTGATTGGCGCGTTCGCGCCGTGTATCGCGCGATCAGTGCTTCGAGATGCTGATGTTGCTGCGGGGTGAGACCGCGGGCGCGGATCTCGGCCGGGTTGCCCCACGGCATCGGCGGCGCGACAGGACCAGCGGATGGTTGCGGCGCGGCAGCCTTCGGCCGCGGTGGCTCCTGCAAGGCAGGTGCGTTCGGACTCGCAGCCGGCATCGCACCACCGAGCGCGAGGCGCATGATCTCGGCCTGCTGCGCCATGAACTGCGTCATCATCCGCGTCTGCTCGACGAGGATCCGCTCGAATGGCGTCGACCCGGCGGCGTGCGCGTCGCCGGCCAGCGGCATCACCGGCGCGTGCGGCTGGACGGCGGCGACGGGAGCGGCGACCGCAATCGCCTGCGTGGCGGTTTCGGCTGGCAATGCCGCGTCGATGAAGCCGGCGAGCGCGTCGATCGTCGACAGGTCTTCGAAGAAGCGGCGAATCGCCAGCTTGAGTCCGAACTCCTTCTCGACCAGGCCTATCGCATCGACCATCACCAGCGAGTCGGCGCCCATCTCCAGGAACGGCAGGTGGATGTTGATCTCCGACTCGGGCGCCTGCAGCAGCTCCGCGATGTACTTCCGCAGCACGGCGAGCACCTCGGCGCGTCGTGCCGGCGCGGCGGCGATGGTGGGTGCGGGCGTCTGGGTGTTCTGCATGGCCGCGTCTTTCGTCGGTATCCAGAAATGCTTGCGCTGGAAGGGATAGGTTGGCAGCGCCACCCGGCGCCGGGCGTACGCGCGATCGAAGGCACGCCAATCCGGATTGAGGCCGCGCGTGTAGAGCGCGGCCAGCATGTCGAGGAGCACCTGCCAGTCGTCTTCACCGGGCGACAGCGATGCCAACCCCGTCAGGCCGGCGTCGGGCCGGCACCGGGCGGCCAGGCGCACGAGCGTCGGCGCGGGGCCGATCTCGACGAGGATGTCACAGCCGCGATCGACGATCGCCGTGACACCATCGGCAAAGCGGACGGCCTCGCGGCAGTGACCCCGCCAGTAGGCCGCGTCAGGCGGCGTCGCCATCGCCTGGCCCGTCACGTTCGAGATCCAGGGAATAACCGGAGTCGAGTAGGTCTTGCCGCGAGCGGCGGCCTCGAACTGATCGAGGACCGGATCCATCAGCGGCGAATGAAACGCGTGCGACACCGTCAGCGGCGCCGTGCGGACGCCTTCGGCCTCGAGCCGCGTGACCACCGCGTCGATGGCGGTTCTCGCACCCGAGATGACGACGCTGCGCGGCGCGTTGATCGCGGCGATCGACAGCTCGGCGTCGAAGCCCGCGAGGGCCGCGCGCACGCGGGTTTCGTCAGCGGCCACCGCGGTCATCGCGCCGCCGGGCGGAAGGCTCCCCATCAGCCTTCCGCGCTCGGCGACAAGTGTCAGGGCATCCTCGAGCGACAGGACGCCGGCGACGCACGCCGCCGCGAATTCGCCAACGCTGTGGCCGACGACGACAGCGGGACGGATGCCCCACGATTCGAGCATCGTGGCCAGCGCGTATTCCAGCGCAAAGATCGCCGGCTGCGTATTCCTCGTGTCGTCCAGCCGGCCATCGGCGCCAAACAAGAGATCCGGCAGCGCCATCTGGGCCGGGTCCTGTCGGACCCGGCTTTCCAGAATCTCCGAGCAGCGATCGATCGCCGCTGTGAATGCCGGCTGCGTCTCGTAGAGCGTGCGCCCCATGCCACGGTACTGCGATCCCTGTCCCGTGAAGAGAAATGCGACCCGCGGCGTCCGCGGTGGCGCCTCGTCTGCCGCGGGCGCATCGTTGGCAAGCGAGGCGGCGAGGGCGTCGAGCTTCGCGACCGCTTCCGCGGCCGAGGCGGCGACGACCGCGACACGATGGCGATGATGCGCGCGGCCCGTCGCGGCCGAGTAGCAGACATCGGCAAAGTTGACGTTCGGATCTGACGCGAGCCGATCGCGGTAGCCGGCGATCAGCCGTTGAAGCGCGTCACGCCGCTTGGCAGAGAGCACCAGGATGTGGCGCGTGCGCTCCGCGCCCTGTGCCGGCGGCGTCGCCACCGGCGCCTGTTCGAGCACGACATGCGCGTTGGTGCCGCTCGCGCCGAACGCGCTCACCCCGGCCAGGCGCGGCCGGGCCGTCTTCGGCCACGGCGTGCGTGCCTGGGGCACGCGTACCGGCAGTGCATCCCACGGAATCAGCGGGTTGGGATCATGGAAGTGCAGGTGCGGCGGAATCTCTCCGTGCTCGAGCGCCAACACCGTCTTGATCAGCGCGGCGATGCCCGCGGCCGCTTCGCAGTGGCCGATATTGGTCTTCACCGATCCGATATAGAGCGGGTGCGACGCGTCGCGGTCCTGTCCGAGGACGGCGGATGCCGCGCTCACTTCGATCGGATCGCCGAGCGGCGTCCCGGTGCCGTGCGCTTCGAGGTAGTCGATATCGCCCGGCGCAATCGTCCCGAGCGCCTTCCGGATCACCGCCTGCTGGGCCGCGCCGTTCGGCACCGTGAAGCCGCTGCTCGCGCCGTCCTGGTTGACCGCCGATCCGCGAATCACCGCGCGGATCGGATCGCCGTCCGCAATCGCGTCGGAGAGCCGCTTGAGCACGACCAGCCCGCAGCCTTCGCTGCGCACGAATCCATTCGCGCCGCGGTCGAACGTGCGGCATCGCCCCTCGGGCGACAGCGCGCGCGTCTTGCACACCGCGACCGTGTTTTCGGGAATCAGCACCAGGTTGACGCCGCCGGCGAGCGCGGTTCGGCATTCGCCGCTGCGCAGGCTGGCGCACGCCTGGTGCACCGACACGAGTGACGAGGAACAGGCGGTGTCGATGGCGAGCGCGGGTCCCTGGAAGCCAAAGCTGTAGGCGAGGCGTCCGGCGGCGGCGTTGGTGGGGTTGCCGGTGAAGAAGAACGCGTCGAGGCTGCGGCCGTGGTCATCGCGCATCAGCAGCTGCGCGTAGTCGTTGGTCGTCACGCCCACGAACACGCCGGTCGGCGTGCCGCTCAAGGTGTCGGCGGCGATCCCCGCGTCTTCGAGCGCCTCCCAGGCCACTTCGAGCAGCAGCCGCTGCTGCGGATCGAGGCTCTGCGCTTCACGCGGCGAGATGCGGAAGAACCACGAGTCGAACGCGCCGACGTCGCGGATGAATCCGCCATGCCGCGCGTAGATCTTTCCCGGCGCATCCGGATCGGGGTCGTAGTAGCGCTCGATGTCCCAGCGCTCGCGCGGCACTTCCGTCACCGCATCGACGCCGCCGGCGAGGAGCTGCCAGTAGCGATCCGGAGAATCGACGCCCCCGGGCAGACGGCACCCGAGCCCGACGATGGCGATTGGCTCCGTGGCGGCGCGCTCCGCCGCATCGAGCCGCCCCTGCAGCCGGTCGATCGCGGCGAGTGCCCGCTTGATCGTCGAGGGCCCGGTCTGCGAATCTCCGGACCCCGAAACCGGCTTCACGCGCGTTTCGTGGCAACGCGCCGGCGCTTCACCGGGGCGGCAAAGAAGATGAACAGGCTGGTCACCAGCGGCGTCAACATCACCGAGAGGAAGACGAAGCCCCAGAACCCGATCCGCCGGCGCCGGCCAAGAAAGCCCACGACCAGGCACAGGAGCAGGTAGAGGACGACGATCTGAAGCAAGACTGAAGTTGGCATCGGAGTCTTCTTTCTACGGACCGTTCAGGAGCACGGGCAGCTGGTTCTCGCCGGGACCGATGATGACGATCTTCGCGTTGGGCGACTTGGCGAGCTCTTGGGTCGCTTCGATGCCCCGCCATTTCAGAATCGAGATGCCGGCCGTCGTCTCGAATTGCCTGATGCCGCCCGCCTCGATCTCCTTGCGCTGCGCCTCGCTGCGTTCGCGGTTGAGGCGGAACTCGTAGGCCAGGGCATTCTGCTCATCGACCAGCTTCTGGTTGATCGCGCCCTCGAGCTCCGGCGTCAGCCGCAGCTCCTTGATGATCACCGTCTGGATGATCACGTATCGATTGGTGACCTGCGCCGCCAGCGACTGGTAGATCTCGTCAATCAGGCCCTGCTCGCTTCGTGAATAGATCTCTTCGGGCCGGTAGTTGCCCAGCACCTCGCGGAGCGCGCTGACGATTTCCGGCTTGAGCAGCGTGTCGACGAAGGTGGGGCCGTAGGTCTGGTGCAGGTACGGCAGCTTCTGCAGGTCGGGCCGGTAGCGCACCGAGTAGGTGACCGTCACCGGCAGGCCGTTTGACGACAGCACGACCACCGTGTCGTTCACTTCCTGCACGCGCACGTCGTAGATATAGAGGACGTCCCACGGCGAGACGATCCGCAGGCCTTCGGGATAATCGCGGTCGAGCACCGTGCCACCGCCGAACAGCGACCAGCGGACGCCCCGCTCGCCGGTCTTGATCTGGTAAAAGACGCGGCTCGAGAGCGTCACCGCCAGGAACCCGAGCAGAAGCACGCCGATGATGAGGTAGATGCCCGAGCGCTTCAGCCAGCGGCGAAGCCAGTCGGGCAGCCATGAGCTGTCTTCCTCGTACTCGAGGTCGTCATCCTCGATCACGTCGTCGGGATCGGGCCCGGAGTTACGGCCGAACATACGTTGCCTTTCCGTATTCCATCTTGATGACCTTGTCGGCGACGTGGAAGTACCGGTCGTCATGCGTCGCCGCGATCACGGTAGTGCCTTGCGACCGGAGCCGCGGCAGCAGCTCCTCGTAGAGAAACTGCCTGAATTCGGGGTCCTGGTCCGCCGCGAGCTCGTCGAACACGAG
>CALFRN010000280.1 GCA_937919085.1 uncultured Reyranella sp.
AGTTTTATGCCACCGGCATTGACGTAGACGAAGTCGGGATGGAGCAGCGCCTCCATGTCTTCGGCGGACCGGCGCCGCAGGGCGTCGGCTTTTGCTTCCAGTACTTTGCGGATTTCCTCGACGATCATCGAAACCCCGGATCGAACCGGGGCAAGTTTGCACGAACGTCGTCGCAGAGACCAGCGGCGCAGAGGGCGTTGAGCTCGGGGGCGCTCGCTGTCATAACCGCGGCCATGCAGAAGAGCCCGGGACGTCTCAAGCTGATGCGCGAGCGGCTGCGCGATGACGAAGCCATCGAGGACATGAACGAGGCCGCCTTCGGGCCCGACCGCCAGAACAAGACCGTCTATCGCCTGCGCGAGGAGGTGAGGCCGATCCGCGAGCTCTGCTTCGTCGCCATCGACCAGAAGGGCCGCATGGTGGCGTCGATCCGCAATTGGCCGATCACTATCAACGAACGATGGCCGGCGATCCTGCTCGGGCCGCTCGCGATCTCGCCGGAACTGCGCGGCCTGGGCTACGGCAAGGCGCTGATGTGGCACTCGATGGCGCAGTCGCGCATGCTGGGCCACAGCCGGATCATCCTGGTGGGCGATCCCGAATATTACAACCAGTTCGGCTTCCGCCGCGATCTCGCACTGAACATCCAGCTTCCCGGCTGGGTCGAGGAGCGCCGTTTTCTCGCGTTGGAACTCGTCGCGGGATCGATGATCGGCGTGCACGGCATGATCGGCAAGTGGCAACCGAAGCGGCGCGCCTCCGGACGCAAAAAGCGCGGTTAACGGACCACGATGGTCGGTGCCTTGCGCGCGCCGCGCTGGTTGGCCGAGAGCTGCTTCCAGACCCGGCCGGCGATGTTCTTGTAGACCTGGGAGTGAGGGCTGTCGGGGTGGGCGACGACGATCGGATGACCGCTGTCCGAGGTCGTGCGGATGTCGAGATGCAGCGGCACCTCGCCCAGGAACGGCACGCCGAGCTTCTCGGCCTCCTCGCGCGCCCCGCCATGGCCGAAGATCTCGGCGCGTTCGCCGCACTTGGGGCAGAGGAAATAGCTCATGTTCTCGACGATGCCGAGCACCGGCACTGCGACTTTGCGAAACATGTTGAGGCCCTTGCGGGCATCGACCAGCGCGATGTCCTGCGGCGTCGAGACGATCACCGCTCCGGCAAGCGCCACGCGCTGGGCCAGGGTGAGCTGGGCGTCGCCGGTGCCCGGCGGCATGTCGACCACCAGGACGTCGAGTTCGCCCCACTGCACGTCGCGCAGCATCTGCTCGAGTGCGCTCGACACCATCGGTCCGCGCCAGATCATCGGCGTGTCCTCGTTGACGATGTAGCCGATCGACATGGTGCGCAGCCCATAGCGCTCGATCGGCTTGAGCTGTTTGCCGTCGGCCGACTCGGGCTTTTCGGTCACCCCGAGCATGCGCGGCATCGACGGGCCGTAGATGTCGGCGTCGAGCAGACCGGTCGCGATGCCGTTGGCCGCGAGGCCCAACGCCAGATTGACCGCGGTGGTCGACTTGCCAACGCCGCCCTTGCCCGAGGCAACTGCAATGATGTGCTTGACGCCTTGCACGTCGATACGCCCGCCGCCACCGGTCGTCTTGGCTCCAGGGCCATGATTGTGCCCGTGAGCGTGGCCGGCAGGGGCAGGCGGTGGTGCCGCGGCACGTTCGGCCGTCATGACGGCTGTTGCCGAAAGCACGCCCGACATGGCACGGACCGCCTGCTCGCAGGCCTGTCGCAATGGTTCCAAGGCGGTGCCGCGGGCCGGATCGACGTCGAGCGTGATGGCGACATGACCGCCGCGAATTGCGATCCCGCCGAGCAGGCCCGATGCCACCACATTGCCGCCGGTCGCAGGGTCGGTGACAGTCTCGAGAACCTTGCGAATGGCGGATTCCGTCAATTCGGCCATGATTACTCGCTTTTGCTTCGTGGCAATTTCGTGTCGCCGCTTGATTGATGATGTTGCTGCCGTCACATATATGCAGTGCTACACGAAATCAAAAGCGACAATGCGTCGTGCCGGCCCGGCGCGGGACCCTGAGGTGAACGATGGCATGGAATAACAACAGCGGCGGCCCGTGGGGCAGTGGTGGCGGCAGTGGTGGCGGCAGTGGCGGTGGCGGTGGCGGTCCATGGGGCGGCGGCGGCGGCGGCAATCGCGGCGGCGGCGGTGGGCCGTTCGGATCGCGTCGTCCACCCGATATGGAAGACGTCATTCGCAAGGGCCAGGAACGGCTCAAGAATCTCATTCCGGGCGGCTTCAATTCCTACAAGGGCATCATCCTGGTCGTGCTCGCGGCCCTGGTGATCTGGCTGGTTACCGGCTTCTTCCGGGTTCAGCCCAACCAGCAGGCGATCCAGCTCGTCTTCGGCAAGCCCTACGGCAAGCCGGTCGAGCCCGGACTGCACTACAATTTGCCCAGCCCGATCGGCAAAGTGGAAGTTGTCGACGTCCAGAACCAGCGCCGTATCGTGCTCGGTGGACGGGCCGGTCAGAACGAAACATCGCCTTATGCACGTGGTGCCCGCCCGACCGCGACCGAGAACCTGATGCTGACCGGCGACGAGAACATCGTCGACATCGAGTATGCCGTGTTGTGGCAGATCAAGGATGTTTTCAAGTACGCGTTCGACGTCCGCAACCAGGAACAGAACGTGCGTGACGGCGCTGAGGCGGCAATGCGTGAGATCATCGGCAAGTCGAACCTGCAGTTTGCCCAGACCGAGGGTCGCAGCCGCATCGAGCAGGATTCCAAGGACCTGTTGCAGCGCATGCTCGATGAATACGGCCTGGGAGTCCGCGTATCGCAAATCCAGCTGCTGCGGGTCGATCCGCCGCAGGAGGTGATCGCCGCCTTCCGCGACGTTCAGGCGGCACGCGCCGACAAGGAAAAGAGCATCAACGAGGCCAACACCTATCGCAACCAGGTGTTGCCGAGGGCCAAGGGCGAGGCCGAGTCGATCATCCAGCGCGGCGAGGCCTACAAGGCCGAGATCGTCGCCCGCGCCAGCGGTGATGCGCAGCGCTTCACCCAGGTCTATGACCAGTACGCCAAGGCCAAGGACATCACGACGGAGCGACTCTACCTCGACACGATGGAAGAGGTGCTGCGCAACGTGAACAAGGTGCTGGTCGACAAGAACGCGACCGGTACGGGCGGCGTGTTGCCCTACCTGCCGCTGCCGGAACTGAATTCGAAGCAGACCCAGGGCGTGACCCAACCACCCCGCCAGACCCAGCCTGCCCAGGGAGCCACGCGATGAGCAACCGTTCGATTGTGCTCGTGATCGTCCTGGCGGTTGCCGCCTTCCTGGTCACGCAAACCTTTTATACGGTCAATCCGACCATTCAGGTGCTGGTCCGCCAGTTCGGCGCCATTGTCGGGGAGCCCAAGACCGCGCCCGGCCTGTACGCCAAGATCCCTCTCGTGCAGGACGTCCAGAAGATCGACCGCCGCCTGCTCGATTTCGAAGCCGCGGAGTTCGAGATCATCGCCGGTGACCAGAAGCGCCTGGTGGTTGACGCCTACGCGCGGTTCAAGATCGTTGCCGCCAAACTGTTCGCCGAGACCGTTCCGGGCGGCGAGCCGGCACTGCGCGGCCTGCTGGATTCCCTGATCAATTCCGAAATCCGCGGCGTTCTGAGTTCGGTGCCGTTGCACGCTGTGTTGACCGACCAGCGCGCCGCCCTGATGGACGACATCACCAAGCGGGTGAATGCCAAGACCATGGAACTGGGGGTCGAAGTGGTTGACGTCCGGATCAAGCGCGCTGACCTGCCGCAGGCTAACTCGCAATCGGTTTTCAATCGCATGAAGACCGACCGTGAGCGCGAGGCCGGCCAGCTCCGCGCCGAAGGCGACGAGGAAAAGGCCCGCATCACCGCCACCGCGGACCGCGAAGTCGCGGTCTTCAAGGCCGATGCCGGACTGAAGGCCCAGGTGACGATGGGCAGTGCCGACGCCGAGGCTACCGAAATCTACGCCAAGGCGTTCAGCCGGGACCGGGACTTCTACGGTTTCTATCGGCGTATGGAGGCCTACAAGAAGGCCTTCGGATCGGGCGGGTCGACGATGATCCTGAGTCCCGACACCGACTTCTTCCGCTATTTCAATGACCCGGCAGGAGCGCCGCCCGAAAAGAAGTAGCGCCCAAAAGAGCCCGGCAAAAATCATACCGGCCGGCGGCTGTTGCAGTCCTGCAACGCCGCCGGTTTTTTTGCGGCCGGGGACGGGAATCGCTGAAACATTCGGCAACATCACGCCCACTTCATTTGCGCCATAATCGTCGCTGATGTAGGTACCAACTCGAACGCGCGGCGCCGGCCGTTCCGACCGTTTGGCCCTGAGCGCCGTTGGAGGTCGGACGTGATTTTTGCTGATTTTCAAGGTTTTGCACGAGGTGCCGCGATTGCGGCCGTGACGGCATTCGGCTTGGCGCTGGCCCAGCCTGCGGGCGCGCGCGATGTGCCCGAAAGCTTCGCCGAACTGGTCGACAAGCTGATGCCGACTGTCGTCAACATCACCACCACGCAGAACGTGCCGCAGCAAGGCCCCAGGCTCCGCGACATGCCGCAGCTGCCGCCGGGGTCGCCGTTCGAGGAACTTTTCAAGGAGTTCTTCGACAAGCGCGGCGGCGAGGAGCAGAAGCGCCGCGGCACGTCGCTGGGCTCCGGTTTCATCATCGATGGCGACGGCTACATCGTCACCAACAACCATGTCATTCAGGGTGCTGAGGACATCACCGTCATCCTGCGCGACGACACCCAGCTCAAGGCCAAGCTGATCGGTTCGGACAGCCGCATCGACGTGGCGCTGCTCAAGGTCGAGCCGCCCAACAAGAAGCCCCTGCCGGCCATCAAGTGGGGCGATTCCGACAAGGAGCGCGTGGGCGACTGGGTGATCGCGATCGGCAATCCGTTCGGCCTTGGCCATTCCGTGACCGCCGGCATCATCTCGGCGCGCGGCCGGTCGCTGAATGACTCGCTCGACGACTACCTGCAGACCGACGCCGCCATCAACAAGGGTAATTCGGGCGGTCCGCTGTTCAACGGCAACGGCGAAGTGATCGGCGTTAATACCGCGATCTATTCGCCCAGCGGGACCAATGCCGGCCTTGCCTTTTCGATTCCGTCCAACCTCGTCAAGCAGGTCGCCGATCAGCTGCGCGAGTTCGGCCGTGTCAGGCGGGGCTGGATCGGCGTCAGCTACCAGAGCGTCACCGACGATATCGCCGACAGTTTCGGACTCGACCGTGCACGCGGCGTGCTGGTGGCCAATGTCGTGGCCGATGGCCCGGCCGCCAAGGCGGGGATCAAGCGCAATGACATCATCGTCAATTTCGGCGGCCAGGACGTGCTCGACCTGCGCCGCTTCCCGCGAATCGTCGCCAATGCCCGGGTCGGCAGCACCGTCGATGTCACGGTCTGGCGGCAGGGCAAGGAAGTGCCGCTGAAGCTCAGGGTCGCCGAGCAGGAAGAGGCCGACAAACAGAATGCCGCGGCCCAGGGTACGCCCAAGAAGCCCGTCACGCCCGACAAGCCGGTGACCTCGACCATCGAGCAGTTGGGCCTCACGCTTCAGAAGGTATCCGACCAGCTACGAGAGAAGTACGGCCTGTCGGACCAGGTGAAGGGTGTCGTTATCACCAAGGTGGAGGCCGGCAGTCCGGCGGCGGAAAAGCAGCTCCAGCCGGGCGACGTCATCCTCGAGGTCGACCAGAAGCCGGTCACCGCACCGCAGGAAGTCGCCGACGTCGTGGCCAAGCTGCAGCAGCAGAAGAAGCGCTCGGTGTTGCTGTTCCTTGAGCGGCAGGGCGACCCGCGCTTCGCGGCACTGCGCCTCGCCAAGTAAGCTGAAGGTCGGGGTAATCCCGCTCGATCGGGATTACCCGATCTTTACCACCAGCTTGCCGAAATTCTCGCCCTTGAGCAGGCCCATGAAGGCCGCCGGGGCCTTGCTGAGGCCGTCGACCACGGTCTCGCGGCTCTTGAGCTTGCCGGCTTTCACTAGCCCGCCGACCTCCGTCACGAATTCGCCCAAGAGGGCAGCGTGGTCGGACACGATGAATCCCTGGATCGTGAGGCGGCGCTGCACGATGGTGAACATCTTCGACGGGCCGGCCATCGGTTCGGCGTCCTGATACTCGGAAATGGCGCCGCAGAAGGCGAGCCGGCCGAAATTGTTCAGCCGGGCGAACACGGCGTGGAAGATCCCGCCGCCGACATTCTCGAAGTCCGAATCGATGCCCTGGGGACAGAGCTTGTCGAGTACCGCGCCGTAGTCGCGCTCGGTCCGGTGATTGAAGCAGGTGTCGTACCCCGCCTCGCGCACTGCCCACTGGCATTTCTCGTCGTCGCCGGCGCAGCCCACGACGCGTGCGCCGGCCAGTCTGGCGAGCTGTCCGGCCACCTGGCCGACCGCGCCGGTCGCGGCCGAGACGAACGCCGTCTCGCCGGCCTTGGGCTTGCAGATGCGGGTGATGCCGTACCAGGCGGTGAAGGCGGGCATGCCGAGCACGCCGAGGTGGGTCGACAGCGGTGCCGCTGCGGGATCGATCTTGCGCAGGCCCTTGCCGTCGTGAATCGTGTGGCTTGCCCAATTCAGCATGCCCATCACCGTGTCGCCCTTGGCGTAGCGGGGGTTCCTCGAGTCGACCACCTCGCCGACCGAGCCGCCGGTCAGCGGGCGGTCGAGTTCGAACGGCGGCGTGTAGGAACGCAGCTCGGTCATGCGTGGGCGCATGTAGGGGTCGAGCGAAAGATACCGTGAAGCAATCAGCACCTGGCCGTCGGCGAGCGCCGGCAAGGAAACGGATTCCTGGCGAAAACAGTCGGCGGCGACGTCGCCTGCCGGACGTCGGGCGAGCACGATCTGGATGGCGTCGGTCATGGGTCTTTCCTTTCGACGAAGTCGCGTCGGCGATAGCCCTGCAGATAGAGCAACGCCGTGAGATCGCTGTGAACAATCTGCGCCGGCACCTGGGCCGCGACGGCAGGCTTTGCACGATAGGCAACGCCCAGCCCGGCGGCCTGCAGCATCGGCAGGTCGTTGGCGCCGTCACCGACCGCCAGGGACTGCGCTATCTCAAGGCGGCGCTCGCCACACAGCCGTTCGAGGGTGGCGAGCTTGGCTTCCTTGCCGAGGATCGGTGGGGCAACCGTGCCGGAAAGCGTTCGGCCGTCGTGATTCAGGGTATTGGCGGTATCGAAGTCGAAACCCAGTCGCTCACGCATCATCCGGGTGAAATAGGTGAAGCCGCCTGAAACCAGCGCGCAGTAGCCGCCGTACTTGTGCATCGTGGCGATCAGGGTGGCGCCGCCTGGCATCGTGCGGATGCGCTCGGCCGCCTCGTCGAGGCGGGCGACCGGCAGGCCCCTCAGCAGCCTGACGCGCTCGGTGAGGGCCTGTGCGAAGTCGATTTCGCCGTTCATGGCGCGCGCCGTTATGCTGGCGATCGTCTCGCGCAGGCCGAGGAACTCGGCAAGTTCGTCCAGCATCTCGTTTTCGATCATGGTCGATTCCATGTCGGCCACCAGCAGCCGCTTGCGCCGCCCTTCGATGGCGAGCACGACCGCATCGATGCCGGGCAGGACGACGGAGGCCGGTGACCCTTCGGCGGGACCCACGAACGGCAGGTCGCAGGCGACGCCAGGCGCCAGCCAGTCTACGGCGCCGACTTCGGCGCCCGCCGCCGCCAACATATCCGTGGCATTCTGCACGGCGGCGGCGTCGAGGATGGGTGTCGCGGGATTGGCGATCAGTACGAGGACATTTTCCATGTGTGGCGATCCCTAAGGCCGCCCCGCCCGATTTGCAATCGCCGCCTAAGCGGTGTCTTTTCGCTCGCCATGGAAAACCGACGCGTCATCGTCGTCACCGGCCCGACCGCGAGCGGCAAGTCGGCGCTGGCGCTCGCTCTCGCCGAGCATCGATTTGTGAACGCGCATGCCACGGTGATCAACGCCGATGCCATGCAGACCTACGATGCCTTTCCGGTCCTGACCGCGCAGCCCACTGTCGAGGAGCGCCGTCGTGTACAGCATGTACTTTACGGCACGATGCCGCTCAGCGAGACGCTGACGGCGGCGCGGTGGTGCACGCTCGCGTCGGCGGAAATCGAACGCTGTCATGGCGACGGCAGCGTGCCGATCCTGTGCGGCGGCTCGGGCCTTTATCTGCGTTCGCTGATGCAGGGAATCGCCGCCATTCCCGAAGTGCCCCCCGCGATTCGCGAACAGGCCAACGCCGACTGGCATCGCATCGGCCCCGCTGCGTTTCGCGCGCGCCTGGCCGAAAGGGATCCCGTGGTCGTCGACCGGCTGAAGTCTGGCGACCGCCAGCGCCATGTCCGCGCCTGGGAGGTGGTCGAGGCGACCGGCCGGCCGCTCAGCGAGTGGCAGCGGGACACGGGCGCACCTGCGCCGTGGCGCTTTGCGACGGTGCTGCTGGCGCCTGAGCGGGCGTGGTTACGGGCGCGCATCGAAACCCGTTTCGATGCCATGGTCGAGCAGGGAGTGCTGGCCGAGGTCCGCGCCGTCTTCGACCGGTCTCCCGACCCTAACTGGACCGGCCTCAAGGCGCATGGCGTGCCCGAACTCTTCCGCCACTTCCGAGGCGAACTGAAATTCGACACGGCACGGCAGATCGCCATCGACCATACCCGCCAATATGCCAAACGCCAGATGACGTGGTTTCGGCACCAGATGACCCCAGATTTGGTGATCGACCCGCTATTGCAAGGAGCAACATCGGCGGTCGCGCAACATTTGACCAAAATGAGGGCCTGAAACTTTACGTTTCATGCGTTTTGGAGTTGACCCCCCAAAATCGGACCTCTATCTTCCGCGCCGCCGCAAACCTCGTTTTGCGGCACATTTGTCAGAGGAGACTGAGTGATGAAGCCCGAGGAGCCCGCCACGACCGGCGCCGATCTGTTGGTGAAAGCCTTGATCGACGAGGATGTCGAGGTCGTCTTCGGCTATCCCGGCGGCGCAGTCCTTCCGATCTATGATTCACTGTTCAAGCAGAATCGGCTGCGTCACATCCTGGTGCGCCATGAGCAGGCGGCGGTCCATGCCGCCGAAGGCTACGCACGCTCGACCGGCAAGGTCGGCGTCGTCCTGGTGACCTCGGGTCCCGGCGCCACCAATGCCGTCACCGGCCTTACCGACGCCCTGATGGATTCGATTCCCATCATCTGCCTCACCGGGCAGGTGCCGACTCACCTGATCGGCAACGATGCCTTTCAGGAAGCCGACACGACCGGCATCACGCGGCCCTGCACCAAGCACAACTACCTCGTAAAGGCGGTGGGCAATCTCGCCCGCACCGTGCATGAGGCGTTCTACGTGGCGCGCTCGGGCCGTCCCGGGCCGGTCGTCATCGACCTGCCCAAGGATGTGCTGATGAACAAGCACGACTACGTGGCGCCGCCGAAGGTGGCGGCGGAGCACAAGAGCTACCGCCCGCAGACAAAACCGGACCTCCGGAAAATCGAACAGGCGGTCGAGATGATCGCGGGCGCCAAGCGGCCGGTCTTCTATGTCGGCGGCGGCGTCATCAATTCCGGGCCGAAGGCATCGAAGCTGCTGGCGCAGTTCGTCCGCATGACGGGCTATCCCATCACCAACACGCTGATGGGACTGGGCGCCTTCCCGGCATCCGACAAGCAGTTCCTTGGCATGCTGGGCATGCATGGCACCTACGAGGCCAATCTCGCGATGCACGGTTGCGACGTGATGATCAACATCGGGGCGCGCTTCGACGACCGCATCACCGGCAACCTCACCAAGTTCTCGCCGGGCTCGAAGAAGATCCACATCGACATCGACCCGAGCTCGATCAACAAGAGCGTGCGCGTCGATCTCGCCATCATCGGCGATGCGACCCTCGCGCTCGAGGAAATGATCAAGGTCTGGAAGGCAAGGCAGCCCAAGGTCGATCTGAAGGCGCTCAAGGCCTGGTGGGCCGAGATCGAGACGTGGCGCGCGCGCAATTGCCTCGCCTACAAGACCGGCGGCGAGACGATCAAGCCGCAGTTCGCGCTCGAGCGGCTCTACCATCACATCAAGAACACCGACCACTACATCACGACCGAGGTGGGTCAGCACCAGATGTGGGCGGCGCAGTTCCTGAAGTTCGAGCAGCCCAACCGCTGGATGACTTCGGGTGGCCTCGGCACCATGGGTTACGGCTTTCCCGCGGCCATGGGCGTCCAGATCGCCCATCCCGACGCGCTGGTGATCGATGTGGCGGGCGAGGCCTCGATCCTGATGAACATCCAGGAGCTCTCGACCGTCGCGCAGTACAATCTGCCGGTGAAGATCTTCATTCTCAACAATCACTACATGGGCATGGTGCGCCAGTGGCAGGAACTGCTGCACGGAGGCCGCTATTCGGAGAGCTATTCGGAGTCGCTGCCCGATTTCGTCAAGCTGGCCGATGCCTTCGGGGCGGTCGGCCTGCGTTGCCATGAACCCGACAAGCTCGACGGCGTGATCGAGGAGATGATCAAGACCAAGCGGCCGGTGGTCGTCGACGTGCTGGTCGACGAGGCGGAGAACTGCTTCCCGATGATCCCCTCGGGCGCAGCGCACAACGAGATGCTGCTGGGCCCCGACGACAAGGCCGGCAAGGTGTCGGAAGAAGGCATGGTGCTGGTGTGAATGCGCCCGCGGAGATTCAAAGCCATACCATTTCGGTACTGGTCGCCAACGAGCCCGGAATTCTGGCCCGGGTGGTCGGCCTCTTTTCCGGCCGCGGCTACAACATCGAAAGCCTGACGGTGGCCGAGACCGATGCCAAGGAGAGCCTGTCGCGCATCACCATCGTGACCAAGGGCACGCCCATGATCATCGAGCAGATCAAGGCGCAGCTCGACCGGCTGGTACCGGTTCATCGCGTGCGTGACCTGACGGTCGAGGGCCCGCACATCGAGCGCGAGCTGGCGCTGGTTAAGGTAAAGGGCGTCGGCGAGAAGCGCGTCGAGGCGTTGCGTCTGGCAGACGTGTTCCGTGCCAAGGTAATCGACGCCAAGACCGACTCGTTCGTGTTCGAGGTCACCGGCACGACGGGCAAGGTCCAGACCTTCATCGGGCTGATGGAGTCGCTCGGCGTGGTCGATGTCGGCCGCACCGGCATCGTCGCCATGTCGCGCGGAGGCGAGCCGCTCTAATAGCCGAGATTTACCGGGCTGCCGGCGACGCGGCCCTCGACCTCGGCGAGGCTGGACGGAGTCTGGGTCAGTACGAACTGCGCCTGGGTACGGCCCGCAAACCGCAGCGGATCGCCGGCCTCGCGCTCCTGCATTTCGATGAACATCGTGCCCGACGGCCGGCAGTCCCAGTTTGCGCTGAGACCGGGAGCCCTGACGCCGGGATAGCGCAGGCAGGTCTGGGTCAGCGGCTGGCCGCCGGCGCCGGTGGTAGTATCGACCTTCCATTCGCCGGCCAGGATTCGCCGCTCGCCAACCATCCAGACAAAATCCCGTCCATCGGCTGTAGAATAATGGATCTGCGCCGGGCCGGCACTCCGGGTCCAGAACCAAGTGTGGTTGCCCATGCCCCGTCGGGCCTGCTCGGGCGTCGAACTGGCTATGGCCTGGTTCATCTGCGGCATTGGCGCGGCGGCAACTCCCGGCACCGGCTGTGTTGAATATCTGTCACCGCAGCCACCCAAGGCGGGGGCGACGAACAGGAGGGCGAGCGAAAAGCGAAGGGCTGACATGGGATTCGAGGCTGGCCTTTGCGGGTTGGGTTGTCTAGTAAGCCCCGTCGAAGGACAGAGCAAACACTGCCAGGAGGAATGGCCCCAATGCGTGTCTATTACGATCGTGACGCCGACGTGAACCTGATCAAGGGCAAAAAAGTCCTGGTCGTGGGGTACGGCAGCCAGGGCCATGCCCACGCCATGAACCTCCGGGATTCGGGCGTGAAGGACGTGCGCATCGCGCTGAAGCCCGGTTCGGCCACAATCAAGAAGGCCGAGGGCGCAGGCTTCAAGGTTATGACCCCGGCGGATGGCGCCAAGTGGGCCGACATCGTAATGATGCTGACGCCGGACGAGCTGCAGTCGGACATCTACAACGCCGATCTCGCGCCCAATATGAAGCCGGGTTCAGCACTTGCCTTCGCGCACGGGCTCAACGTCCATTTCAACCTGATCTCGCCGCGTTCGGATATCGACGTGTTCATGATCGCGCCCAAGGGCCCCGGCCATACCGTTCGTTCCGAGTATGTGCGCGGCGGCGGCGTGCCCTGCCTCGTGGCGGTGGCGCAGAATTCTTCGGGCAACGCTCTCGAGATCGGCCTCAGCTACTCCTCGGCGATCGGCGGCGGTCGCGCTGGCACCATCGAGACCAGCTTCAAGGAAGAGTGCGAGACCGACCTGTTCGGCGAGCAGGTCGTGCTGTGCGGCGGCCTGGTCGAGCTGATCAAGGCGGGCTTCGAGACCCTGGTCGAGGCCGGCTACGCGCCGGAGATGGCCTATTTCGAGTGCCTGCACGAGGTCAAGCTGATCGTCGACCTGATCTACGAGGGCGGCATCGCCAACATGAACTACTCGATCTCCAACACCGCCGAGTACGGCGAGTACCGCTCCGGCCCGCGCATCGTCACCGACGAGACCAAGGCCGAGATGAAGCGTGTGCTGGCCGACATCCAGTCGGGTCGCTTTGCCCGCGACTGGATGCTGGAGAACAAGGTCAACCAGGCTTCATTCAAGGCCATGCGCAAGAAGATGGCGGAACATCCGATCGAGGAGATCGGCGCCAAGCTGCGCGACATGATGCCGTGGATCAAGGAAAAGGCGCTGGTCGACAAGGCCAAGAACTAAGCGCGTTCATACGCGCCGGCCTGCGGCAGCGCTCGTAATTCGAGGCTTGTAACCAAGCCACGGAAGCGCGAGAGCCCGCATAGATCAGAAAATGAGAGAGGCGCCGAAACCGGCGCCTCTTTTCTTGTCTGTTCTGCACGGTGCGGGCTCCCGGGCTTCAGAAGGCCGGCCGCACGCCGGCGCGTGTGAACACGCCTAAATGATGTAACCACCGCCGGCCGCATCGAGCATTGCGCCGGTGATGAACGAGGACTCGTCCGACAGCAGCCACAGGATCGCTTCGGCGATTTCGTGGCTCTGGCCGACACGCCGCATCGGGATCGACGCTTCGATGCCGGCGCGGAAGGCAGGCTCCTTCAGCCGAGCTTCCGTCATCTCGGTCATGACCATGCCGGGCCGGATTGAATTGACGCGGATGCCTTCCACCGCGGCTTCGCGGGCGAACCCCTTGGTGAAGGCGTCGACCGCTCCCTTGGTCGCGGCATAGGCCGACGACCCCAGGCGCCCGCCCAGGGTGGCAGCCATTGACGAGACATTGACGATCGCGCCCCCCTTGCCGGCGTTCTTCGTCGACATACGCCGGGCAGCTTCGCGGCAGCACAGCATCAGGCCGACGACATTGACGGCGAAGAGCCTGTTCAGCGCCGCGGCGTCGTATTCGTCGACCCGCATGCGGGCACTGATGCCGGCACTGTTCACCAGATGGGTGAGGGGGCCCAGCGCCCGCTCGGTCTCCTCGAACATCCGCAGGATGTCGGCCTCGCGCGCCATGTCGCCGGGCAGGGCGATGGCCTGGCCACCCTTTGCCTCGATGTCGGCTACGACTGCCTTGGCCTGGGCGTCGCGCGAACGGTAGTTGAGGGCGACCTTGTAGCCGCGAGTCGCCGCGCGCCGCGCGGTCTCGGCGCCGATGCCCGAGGCGCCGCCGGTGATGAGCAGGGTTTTGTTCATGGTGGTGATGATATAGTGCCGACGACGCTTCGGGAGGAAAATCATGAAGGCCGCCGTTCTTTTCAAGCCCAACGAGCCCCTGCAGGTTCTCGAGTGCGAACTCGATCCGCCCAAGGCATTGGAGGTTCGGGTCAAGATGAAGGCGGCCGGCGTCTGCCAGAGCGACTGGCACGTCATGAACGGCGACTGGCCGTCGCCGATGCCGATCGTGCCCGGTCACGAGGCAGCGGGTGAAATTCTGGAATGCGGTCCTGGCGTCACCACGGTGAAGCCTGGCGACCACGTGATCTTCTCCTTCCGGCCGCATTGCGGGCGCTGCCGCTACTGCAGCCAGGGCCGCACCGTGCTCTGCATCGGCCGCGCGGGCTCGCCGCCGGGCGCGCTCTACGACGGCACGCTGCGCATCAAGCACAAGGGTCAGGGCATCAACCAGATGGCCCGCATCGGCACCTTCGCCGAAGAGGTCGTGGTGCCGGAGGAAATGGTGGTGCCGATCCGCAAGGACATGCCGTGGCCGCAGGCAGCGCTGGTCGGCTGCTGCGTGGCGACCGGTGTCGGCGCGGTGACGCGTCACGCCAAGATCGAGGCCGGGTCAACCGTGCTGGTGATCGGCTGCGGCGGCGTCGGTCTCAACGCCGTGCAGGGCGCGATGCTGTCGGGCGCGTCGAAAATCATCGCGGCCGACATTCTCGACAACAAGCTCGAGATGGCCCGGACGTTCGGTGCCAGCCACACCATCAACACCGCCACCGGCAACGATCCGGTGAAGAAGGTGAAAGAGATCGCCGGCGGCCTGGGTGTCGATTATTCCTTCGACGCCGTCAGCAACGACAAGACCCAAGCGCTGGCGTTCGACGCGCTGGCGCCCGGCGGCCACGCCATCGCGGTCGGCATCTCGGCCGCTACCGTGCGCGCCAGCTACTCGCCGTTCATGATGGTTTTCAGCGAAAAAACGGTGAGCGGCACCTTCTACGGCTCGGTGCGGCCTGACCTCGATTTCCCGGTGCTGGTCGACCACTACATGAACAAGCGCCTGAACATAGACGGACTGATCAGCCGCACCTACAAGCTCGACGAGATCAACGACGGCTTCAAGCACATGATGGCCGGCGAAGTCGCCCGTGGCGTCGTCGTGTTCGACTGATGGCCGAACTCGACGACTTCGGCCTCACCGACGAACAGAAGCTCATCCGTCAGAACGTCGCGGGACTGCTGGCGCGCGTGCTGCCGGCCGAGGAAATCCGCCGGCTCGATGTCGCCAGCGAATTTCCCCATGCCGCATTCGCAGCCCTTGCCGAGGCCGGCTACATGGCGCTGCCCTACGATCCCGCCTATGGCGGGATGGGCGGCAACCGCAAGGACCTGGTGATCCTGGTCGAGGCACTGGCCCGGCATTACAGCGGCGCCTCCTCGCTCTACCTGCCGACCGTGGTCTATGGCGGCATGCACCTGCAGCTCACCGCGGGCGAGCATCTGCGGCGGCGCTACCTGCCGGAAATCTGTGCCGGCAGGCTCAAGTCGGCCTTCGCGCTTTCCGAGCCCGACACCGGCTCCGACGCCTCGGGCATAAAGACGCGGGCCGTGCGCGTCGGCAACGGCTATCGCCTCACCGGCCAGAAGCTTTACATCAGCGCCGCCCATGTCGCCGACTACCTGATGGTAGTGGCCAAGACCGACAGCGAGGCCAGGCACAAGGGTGTCACCCTGTTCTGGGTCGATGCCCGGGCGGCAGGCCTCACCATGAAGCCGCTGGAGACGCTGGGGCGGCGGACGACGCACGCCAACGAGATCTTCCTCGATGGCGTGTTCGTGCCGGCCGACCATGTGATCGGCGAGGAGAACCGCGGCTGGTCCGGCCTGATGAAGGGCCTCAATCTCGAGCGCCTGTGTCTTGCGGCGCAGGCCTGCGGCAACATGCATTTCGCGATCGAATACGCCAAGGCCTACGCTCAGGAGCGCGTACAGTTCGGCCAGCCGATTTCGAAATTCCAGGCGATCCAGCACAAGTTCGCCGACATGCGGATCATGCTCAGGACCACCCAGGCGCTGACCTACCGGTTGGCCGACATGCTCGACGCCGGGCTCAATCCGGTAGAGGAGACGGCGATCGCCAAGATCCAGGGCACCGACGGCGAATTCAAATGCGCCCATCTCGCCATGGAGATCATGGGCGGCGCCGGCTACACCATGGCGCACGATATCCAGCGCCTGTTCCGCGACGTGCGGGTGGGCTCGATCGGCGGCGGCACCAACGACATCCACCGCAACACCATTGCCAAGCTGATGGGGCTTTAGGCGAGGCGATGCGAAAGATCGGCGACGCATCGTTCTTCCGCATCGTCGACCGATTGCTGGTGGCCGGCGCGACGCGGGCGCCGGCGGTGCGGTGGTCGATCGACGGCGTCGACTGGCGGCGCGAACGGCACAGCTATGCCGGTGCCGGTCATGGCTTTACCGTCGAAGTCACCACGGGCACCAAAACGGGTGCGGCAGCATGGACACTGGTCGTCGTGAAGGAGTACTGGCGATCCGGCACCGGCGAGAGCATCAAGGCGCTGCAATGGGCCCATATCGATTCGGGCAACCGCGCCGACGTGGTCGACTGGCTGGAGCGGCAGGAACGCAAACTCGAAAGCGCGTGAGGGCGTCATGGACATCTCGAAGATACCAGTCGGGCGCAATCCGCCGCGCGACCTCAACGCCCTTATCGAGATCCCGATGGGCGGAGTGCCGGTGAAGTACGAGCTGGACAAGGAATCGGGGGCGCTGTTCGTCGATCGCTTCCTGCACACCGCGATGTTCTATCCCGGCAACTACGGCTTCATACCGCACACCCTGTCGGCCGACGGCGACCCGTGCGACGTGCTGGTGGTGGGCCAGGTGCCGGTGGTACCGGGCGCCATCATCCGATGCCGCCCGGTCGGCGCGTTGATGATGGAGGACGAGGCTGGAATGGACGAAAAGGTCCTCGCCGTGCCGATCGATGCACTGCATCCCTTCTACACCGGGATCAAATCCTACCAGGATCTGCCGACCGTGCTGTGCGATCAGATCGCCCACTTCTTCCAGCACTACAAGGATCTTGAGAAGGGCAAATGGGTGAGGGGCCTCCGCTGGGTCGGTCCGGCCGAGGCCGAGGGCCTGGTGAACGAAGCAATCGACCGCGCGCGCACCAAGCGCTAGATCGGCTCGGTGAGGCTCTGCTCGATCCCTTTGGCGAAGTCGGGAGCCCGATCGACGACCAGCGGCGTCACTCCCCATTGTCGCAGTAGCGCACTCAGGGTCAGCCCTGCTGTTCCCGCAGCCACGATCCGAACCCGCACCGGGCCACTTCTCCGCAACAATTGACCCTCAAGCATAGAACGCGCCCGGAATCCGTTGAATCGCCTTGCGAGACCCCGCCGGGCGGTCTAAACCGACCGCACCTTGGTGCCGGGCTTTGAGCAGACATCAATGCGAACAGTTTTTCGCTGCAATTACAGAGACTTAACTCAATGCTCTCGCGTGTGATCGGGCTATTCTCGGCGGACATGGGCATCGACCTCGGTACGGCCAACACATTGGTCTATGTGAAGGGTCGAGGCATCGTTCTCAACGAACCGTCCGTCGTGGCGCTCACCACGCAGAGCGGAAAGCGACAGGTCCTCGCGGTTGGCGAAGAGGCCAAGATGATGCTGGGCCGTACGCCAGGCAACATCCAGGCGATCCGCCCCCTGCGCGACGGCGTCATCGCCGACTTCGAAGTCGCCGAGGCGATGATCAAGCACTTCATCTCCAAAGTGCATAACCGCCGCAGCTTCGCCCATCCCCAGATCGTTGTCTGCGTGCCCTCCGGCTCCACCGCCGTCGAGCGCCGCGCCATCCAGGAATCGGCCGAGAGCGCCGGAGCCCGCAAGGTCTGGCTGATCGAGGAGCCGATGGCGGCGGCGATCGGGGCCGGCCTGCCGGTCACCGAGCCGACCGGCTCGATGGTGGTTGATATTGGCGGCGGCACGACCGAGGTTGCCGTGTTGTCGCTGGGCGGCATCGTCTATCCGCGCTCGGTGCGCGTCGGCGGCGACAAGATGGACGAGGCGATCATCGCCTATATCCGCCGCAATCATAACCTGCTGGTCGGCGAGAGTTCAGCCGAACGTATCAAGAAGGCCATCGCATCGGCCTGCCCGCCGGAGGATGGCGAGGGCCGGACCATGGAGATCAAGGGCCGCGACCTGATGAACGGCGTTCCCAAGGAACTGGTCATCACCGAGCGGCAGATCTCCGAAAGTCTGCAGGAGCCGGTGAGCGCCATCGTCGAGGCCGTCAAGGTGGCGCTGGAGAACACCGCCCCGGAGCTGGCCGCCGACATCGTCGACAAAGGCATCGTGCTGACCGGCGGCGGCGCCATGCTGTCGAACATGGACACCGTGCTGCGCCAGGCGACCGGCCTGCCGGTCTCGGTGGCCGAGGACCCGCTGTTGTGCGTGGCGCTGGGCACCGGCCACGCCGTGGAGAATATCGGCCGGCTCCGCGGTGTTCTTTCGTCGATGTACTAACAGCCTGCTATCAGGCCGCACGCCCCGCCCGCTTTGGGGTAGAATGGGCACGAAATGGCGATCCGGGACGACTTCGAGGTAGTCGCGAGCCAGGTGCGCACGGTCGTGCAGCGCTTCGCTCTCGGCTTGCTCGTGATCGCCGCGTTCGGTGCCATGCTGGTGGGCAAGGCCGATTCCGTGCTGGTCGAGCACGCCCGCGTGCTGGCGCTAGATCTTGCCAGCCCGGTGCTTGAGGCCATCGCCCGCCCGGTGGCCGCCGCCAACCGCGCCATTGCGGATCTCAAGGAATTCGCCTCGCTGCGCGAGGAAAACGCGCGCCTGCGTGAGGAGAACGTCCGGCTGCTCGCCTGGCAGACCGCGGCGCGGCGGCTCGAGAACGAGAACGTGCGGATGCGCGATCTGGCGAATTTCCGCGAGGGGCCGGAGGCGTCGTTCATCACTGCGCGCATCGTCGGCGACAGCGTCAGCGCCTATGTGCGGGGTGCCTTGCTCAATGTCGGACGCAGGGCGGGCGTTGCGTCGGGCCAGGCTGTGGTCACAGGCGAGGGTCTGGCTGGCCGCATCGCCGAGGTCGGCGAGAACAGCGCGCGCGTGCTGTTCGTCACCGACGTGAATTCGCGCCTGCCGGTTCTGATCGAGCGCACGCGGGAGCGCGCGATCCTGGCCGGCGACAATTCCCCGCAGCTTCGTCTGACGCTGCTGCAGAGCGTGGCCGGCGTTCAGCGCGGCGACCGTATCGTGACCTCTGGCGACGGCGGCAGCTTCCCGGTCGGCATTCCGATCGGTGAAGTCGTGGACACCGGTGAAGGCAGCGTCCGCGTCCGGCCGTTCGCCGACTTCTCGCGGCTTGAGTTCGTGCGGGTCGTCGACTACGGCGTCACCGGGCTGGTGAGCGGCGGTCCGGCGCCGTCGGCGCCGCCGGCCGGCATCAGGGTCCGCTGACATGGAAGTCTCCTGAGATGAGAGCCGACGGGCTCTTCGCCATGCTGGACCGATGGGGCCGTTGGGCGCTCCCCGGCACGGTTCTGCTGTTCTTCGTGCTGCTTACCTTGGCGCCGCTGCGTGCGCCCTATCTTTCGGGGGCGCTGCCGCTGCTGCCGGCGCTGGTCGTCTTCCAGTTCAGCCTTGCCACCCCGGAGCGGCTGCCCGGGCCGCTGCTGCTGGCGATGGGCATCTTGCTCGACCTGCTGCTGGGAGGCCCCGGCGCGCCGGTCGGCGTGAGTGCGCTCGGTTTCGTGCTGATTCGCGCGGCCGTGATCAACAACCGCCGTTATCTGGTGGGCGTGCCGTTTCTGTTCCAGTGGTTCGGCTTCTGTCTGCTGGCCTGGGGGTACGTGGTGCTGGTCTGGTTCTTCACCGCCCTGTGGACATGGACGGCCATCGATCCTGTGCCGGCAATGATGCAATATGTCGTGGTGGTCGTGATCTATCCGCTGCTTGCCCCGTTGCTCGCCCGCGTGCGCGCGCGCGACCCCCTGAACGTGCCCGACGAGTCGCGCGGCACCGCTCGGCCGGGAGAGACCACTTCATGAAAGCCGGGTCATGAAGCCTTTCCGCAAGGGTGATGGCGAACGCAGCGGCCTGTTCACTCGCCGCGCGCTTCTGCTCGGGGGTGCGCAGGCAGCGCTGATGTCGGCACTGGCCGGCCGACTCTATCAGCTCCAGGTCCTCGAGACCGAGCGGTTCGCCACGCTGGCCGACGAAAATCGCATTAACCTGCGGCTGCTGCCGCCGTCGCGCGGACTCATCTTCGATCGCACCGGCCAACCGCTGGCCGTCAACCGCAACAACTTCCGTGCCATGGCGACATCCGATCGCGGCCGCGGTGCCGACGTGCTGGTGGATCGGCTGGACCAGATTTTCGGCCTCGGCGAGGCCGAGCGGACAAGGCTGCTGCGCGATCTGAGACGAAGCCGCAACGCGCAACCGGTCGTGGTGCGCGAGAACCTCGCCTGGGAGGAGGTGGCGCGCCTCGAGTTCAACGCCCCCGACCTGCCGGGCGTCTTCATCGATCTCGGTCAGTCGCGCGACTATCCCGAAGGCGAGTTGATGAGCCACATCGTCGGCTACACCGGCCGTGTCTCCGACGAGGATCTCTCGGGTCGCGACGACCCGGTGCTGCAGCTCGCGACCATGCGCTTCGGCAAGAAAGGCGTGGAACGCTCGCTCGAGGACGATCTGCGCGGCCGGGCGGGCGCCGTCCAGGTCGAGGTCAATGCTGTCGGCCGTGTTGTGCGCGAACTCGACCGGACCGAGGGCCAGCCGGGTTCGAACGCGCTGCTCACCATCGATCTCGATCTGCAGCGCCTTGCCGCCGAGAAGATCAGGGAGCACCAGAGCGGCTCGCTCGTCCTTCTCGACATCGTCACCGGTGACATCCTTGCCATGGTTTCGACTCCGGGTTTCGATCCCAGCACCTTCGCGCGTGGCATCACCCAGACGGAATGGCGCGATCTGCTGGATAATCCCGAGCGGCCGCTGCACAACAAGGCGATCGGCGGCGTCTACCCGCCGGGTTCGACCTACAAGATGGTAACGGCGTTGGCCGCGCTCGAGGCCAAGGTCATCGATCCATGGACGCGGTTGCCCTGTGTCGGCTTCCTCGAACTGGGCAACATCAGGTTCCATTGCTGGCTGAAGTCCGGCCACGGGTCGACCAACGTCGTCGAGGCGATCGCCGCGTCGTGCGACTGCTTTTTCTACGAGGCGGCGCGCCGCGCAGGCGTCGACCGCATCAGCGACATGGCGACCCGCCTCGGGTTCGGCAAGCTGAGCGACCTGGGCTTGCCCGGTGAATCGTCGGGCAATCAGCCCACCCGCACCTGGAAGCAGGAGAAGATCGGCAAGGCCTGGCAGCACGGCGATACCTTCAATCTAGGAATCGGCCAGGGTTTCATGACCAGCACGCCGCTGCAGCTGGCGGTCATGACTGCTCGCATCGCCAACGGCGGCTACGAGGTGCAGCCCAACCTGCTGCTCGCCAAGTCGACGCCGCGCGAGGAGCTTGTCCCGCCATCGCCCCGCGACACGCCGACGGCGCCGTCGCTGCGCCTCGACCCCAAACATCTGGCTCTGATCCGCGACGGCATGAACCAGGTCGTGAATTCCAGCCTGGGTACCGCCAACGCCCTTCGAGTGCGCGACCCGGCGCTGGCATTCGCCGGCAAGACCGGCACCGCCCAGGTCAAGCGCATCACCGAACGCGAACGCGAAATGGGTGTCACCCAGGCGTCGTTGCCTTGGCATCTGCGCCACCATGCGCTGTTCGTCTGCTATGGCCCGGTCGAGAAACCGCGTTACGCCTGCGCTGTCATCATCGAGCACGGCATGGCCGGCGGCGCCACGGCAGGTCCGATCGGCCGCGACATCCTGGTCGAGACCATGAAGCGCGATCCTTCGCGCCGGACCGACCGTTTCCGCAAGATGGCGTCGCGGTGAGTGTAGCGCTCGACGCCCCCGCGCCGGTCGGTTTTGCCGAGAAGATCTGGCGCATCAACTGGGGCCTCGTGCTGGTGCTGACGGCGATCGCCGGCATCGGCGTGCTGGCGCTCTACTCGGCGGCAGGTGGCCGCTTCGAACCGTGGGCGGCGCGTCATGCCGTGCGCTACGGCGCGGCCTTCAGCCTGATGCTCGTGGTGGCGCTGATCCACCCCAAGGTGTGGCTGGCACTCGCCTGGCCGATCTACATCGTCTCGCTGCTGTTGCTGATCGCCGTCGACGTGATCGGCAAGATCGGCATGGGCGCCCAGCGCTGGCTGGTGATCGGACCGCTGCAGATCCAGCCGTCGGAGATCGCAAAGGTGGCGGTGATCCTGGTGCTGGCGCGCTACTATCATGGCCTGCGAAAGGAACAGGCAGCGCAGTTCCTCTACACCCTGCCGCCGCTCGCCCTGATCGTGGTGGTCGTGGGCCTGGTCATGGTGCAGCCCGACCTCGGCACTGCGATGATGGTGCTTCTGGCCGGCGGTGCCATCCTGTTCGTGGCCGGCGTGCGGCTGTGGATGTTCCTGGTGGCAGGGGTGGCGGCAATCGCCAGCCTTCCGATCGCCTGGACCTTCATGCACGAATACCAGCGCAAGCGTGTGTTCACCTTCCTCGATCCCGACCGCGATCCCCTCGGTGCCGGCTATCACATCACCCAGTCCAAGATCGCCATCGGCTCGGGCGGTCTGTTCGGCAAGGGCTTCCTGAAGGGCACACAGTCGTCCCTGAATTTCCTGCCGGAGAAGCAGACTGATTTCATCTTTACGACCTTCGTCGAGGAATGGGGCATGTTCGGCGCCTGCGTCCTGCTCGGCCTGTTCGCGCTGGTGCTGGTCTGGGGCTTTTCGATTGCCTTCCGCAGCCAGCATCATTTCGGCCGGCTGCTGGCGCTCGGCGTCACGGCCATGATGTTCCTCTACGTCTTCATCAACATCGCCATGGTGATGGGCCTCCTGCCGGTGGTCGGCGTGCCGCTGCCGCTGGTCAGCAACGGCGGCACGGCTATGGTTTCGGTGATGTTTGCCTGCGGCCTGCTGATTGGCGTCAACGTCTATCGCGATGCCCAGCTGCCGCGGACCCGCTAGGATTCGTGGGGATTTCTTTGGCTCGGGGCTATCGACAAGGGGTATTCGCCTTGGTATAGCCGCGCCGCTTCCGGGCAATGCCCCCAGCGATCGGGGGGCGCATAGCTCAGTTGGTAGAGCAGCTGACTCTTAATCAGCGGGTCCCAGGTTCGAGCCCTGGTGCGCCCACCATTGCCGGACTGCAACGAAGCCCCGTTTTTGCGGGGCTTTCTGCTGTCTCGCACCACGCTCTCGGGTTCGCGGCTGCGACTCCGAACGAAAGCCGAAAAATTGCCTTCACAGATGAAATTCAGGAAATGAAGGCCTCGTGATTGCGGCGAGGCGCTCTGCCAGGGTTCGCTTTGCCGCAAAGCTCCATCCGGGAATTGTCGGTTCTGTATCCTGGAGTATGGTCGACCTTAAGAAATCAGAGGGAGACCGGAATGCGGCTGTTGATCGAGCATGTGACGGTTTGGGATGGCAGCGGCGCAGCGCCGTTTCCGGGCCAGGTGTTGATCGAGGGCGAACGCATCGTCGCGGTGGCGCCCGCCGCCCAGCCTATCGGCGCCGCCGACGGTGCGGAGCGGCTGGACGCCGGTGGGAAGTTCCTGATGCCGGGCCTTGTCGAGGGTCACGCCCATCTCTCCTTTGTCGACACGCCGCGCGGCACGGCGCTGGGCGAGCTGCCGCCGGAGGACCATGCGCTCCTCACCATGGACGCGGCGCGCAAGCTGCTGGGCGCCGGCTTCACCAGTGCCTGCTCGGCGGCGGCGGCGAAGATCCGGCTCGACGTCGCGGTACGCGATGCCATCGAGCGCGGCATCACCGACGGACCGCGGCTGCTGACGGCAAGCCCCGAGCTCACCGTCACCGGCGGGCTGGGTGATGGCCGGCGCCTGCACCTGCACCAGGAGAGTTTCGGTGTCGCCGTCGACGGTCCAGACGAGGTTCGGCGCATGGCGCGGCTCTGCCTGCGCGAGGGCTGCGACACGATCAAGCTCAACATTTCGGGCGACTACGGCACCGAGTCGGCGCTGGCTGAAACCACCGTCATGACCGATGCCGAGGTCGCGGCCGGCGTCGAGGCCGCCCACACCATCGGCCGCCGGGTCGCCGCCCATGCGCGCGCTTCGGAATCGGTGAAGCGCGCGCTGCGCAATGGCGTCGACATTATCTATCACTGCGACTTCGCCGACGAAGAGGCACTCGACATGCTGGAAGCGGCGAAGGACCGTGTTTTCACCGGTCCCGCCATCGGTATCGTGCTGGCCCGCCTCGAAAGCCTGCGCGGCGACAATTCATGGCAGGGTCAGGGCTTCCTTGAGCGGCTGAAGCCGCTTTACGAGGCAACCTGCCGCACGCACCACGAAATGCGCAAACGCGGCATTCGCATCGTGATCGGCGGCGACTACGGCTTCGCCGCCAACCCGCAGGGCACCAACGCGCGCGACCTCGAGCATTTCGTCGTGCATCTCGGGTTCAGCCCGTCAGAGGCGCTGCAGGCGGCGACCCGCACCGGCGGCGAGATCATGAAACGCGGCCACGAACTCGGCCAGATCAAGCCGGGCTTCCTCGCCGACCTGCTGCTTGTCGACGGCGACCCGCTGCAGGACGTGCGCGTGCTGCAGGACAAGAAGCGCCTGGCCATGATCATGAAGGACGGCGTGCGCTACCAACCGTGCGAGGGCGCACCCCACGTGCGGCGACTGCATTAGGCCCCAGTTCGCAGATCTCCTAGACGATGGCGACCGCGAGGCATACCGAGGAAGACGAAATGTTGATGTCCAGAGGAGCGAGCCATCTGGTGCCCGGCTGAGTCTTCGGCGCTGAAGTCTGGAGGTCTGTGGAATCCGAGGCAGTCTTGGGGGCACTGGGGACACGCTACTGATGCTTGCGAGTTCCACTGCGTTACTTTTTGGCTATTCGCATTGCGGGCGGTACTCCGAAGATCAGCCGGCCCGCGTACGATATCGAAGCAGCATGAGGCATGAGACGCATCGCATGAGCGCGGCGAAGGAGACGGCCCCGACGGTGCATCCCGTTCTGCGCCTGGCGCTGTACGGCTGGGTGACCGGGGCGATGTTCTTTTTCTATGCCTGGATCCTGCGTGTCGCGCCCAGTGTGATGATCGACGAACTGATGCGCGACTTCACCGTCGGTGCGGCGGCCGTCGGCAACCTTTCCGCTTTTTACTTCTACGGCTATGCCGGCATGCAGATCCCGGTCGGCCTGCTGATGGATCGTTTTGGTCCGCGCCGACTGATGACCCTGGCCGCATTGGGCTGCGCCGCCGGCTGCGTGCTGTTTGCACTGGCGCCCACGCTCTGGGCTCTGTCGCTGGGCCGATTCATGATCGGCGCCACGGCGGCCTTCAGTCTTGTCGGTGCTATGACGGTGGCAGGGCAGTGGTTCCCACCGGCGCGCTTCGCCCTGCTCTCAGGCTTCGCCATGATGCTGGGCATGGCAGGCGGCGTGTTCGGCCAGGCGCCGCTGCGCCTGCTGGTCGACCGGCTCGACTGGCGACAGGCTTCCCTGGCCCTGGCGAGCGGCGGCGTATTGCTGGCGCTGGCGGTGGTTGTCACGGTGCGGGACAGATTCCGGCCCTCCGGTAGTTTGCGGCAGGTGATGGCTGGCCTCAGCCGGGTGGGTCGCAATCGTCAGACCTGGCTGATTGCCATAGCGGGTCTCGGCACTACCGGGCCGCTGCTCGGTTTTGCCGGCCTGTGGGGCGTTCCCTTCCTGGTGCTGACTCAGGGAATCGATCGCACAGCTGCCGCCGGCGTTACCTCCATGGTGTTCATCGGCTGGGGCGTTGGCGCACCGGTGGTGGGCTGGCTCAGCGATCGCTTTCGCCGGCGCAAGTTGCCATTCGTCACCGGACTGACGCTGACGGCCATCGCGATGGCGGGACTCGCCTGGGCGCCCGGGTTGCCGCTGTGGGCCGTAAGTGTGCTGTGCTTCCTCTGCGGGTTCGGTGGCTCCGGCCAGATCGTGGGCTTCGCAGCGGTGCGTGAGCTGAATCCGCCGGCGGCAGGCGGCGCGGCACTCGGGATCGTGAACGGAGTGGTCACGGGCGCCGGCGCGCTCTACCAGCCTCTGCTCGGATGGCTGCTCGATCTGACATGGACCGGAGAGATGGCGGGTGGTGTCCGCGTCTATACCGTCGCCGCCTACAGCACTGCCTTCAGCGTTCTGGTGGTTGGCGCGTTCATTGGTATCGCCTGTGCCTTGCTGATGCGCGAGACACGGTGTCGGCAGAGCGCGTGACGCGGATTGCCGCAGACCTAGAATCACGTGGTGTTCCGGGCGGTCATCTCTCGTGGGTTGGATGACGTCGAACAAGGCGGCTGGCCAGAGTTCGAACCACCTGCCGGCCCCGATCGTCGGTGGCGGCGGTGGTGATCTTTCCAGCATGAGTGGCCGGAAGTTGTGCCTCAGGCTCGCCCGGCGGCTACTTCGCGCTGATAGTAGAGCAAGTCGAGCTCGGGCGCCGGCCGGCCGAGGCTGGTCAGGATCATGTGGGCGTGGCCGCGATGGTGGGTCTGGTGATTGAACCAGTGGTCGAGCGCCGGCATCAGCGGCTGCACGAATTCCTCTGGTGACGAAACACGGCGATAGCGGATGACGCCGCGCAATGCTGCCTCGTCGAGGCCGTGGACCCAGGTCACGATCCGCCGGTCGTCACTTTCGCGCGTCGTCCGCAGGTCGGCGAAGCGCTCATGCAGAATCGTGTCCAGCCGGTCGGGCGCCTCGCCTTCGCCGGTAAAGCGCTTCATCCAGATGCGGTCGGTCGCGAGCAGATGGTTGAGTGTGCCGTGCATCGACTTGAAGAATGCGCCCTTATCGGCGCGGTAGTCGGCGTCGGACAGTTGCGACGCGGCATCGTAGACCCGGCGGTTGGCCCAGGCATTGTAGCCCGCCAACATGGTGTAGTGGTCTTTCATGCTGGGCATCCTGGCGGATCGTCGGCCGACTTCAAGATTGATTGGCTCGTTCAACCTACAATTCGCGGCTTCCCCTCGCCACCATGTCAGTGGCGATGGGTGCCGCCGCCGTAGCCGCGCAACGCGCCGTAGCGTGCAGTCTGTTCGGGCGTGAGCACCGCCAGCATGTCGAGATGGTAGCGGAGATGGGCGGTCCGCAGCGCCGCCTGTGCGACGCCGATCTGTGTGCTGGCGTCCTGCAGCGTGTCGACCGTCACCCGCTTCTCGGCAAACAGACGGTCGAGTGCCGCCTCGCTGGCGATCAGCCGTTCGCCTAAGGGGATGGCTTCGGCCTTCATGGCGACAACCAGCGCTTCGGTGCGTGTGCGCTGATCGGGCGTCAGGTCGAGCGGACCGGCAAGTTCCAGGACGTGCGTCGGGCCCGGATAGCCGTTGAGCTCGGCCGGCAGGGCGAGCCCCATGCCGCGCCCGGCCTTGAGATCGGCGATCTGCTCCGCAGATAATGCCTTCACGGTGCGTGAGTCGAGACCGGCATAGGGTTGTGGCGGGCTGTGCTGCGCCTCTGCTGCAAGCGGCGCTGCGACTACAATTGCCAAGACGCTTGCCATGCGATGCATGTCAGTCTCCTTTGTACACAGGATATCAGCAGGAGGCGCATCATGACCAAGCGAATCGGCATCCTGACCAGCGGCGGCGACTGCGCCGGCCTCAATGCCGTTATTCGCGCCGTGACGTTGCGGGCGCATCATGGCTATGGCTGGAAGACGGTCGGGATCGGTTACGGCACCCTCGGTCTGCTCGAACGGCCGATCGATGCACGCGAACTCGATCCGACGCGGCTGGATGCGGCCTTGGCGCACCGCGGCGGCACCTTCCTCGGTAGCACGAACCGCGGCGATCCATTCGCCTTTCCCATGCCCGACGGCAGCGCCCGCGACCGCTCAGGGGAGATCGCCGACGCGATCACAAGCCTTGGCCTCGACGGAATGATCGGCGTCGGCGGCGACGGCAGCCTTGCCATCCTGCGGCGCCTGTTTGCACCCGTCGGCATTCCTTTCGTCGGCGTGCCCAAGACCATCGACAACGATGTCGCCAACACCGAGCGTGCAGTCGGCTATTCGACGGCCATCGCCATCGCCACCGAGGCGCTCGATCGCCTGCAGCCGACCGGCGCCAGCCACGATCGCATCATGGTGCTGGAGGTAATGGGCCGTGACGCCGGGCACATCGCCATTGCTGCCGGCATTGCTGGTGGTGCAGACGTCGTGCTGATTCCCGAAATCGGCTGGCGGCTGGCGCATGTCACCCGTCACATCGCGACCTTGCGCGAGCGCGGGCGACGCGCGGCACTGGTGGTGGTGGCCGAGGCCGCCGGCAAGTCCGACGATCCGCCAGAGTCCGCCGGTGGACCGGCCGTCGACGCACCGGACCACCGTGGCATGGGCGCATGGCTGGCCGACCGGCTGGCGGCCGCGACTGGCGCTGAGGCGCGCGCCACCGTGCTGGGCCACGTCCAGCGCGGCGCCGAACCGACGGCCGAGGACCGGCTGCTCGCCGCGGCGCTCGGCGTCCGGGCGGTGGATGTTCTGGCGGCCGGCAAGGCCGACCGCATGGTGGCGTGGTGGAATCGCCAGGTGATCGACGTGCCGCTCGAAAAAGTGGTCGGCCGCTCACGCACCGTCGATCCTGACGGCGCGCTCGTGCGCACCGCCCGCGCGCTCGGAATTTGCCTGGGCGATGCCGCCTAGAGATCGTCGCGGGAGATCCAGAACACTTCGCCCTCGCTCTGTTCGGTATCGAGCCACAGGAAGGGCAGGCGCGGATAGGCGGTCTCGAGCGACTTGCGGCCGCGGCCGATCTCGCACAGCAGGCTGCCGTTCTTCGTAAGATGCTTAGGCGCTTCTGCCAGGATGCGGTGCACGAGGTCGAGGCCGTCGCGGCCTGCGGCCAGCGCCATCCGCGGTTCGTGGCGGTACTCCGGCGGCAGCTTTGCCATGCCGCGCGCATCGACATAGGGCGGATTGCTGAGGATCAGATCGTAGCGGTTGCGGCCGAGCGGCTGGAAAAGATCGCCGCGGTACAGCGTGATGCGGTCGGCGAGCCGATGGGTCGCCACGTTGCGCCGCGCCAGGGCGAGCGCGCCGGGCGAGAGGTCGACGGCATCGATCCGGGCGCGTGGGAAGGCGAACGCGGCCAGGACGGCGAGGCACCCCGAGCCGGTGCAGAGGTCGAGCACGCGGCGGATGCCGCGCGGGTCACCGATCGGCAGCGTACCGCCTGCCAACAGGTCGCCGATGAAGGAGCGCGGGATCAGCGCCCGACGGTCGGCGTGGAAGCGCACGCCATGCATGTAGGCGGCGCCCACCAGGTAGGGCGCGGGCATACGCAGCGCCACGCGGGCATCGATCAGAGTGAGCAGGCGCGCGCGTTCGGCGGCGGTGGGTTTGAGGTCGAGCCACGGGTCGAGGCTGTGGATCGGCAGGCGCAGTGCCTCCAGCACCAGGAAGGCAGCTTCATCGACGGCGTTGGTGGTGCCGTGCCCGTAGGTGAGGCGGGCGGCGCGGAAGCGCCGGATCGCGAACCGGAAGAAATCTCCAAGGGTGGCGAGAGAAGGTTTGGTGGGGCGCGTCATGCGAGCGTAGATTAGCGAATATGAACCGCCGCGCCTTCCTTTTCGGCTCGCTTGCCGCCGCGACCATGTCGAGCGCCGCATTGGCTGCGCCGGTTCTGCAGGTGATCTACATCGGCGGCTGGGATTGTCCGCCCTGTATCCAATGGAAGAACGCTCACAATGCCAGGTGGCTGGCCTCGCCAGAATTTCACAAGGTGACGTGGATCGAGGTCGAAGCGCCCAGGCTCAAGGAAGCCTATCAGGAGCGTTACTGGCCTGGCGATCTCAAGCCGGTCCTCGATCAGATCCCGCGCAAGAGCGGTACGCCGAGGTTCCTCATCGTCAAGGACGGCAGGATCGTGTCCAACGAATTCGGCGTCAGCAAATGGGCGTCGACGATGACCGATCTCAAGAAATTGCTGGACTGACACGATGGGTGGTGCACTCGACGGACTTGTCGTTCTCGATCTGACGACCCATCTGTCCGGCCCCTTTTGCGGCATGCAGCTTGCCGATCTCGGTGCCGACGTCATCAAGATCGAGAGCCCGCAAGGCGACGCCATGCGCGGCGCGCCGCCATTCGTCGAGGGCGAGTCCGCTCCCTTCATGCTGTGGAACCGCAACAAGCGCGGCATCAGGCTCGATCTCAAGAATACCGCAGACCTCGGAGTGTTCTGGGATCTGGTCGATGGCGCCGACGTCGTGCTGGAGAATTTCCGACCCGGCGTGATGGACAGGCTGGGAATCGGCTGGAAGGCGCTCAATGCGCGCAATCCGCGGCTGGTGTTGGGCTCGGTCTCGGGTTTCGGCCAGACCGGCCCCTATGCGAAGCGCGGTGGCTTCGACCTCATGATCCAGGCGATGTCGGGCCTGATGTCGGTGACCGGCCCCAAGGACGGACCGCCTTACCGCATTCCGCTGGCCATCTCCGATGTCGGCGCCGGCCTCTATCTCGCCGTCGGCGTTCTCGCCGCCTTGCAGGCGCGCCAGAAGACGGGACAGGGCCAGTGGGTCGAGACCTCGCTGCTCGAAGCCACCGTCTCGCTCGGTGTGTACGAAGCGGCGAACTATTTCGCCAACGGCATCAGGCCGGAGAAGCTCGGCCAGGCGCATCGCGGCTCCTCGCCTTACCAGGTGTTCCAGACATCCGATGGCTGGCTCACCATCGGCGGCGCCCAGCAGAATTTTTTTCGCAGGCTTTGCGCCCTGGTCGGCAAGCCCGAGCTCGCCGACGATCCGCGGTTCAAGACCAACGCCTTGCGCGTGAAGAACAATGACCTGATCGTGGGACTCCTGCAGGCGGAAGTGCGCAAGCGCTCGACCGCCGATTGGATGGCAGCCCTGGAGGCCGAGGGCATTCCTGCCGGCCCGGTGCTGCACCACGACGAGGTCTTCGCCGATCCGCAGATCCTGGCGCGCGGTATGGTGGCCGAGGTCGACCATGCCAAGGCCGGCCGCCAGAAGACTCTGGGCGTGCCGCTGAAGATGTCGGCAACGCCGGGCAGCATCCGCCGTCCGGCGCCGACGCTCGGCCAGCACGATGCCGAGGTTCGCGCTGGAGCGAAAAAGAAGGGCTCCTAGTTCGAGCCTCGCCGCTGGTAGCGGTCGGGCACGCCGTCGCCGTTGGCGTCGCGGTCGTAGCGGTTGGGAACGCCGTCGCGGTCGTAGTCGCCATTGGGGCCGCGCCGCGAATAGTTGGTTTGCCCGCCGCTGTAGTAGGTGCCGTTGCTGTAGTAACCACGGTTGCTGCTGTAGGACGAGTTCGGATAGCCGGAAGACTCGACGCAGCCTGCGGTCACGGCCACCAGGCCCGCCGCCACCAGCCATTTCATGTTACGCATGCTTGCCTCCATCGGACGCCCGTCGGAGAAACGGGCTTCCATGGAATGCGATACGACGGCGTCGATGGCGCCACGGCGGCGGGAAAATGAAGTTATGTAAAGCTGGCCGCGCGCAACTTTAGTGGGAATGCCGCATTGCTGCCTCAGAGCGCCCCGGGCGCGGGGCCGCGGCTCGCCTTGGCGTTGAGCTTGGGCGGATGGGTGACGATCGACTTCAGCGCCGGCGCCGGCTTCAGCAGCCGGGCGATGTTTGGCATCGGGCGGGCGAGGCCTGGGATGCTCTTGAAGGCCTGCTCCATGGCGTGCGCAGCCCCCAGCACCTCGCCGTCGCCGCGGAAGCGGCCGATCACTTGCAAGCCGAACGGCATCTTCCTGTGGTCGAGGCCGCAGGGAAGCGCCACCGCTGGGTTGCTGGCCAAGGTCACGAAATAGACCGACGCCATCCAGTGGTAGTAGTTGCGCAGCTTCTTGCCGTCCATCTCGTCGATGTAGAGCTGCTTCCACGGGAACGGCGAGAAGCCCACCGTCGGTCCCAGTACCAGGTCGTAGTCGCGATAAAGTTCCTGGAACCTGCGGAAGATCCGCGTCTGTTCGGCATGTGCCCAGGCGAAGTCGGCAAGGCTGAGCTTGGCGCCGATTTCGTAGTTGGCGATGATGTTGGGCCCGAGCATCTTGCGGTTGTTGGTGTAGGCTTCCTGGTAGCGCGACAGGAAGCCGACGGCGCGGACCACGTCGAAGCAGCGGTCGGCCTCGCCATAGTCGATCTCGACCTTGTCGAGCCGGCGGAACAGCGGTTTCATTGCCTTCATCTTCGCGCGCATCGTGGCGCGGATGCCCTTCTCGATCGGCGCACCGCTGAAATCCTCGGTCCAGGCAACGCGAAGACTGCCGAGGTCGACCGGCCACGGTTCGGCGAAGGCCGCGCCATCGATCGGAAAGCTGAGCGGATCCGCGTCGTGCTGGCCGATCTGCGTCGCGTAGAGCAGGCTGAGGTCGGCCACCGAGCGGCCCATCGGTCCCAGCACCGAGATCGGCGTCCAGCCCATGGCGCGGCGCTCGACGGCGACCATGCCGGGCGAGGGGCGGAAGCCGACGATGCCGCAATAGGCAGCGGGATTGCGCAGTGAGCCGCCGGTGTCGGAGCCGGTGCAGACCGGCAGCAGGTCGGTGGCCAGTGCCGCCGCCGAGCCGCCCGACGAGCCGCCCGCCGTCAGCGTCGTGTTGAAGGGATTGCCGGTGGCGCCCCACACAGGGTTGCGGCTGTTCGAGCCGGCACCGAACTCCGGCACGTTGGTCTTGCCGACAACCACGGCGCCGGCATCGCGCACGCGGCGCACCATCACGTTGTCATAGGCCGGCACGTAGTCGCGATAGAGCGGCGAGCCGTAGGTCGTCAGCAGGTCCTTGGTTTCCTCAAGGTCCTTGATGCCGGTCGGCAGCCCGTGCAGCAGCGGCAGCTCCTCGCCGCGGCGCACCGCGGTCTCGGCCGCCTTCGCCTCCTTGCGCGCCCGCGCCACGCACATGGCGGTGACGGCGTTCAGTCCCGGATTGACCTCCTCGATGCGCGCGAGGCAGGCCTCGAGCAGTTCGACCGGCGAAATTTCCTTGGTGCCGATGCGGCGGCGCATCTCCACGGCAGACAGCGAAACCAGTTCTTGCTTTGACATTCTTCCCCCCTGAACAGTTCGATCGTTATGGCCGGTGCAGCCGGACCGGCTCCCGCGTGACGGTTCGCCGGCCGCGCTTGAAAGCCGCCAGCACCGGCGCCACGGTCCGCAGCGCCGTGATCGCGTCGGGCGCATCGAGCATCACCAGGTCGGCCGGTCCGCCGACGGCGATGCCGTAGTCAGTCTTGCGCATCAGCTTCGCCGCCGACGCCGTGGTCATGTCCCACAGAGCACGCACTTCGTCGTCGTTGCCGCGCTGCGTCACGATCGCATGCATGTTGACCTGCCGCAGGAGCTGACCGTCGCCGAACGGCGTGAACGGATTGAGGATGTTGTTGGACGCGACGGAGCAGGTCACCCCGCGCTCGGTAAGAAAGTTCAGGTCGACCACGTTGCGCGGCACGTTGTGGTCGGTGTGGCGGCCGCCGAGATAGAGGTCGGTCGCCGTGAGTACCGTGGCCGCGACGCCTGTGTCGGCCATGCGTCTGGCCACCTGGTCCAGGTCCTTGAACGGCACGGTCGCGAGCTTGCCGACATGGCCCACGGCGACGCGGCCGCCCCATTTGTATTTTTCCGTGAGGTCGCAGACCAGCAGCGTGTCGAGTTCCTCAGCCGAGGCGCCGCTGTCGAGATGCATGTCGATGTCGATGTCGAATTCGCGCGCCATCTCGAAGACGCGGTGGATCTGGGCGGCACGATCGCTGTCGTAGTTGGGGGCGGCGCCGACGACCGTGGCGCCGTTCTTCAGCGCCGCGATCATCAGCTCGTCGGTGCCGGGATTGTTGGTCAGACCCTCCTGCGGCATCACGCAGACCTCGAGATCGATTGCCCACTTGTACTTGTCGATCAGCGCCTTGACGCCTTCGACCCCGCGCAGGCCGACCTTGGGATCGACCTCGGCATGGGTGCGCATGCGCGTGGCGCCGTGGCTGATGCATTTCTCGATCGTGGCCGAGGCGCGTTCGATCACGTCCTCGACCGTGAAGGTGTGCTTGACCGCCGACACGCGCTCCATCGCGAGGTGCGGGTTGCGGCGGGTCGTGTGTTCGCAGCGGCCGAGGATGCAAGCCTTGTCCAGATGGATGTGGGTATCGACGAAGCCGGAGCAGACCAGCCGGCCACCGCCCTTGACCTCGTCCCTGGCGTTACCGCCTAGCTTGGGGGCCAGCGCGGCGATGCGGCCATCCTTGACGCCGATGTCGTTGGTCGGTTGAGCCGGTTTGGCGTCGGGCAGTCGCACATCACGCAAGACGAGATCGAAATCCATCATCACTCCAGTCGCGCCGGCGGCCGGCACGCATGTTGCACCATGCCGTACGTCTTTGACAGTCCAACGGCTCCGGAGGCTTTGCAAATTCCATGCTCTCGCGACGACAACTCCTGATCTCCACCACCGCCGCTGCCGCAGCGGCTCCCGGCATCGCCTCGGCGCAGACCACGGCCTGGCCGACCAAGCCGATCCGCTGGATCGTCAACTTTCCGCCGGCCGGTGCTGCCGACATCATGTCGCGCGCCCTGGCGGAATGGTTCGGCACCAAGCTCGGCCAGCCGATCGTCGTCGAGAACAAGCCCGGCGCCGGCGGCATGCTGGGCGCCGATATCGTCGCCAAGGCGCGCGGTGATACGCATATCGTCATGATTTCCAGCGCCGCCTCGCACGGCATCGGCCCCGTCCTCTACAAGGTCGTGCCCTACGATCCGCTGGCGGATTTCACGCATATCCGCCTGGTGGGCACCTTCTCAAGCGTGCTGGCGGTGAACGCGAACTCGCCCGTGACCAGCGTCAAGGAGCTGGTCGACCTGGCTCGCGCCAAGCCCGGCGAGGTGACCTACGGTTCGGGCGGCAACGGCACCATGAACCACCTCGTCGGCCAGCTTCTGGTGCGCGAGACGGGCGTGACCTTCACCCACATTCCCTATCGCGGCTCGGCTCCGGCCATGAACGATCTGCTGGGCGGGCAGATCACGGCGCTGATGGAAAGCCTGCCGACGGCGATGGGCTATTTTACGAGCAAGCGCATGCGGCCTCTGGCCGTCAGCGAGGCTGACCGCACGCCGACCCTGCCGGAGACACCGACCTTCCGCGAGGCGGGATTTCCCGAGGTCGTGGCGACCAACTGGTTCGGCTTCTCGCTGCCGGCCGGCATCCCGCCGGAACTCGCCAAGCGCTGGGAAGCTGAAATCGCCGGGGCCCTGCAAAGCGCCGAGATCAAAGGGCAATTCGATCGACTCGGCATCCGTCCGGGAACGCTCGGCGCAGAAGGCTACACGGCACTGGTCCGTAGCGAGCTCGAGCGCTGGCGCGAGGTCATCCGCGCAGCAAATATTCGCGCCGACTGATTGCCCGGACCGATTGCCAGTTGTCTGCCTTTCGGCACAATGGGCGCCGGAGGAAACAATCATGGTCCATCCGCTTCACGAATCGGCGGCGGTCAGCGGCATCGGCGAAACCGCTTATACGCGCGGCACGCCCAAGAGTGCACTTACCCTGCAGCTCGAGGCGAGCCTTGCTGCCATTGCCGACGCGGGCATCGATCCGCGCGACATCGACGGCGTCATTCCCTATTTTCCGGGTGGCGCCATCGCCGAGGATTTCATCGCCAATCTCGGCCTGCGCGATCTCGCTCTGTCCGCCTTCATCCCGATGGGCGGTGCGACCTGCGTCGCCGCGGTCCAGATGGCGGCCATGGCGGTCGCCACCGGCGTCTGCAAACACGTCCTCATCTCGGTCGGCCGCACCGGCTATTCCGGCGCGCGCGTCAGCACCCGTCTGCAGCAGTTTCCGGTGTTCGCCCAGGCGGCGGAATTCGAGGCGCCGATCGGCATGTTCGCGCCGGCTCAGCTCTACGCCCAGGGCGCGCGCCGCCACATGGAACTCTACGGCACGACGGCGCGACAGTTCGCCGAGGTTGCCGTCACGACGCGCCAGCACGCGATCCTTAACGGCAACGTCGTCATGAACAAGCCGCTCACCGTCGAGGAGCACCACGCCTCGCGCATGATCTCCGATCCCTTCCGGCTGTTCGACTGCAGCCTGGAGAGCGACGGTGGCGCGGCGGTAATCGTGAGCGCATCGGATCGCGCGCGAGATCTCAAGAAGCCGCTGGTGACGATCATGGGTGCCGCCGAAGGCCATCCCGATTCGCCGGCTTCGATTGCCCAGCGTCCGGATATTCTCGAGTTCGGTCTCGTGAAATCCGCGCCGCGTGCCTTTGCGATGGCGGGCGTCGGCCCCAAGGACATCGACTTCGCCCAGATCTACGATTGCTTCACCTTCACCGTGATCCGCCAGCTCGAGATTCTCGGCTTCTGCAAGACCGGCGAGGGTGGCCCGTTTGTCATGGACGGCCGCATCGGCCTCGGCGGCGAATTGCCGATCAACACCCATGGCGGGCTTCTCAGCCAGGGTCATGTCGTGGGCCTCAACCATGTCATCGAACTCACCCGCCAGCTCCGCGGCGAGGCCGGCCGCGCCCAGGTCAAGGACGCCGAGGTCGGGCTGGTCACCGGCTACGGCGACATGGGCGACGGTTCGATCGCCATCCTGCGGAGGGCAGCATGAGCGCCGCGACCACCGCCGCTCCGCCACCGGTGCCCGAGCGGCCGCTGCCGGTGCCGACGCGCGAAAGCCAGCCGTTCTGGGACGGCATGCGCGAGGGCAGGTTCATGCTCCAGCACTGCGCCCAATGCAGCAAGGTGCGGCACTATCCTCGCCCGGTCTGCCCGCATTGCTTCTCGATGGAATGCACGTGGAAGGAGGCGCCGCTCGGCGGCGCGATCCATGCCTGGACGGTCTGCCACCATCCGTTCAGTTTCTTCTTCAAGGCATCGGTGCCCTACATCGTGGCGCTGGTCGACATGGATGCCGGCGTGCGGGTGAACGCGCAGATCAAGGGAATGGCCGAGGCCGATCTTGCGATCGGCCAGCGCGTGAAACTCGCCTTCGAACCGGTCAACAAAGAGGTGACGCTGCCGTTCTTCGTTGCCGGGTGAGGGTGCCTAAAGTGCCTTGCGCAGTGTCAGATTGAAGCGCCTGCGGCCGGCCAGCGGATGCTCGCCGTCCCTCAGCGCCAGCACGCCATGATAGGCAAGACGTGCCGGCCCACCCCACACCACCATGTCGCCGTGATGCAGCGCGAGGCGCCTTGGCCGATCGCTCCGCCTGTTGCCGCCGAACTGGAAGACGGCGGGCAGTCCCAGCGACACCGACACGACTGGTTGGGTGAAGTCGCGCTCGTCCTTGTCCTGGTGCAGCGACAGTCGGGTACCGGGCGTGTAGCTGTTGATCAGGCAGGCATCGGGCTCGAAATTCGCAAAGCCCGCTTCACGGGCGGCGTCGTGCGCCAGGTTCGCGAACACATCCGGCATCGGCGGCCATGGCAGGCCGCGCGCCGGATCGCGCGGATCGTAGCGATAGCCGGTGCGGTCGGTGACCCAGCCCACTGCGCCGCAATTCGTCATCGCGACCGACATTTCGAAACCGCCGGGCGTCGTCATGTGGCGGAACGGCGCCGCGGCGGCGATGCGCTCGAGCGCGGCCAGAAGCGGTGCTGCGACCGCCAGCGCCCGGCCGCGCTGCAGTACCGCACCCGGCCCCAGCGCCTCGGTTTTGCCATCTGTGTCGAACAGGTTTTGCATCGCGCCATGAATATAGGTCATGGTTGGCTCAAGCGTCAGGAGTTGCTGGATGAAGCGTTCGATTGCCCTCTGCGCCGTGTTCGCCACGGCGGCGATGACAGCCGCGACGGGCGCCGCCCGGGCGCAATCGGGTGACGTCGCCAAGGGCGAACGGGCATTCAACCTGCAATGCAAGGCCTGCCACACGCTCGAACGGGGCGGGGCGAACACGGCTGGTCCGAACCTCTATGGGTTGATGGGACGCCGGTCGGGCACCATGCAAGGCTACGGCTATTCCGAAGTGATGCGCCGGTTCGGCATCGAATGGACCGATAAGACGCTGGCCGAGTATCTCAGCGATCCCAAGACCAGCATGCCGGGGACGAAGATGGTCTTTGCCGGCATCAGGCGCCAGGATCAACTCGACGATGTGATCGCCTATCTCAGGCAGGCCACCCGGTAGCGTTGTCGCGCGAGCGCACATAGACGCAGGCCCCGGCCACGAGACCGATGCCGAGTGCGGCGAAGGCGATGCGGTAGGCCGCATCCGAGCCGCCGAAGCCCTCGATGATATAGCCAACGCCGGCTGGCAGGACGGTTAGTCCCAGGCATTGGGCCATGTTCACGGTGGTGACGCCGCGTCCGGCGAGCCGGTCGGGGAACAGGGCGCGTCCCTGCGCCACGATCACGGTGCCGAACGCGCAGAAGAAGCAGAATCCCACCAGCAGGGCTGTGGCGAGCCAGAGCGGCGGCTGGGGCGTGAAGGCAAGTGCCGCAAGCAGTGCCGTCGAGATCGCCGCTCCGCCCAGCACCGCTTTCTTGCGCGACCGCAGCAGCCGGTCCATCGGCCCGTAGGCGAGAATGCCCAGGATCTGCGCCGCACCCATCGCCAGAAGCACATTGCCGCGTGCCACGCCATCGAGCTTGTGCACGTCGTAGAGATAGGGGCCGCCCCACACCCCCAGCACCGTCAGCATGGTAGCGTAGGCAAAGAAATGCATGGCGAGTACCGGCAACAAGCCCGGCATCGCCCAGACCTCGCGCAGCCCCCTGGCGATTTCGCCGAGGTTCTCATTTTTCGCCACGGGTGCGGGCTGGTCGGGGGGCCGATCCTGCACGAAGATATAGAAGCCCGCCGCCACCGCTACCGTCACCACGGCGAGGCCGACGAAGCCGCTGCGCCAACCCACGGTGCCGGCGATCCACGCGAGTGGCGTTGCCGCGGCGAGTGTGCCGATGTTGGAGGCGGCAAACACCCATGACAGGGCGGTTGCGAGCTTGGCGGGCGGAAACCAGCGCGAGCACAGGAACACCACCGACATGAACGAGGCGGCGCAGCCGATGCCGACCACGATGCGGCCGCCGATCAGGTCGGCGGCGTCGGCGGCTGTGGCGATCCACAGCGAGCCGGCCATGGCCAGCAGCGAAAATGCCGCCACCGTCAGACGTGCGCCGAACCGGTCGAACCACATGCCGACCGGGATCTGAACGGCGAACAGCGCGAAGAAGAAGGCGCTACCGGCCCAACCGAGCTGGCGCGGCGACAGGTCGAGGTCGCGCGTCAGTTCCGGTGCGATTACGCCGTTGGAAACGCGGTAGAACTGACTGAGACAGGTCACCGCGATCAGCAGCGACAGGAGCGGCCATCGGGATGCCATGCGGCGGCCTGCCTAG
>CALFRN010000281.1 GCA_937919085.1 uncultured Reyranella sp.
GGCCAACGTCGCGGGCATTGGCGGTGCGGACAACGATGGCGGCCAGTCGCCCGGCGACACGAACGTCCACTGATGTCGAAGCTGCTCGCCCTCGACCTGTCGACCAACGTCGGCTGGGCACGGATGGTGCGAACGTATCCCGTGACCACGCCGACGTTCGGCACGCTGCGCCTCGAGGGGCCAGACCTGACGTTCAAGATCGGGCGGTTCCTGGCGTGGCTCTTCAACGAATACGATCGCGAGCCATTCGACGGCCTGGCGTGGGAGGGATCAATCAAAACCGATACCGACACGGTGGCGCTGCTCGAGCTGATGATCGGGCTGGCCGGAGCCTGCTATGCGTTCGTCGGCCTGATGCGCGAGCGCGAAGGCATCCACCTCGCCTGGACGAAGGTGAGCGTCGATGACGCCAAGGCCGAGCTGTGCTGCAGCTTGACCAAGATTGTCAACGGCAAGCGCAAGAAAATGGACAAAGACGACATGCTCTACCACGCGCGCAGACGCATGGGCTGGCCGGTGACAACGCACCACGAGGCCGACGCCGGCGCCGTGGGCCTGGTTGCATACTCAAGGCTTTTCCCGAAGAGGGCCGCGTGATGAAACCTTGCACCAAGTGCGGCACCATCTCGCCGCTCGACAATTTCCACAGACATCCGACCGGACGCGACGGCCGACACTCGTGGTGCAAGCCGTGCGCGAACGCCGCCCAGAGGGGGCTCCGCAAGCGTGCTATCCATCCAGCGATCCGGCGTCGGCAGCTGCTCATGGGCAGATACAAGCTTACGCTGGCGATGCATCAGGCGATGATCGATCGGCAGGGCAATGCGTGTGGCATCTGCCAGAAGCAAATGACGAGACCCTGCGTCGATCACGATCATGCCACAGGGGCCGTGCGCGGCCTCCTCTGCCATGGCTGCAACATCAAATTGGCAGCGATTGAAAATGCCGACTATCGCATCGCGGCCATCAAGTACCTGGAGCAGTACGCATGAGATTCGGGTCGATGTTTTCCGGCATAGAAGCCGCCAGCGTTGCGTGGGAGCCACTCGGCTGGAAGTGCCAGTGGGTCGCTGAGATCGACAAGTTTCCTTCAGCGGTGCTGAAGCATCACTATCCCGATGTCCCCAACCTGGGCGACGTCACGAAGGTAGACTGGGAGAAGATCAGTGCAACTCGACCTGTTGATGTCATCGTCTTCGGCTCCCCCTGCCAGTCGTTCAGCGTTGCTGGCAAGCGCCTCGGATTGGACGATCCGCGTGGCAACCTGGCGCTCTACGCCTTGGGAGTGGTTAATCGCCTGCGCCCCCGTTTCTTCCTCTTTGAAAACGTCCCTGGATTACTTAGTTCCGACGAAGGACGGGACTTTGCTGCCTTCCTCCGGCTCGTGGGGGAATGCGGGTATCAGTGCGCCTGGCGGATTCTCGATGCCCAGTATGCCGGAGTACCACAGCGCCGCCGTCGCCTCTTCGTTGTCGGACATCTTGGAGACTGGCGACGTGCCGCGGCGGCACGGGCACGGCGGCGAGGGGCCGTCTTGGCCCGGCCGCCGCTATCACCATCAAAGGAGCGGGGCGATGATGCTTGGCGCGATGTTTGGGCGCTTCGTCGCTCCTATTCGCGGGTGGCTGGCCGGCCTGTTCGTGCGGCCGTCGGTCCCGTTCCCGCTCCCGATCGTGATCGAGCCGCCCGCGCCCGCGCCACCAGAGCCGAAACTGCAGCGCGCAAAAAGCAAGCGGGCCGAGCGTACCTCTGGCTCATACGTCTACTTCGATGACATCCTAGAGACGATCCCCAGGTGCCGGCGGATGTTGCGGGCGCTTCGCAAGGTCGACGAGGACGCCTGGGATTATCACTCAAGGGTCGGCGCGCGGCTCATTAGCTCGGACGGACTGGCCAGCAGCGTGGATTTGCATGAGCGGTTTAAGCGCGATCTGCCGGCGCGCGGCATGGTTTACATGCCACTGGAGGGCAAGAAGGCCGACCGCTTCGACGGCTGCTTCATGTACTTCCACCGGCTCAAGCAGATGCAGCCACACTTTGCTGCCGTCCGAAATGACACGCGCGCCGTTTACAGGGTGAGCGTCGCGTACCACGACGAGGCCAACAAGAAGCGCAACATCCCGTGGGCCTACGAATTCGTCGTGTCGATCGACGACGATGTGCATATCGTGAGCGAGCGCCAGACTCGGCGCATCCGCTTCAGTCAGAAGCCGACGAAGCCGACGACATACGACGCGATTGTGTGGGACATCAGCAAGGGCCTCCGGGCGCACTACAAGGTACTGAGCAGCACCAAAGGCAGCGCGACGTGGGACAGCGCAGAGCAGTTCGGCGCGGACCTGTTCAGGCTCGCGGCCAACTTCCACGATGTGACGACCACCGATTTCCAAGTTCGTGCGACCCGTGACAACGCGACGGTCGCGTTCAGTGTCGGCCTCAAGCGCACGCCCTACTTCTTCAAGGATCGGCAGACCGGGCTGGCGGCTGACGGCAAGCGCAAGCGCATCTTCCATGCCGTTGAGGAACACGAGCGCACCTATCCCAGCGGGAAGGTGGCCATCGTGCCGGCCCACTATCGCGGCGAGCGGTCCTTCGACTGGAAGGGCGATCGCATCGTGGTGTCACCGCCTGAGCAGACGGTGAACAGGTTCAGCGTCCCGGCCATCGAGTATCCGCACGGCGAGCCGGTCGGCCCTGGCTGGGACTCGGCCAAGGTGGGCGACCTGGTGGTTCAGGTCACGGAGCGGGATGTGAGGAAGAGCGCATGACCGTCCACGCCACCCGCACGAAGCGCCAGGCACAAGGCGCGAAGACCGGCAACATGGTTCGCGTGATGTGCTCGCTCGATCCCGATGACATGCGGCGAATCACCTGGTGGGCCAACAAGAAAAGCGTCCCGGTGGCCTACATGCTGCGCCTCGCCGTGTGGGCCTACCTGCGGCCGATCGCCGAGGATGCTGACCGTGCCGCCAGGGCGGCCGAATGATGTCCCCGCTTTCCCCGTTCACTGCCGCGCTGCGGTCTGGTAGTCTGCATCTTCGCTTCGCGCGGCGCGCTCAACCCGGCTTGATCACCGGGCAGTTTCAGTCCCTATCCCCTGAAACGGCGTGCCGCACGAAGCTCCTGAGTGGGATAGGAGTTTTCATGCGCGTGCCACTATCAAAATCCGTCCGCTTCGCTGTGTTCAAGCGCGACCTGTTCTGCTGCCAGTATTGCGGCCGTCACCCGCCCGACGTGACGCTCGAGGTTGATCACATCACGCCGGTCGCCAGTGGTGGCACCAACGCCGAGGAAAACCTGCTGACGGCCTGCTTCGACTGCAACCGCGGGAAGGCTGCGGTGCCGCTTTCCACGGTGCCGATGAGCCTGGCCATGAAGGGTGCCGAGGTGGCCGAACGCGAGGCGCAGTTGGCCGGCTATCGCGAGATCATGGAGTCCCGCGCTGCCCGTATCCGCCAGGACGCCTTTGATGTTGCCGGCATCCTGTTGTTGGTCGACGACGGCGTCAATTTCAGCGTCGATCGCCGGTGGCTGCGCTCGATCAAGACGTTCAACGAGCGACTACCCTTTCACATCGTGAAGGAGGCCGCCGAGCTCGCCGTGACTGCGGGAATACGCTCCGAATACAAGCGGTTTCTCTACTTCTGCAAGGTCTGCTGGAACAAGATCAAGGAGGGCGCACAATGAACGCCGCGCTGCCCGCTCCGCCCGTGCCGGCCGACGCCGACCTCACCCATTACGACGACATGCCGCTCGAAGTGCGCCGACTTCGGGACAGCGGAATCGCGGGAGAAACCAACGCCGAGGTGTTCAGGTGCGCCGTTTTGCTCTGGTGTGTCGCCTGGCACCAGATTCCGGCCGGATCGCTTCCAACGCAGGATGTCGAGCTTTGCAGGCTCGTCGGACTGGGCCGCGACATGCGGACCTGGCGCAAGGTCAAGGCCGGCGCCCTGCGCGGATGGCGGCTGTTTTCAGACGGCCGCCTCTACCATCCCGTCGTCACCGAGAAGGTGCTAGCCGGTTGGAATGGAACGATAATCAACCGCTGGGGCAAAGAGTGCGACCGCATCCGCAAGGAGAACAAGGCGCGCGAGAAGAAGAAGGAAGAGGCCCTGCAATTCCCCCAGCGGCCCAGCCCGATCACCCACGAATGGCCCCCGGAAAGCGATTGGAATTCCGCCAGTGTTCCGCCGGAAAGGCCGCCCGTTCCACCGGAAAACGCTCTGAATAGAATAGAAGGGAATGGAATGGATGTTATAGAAGAAGCAGCAGCCCCTTCTGCTTCCCCGCGAGAGGCGGCGGCTGACGGACCACAAGCCGCAATGGCCGAGCGCGCGACCCAAGACGTCGCGTTCGCAGGGTGGCGAGCCCTGTCGAAGACGCACGGTTGGCCCGACGGTCAATTCATAACCAGCACCCAACGCTACAAGCTGCAGGCCATTCTCGCCGTCTGCGGCGGTCTCCCTGGCTGGAAGGCTGCACTCGTCAAAGCCGCAACCGGCGCCGATTACCTGAAAACCACCGACGGCAAGTGGCAGCGCTGGTTTCATTTCGATTGGATGATCGACATCGACAATTTCAGAAAGCTCATGGAGGGCCGCTATGACCAACGTCACCAAGCTACCGCCCAAGGTTCCAGCCTCGACACTGTCCGCCACCTCGCGGACCTCGTCAGTGAGCCTGCCGACGGCAGTTGAGCGCGCTCTCGCGGATCCGTTCGCGTTCGGGCAACACGCCGATCTGCCGTGGGGATTGCCCAACGATCTGCCAGCGGTCGGCGATCTGCAGCTCGCGCTGATGGTGCTCGAGCCGCTGACCCGCGCGGCCGACAAGAACCACGCCGCCTACTGCCTGGCAAAGCTTGCGACTGCATTCAACACCAAGTGGACGAAGGACGAAGCAACCGCCCAGCTCGCCGTCTGGCTCGACGCGAACGGCGACCTGTCGAACGATCTGTGGAGCGCAGCGACGATCGACCTGATCCAGCACCACAAGTTCGGAATGCCGAAACCCGTGCATCTGCGAGCCAGCGTCGAGGCCCAGTTCAACGCTCGCAGAACCCGCCTCGAGCGCGTGAAGGCCATGCTCGCTGCGCTCACGAAGCCCGCTGAAAAGCCGCAACAGGAACCGATCACCGTCAGGCTGCGCACCATGATCGACAGTGGCCGAAAGCACGGCCGGCCGGACCTAGCCGTGCGCGCCGAACGCGACCTCGCCCGCATCGAGAACCGCGCACCGGAAAGCTGGATCAACGATCGCTCCAACGAGACACGCCCCAACGCCGTGCACACGCCGGACAAGCCCGACTCCGCAGCAACACGCCAGGCACTGCTCAACGCGCGCCTGCGCTTTTGGAAAAAGAACGCGCCGGATACGCCGCTCGTCGACAAGCTCGACCAGCAACGACGCGAGCGAGACGGCGAAAACCTCGAGCCGACCTCGGAGTTCGTCTGATGCCGCGCCCCGTGAAACAATCTCGAACCGAAATCATGGAACGCATCGCATACGCGACCATGAAGGCGGCAAAAGCAGCGCAGGAGAACGACGCAAAGCCTGCCCCTGCTGCGCCCCCGATTCCGTCAGAGAGCACGAGGACGTCATGACAGAGCAGCCTGGAAACCGTCGCCGCCGCGGCACCATCGTGTCGGCCCTACCGACCGGAGATCGCCTCAAGCGGATCAAGCGGATGTACGACGCGAACGAGGTGACGGTCGCGGAAGTGTGCCGGCGCTGCCAGGTCACCGACTACGATCTGCGATTGCTGATAACGCTGCACAAGTGGACGACGCGCAGCAGGATGACCAAGCCGCGGGTGTCGTCGCTGCGCAA
>CALFRN010000282.1 GCA_937919085.1 uncultured Reyranella sp.
ACCGTCGCGGTGCTGGCACAGCGTGGCCTCGTCGACCTGCAACAGGATGGTCCGGCTTTCGCCGCCTTGATCAAGGCCGACCGCAAGCGATGGGCCAAGGTGGTCAAGCAGGGTAACATCAAGGCCGGGTAACAAGGGCCGATCAGCAAAGGACGTATAATGAGTGCGCCGCTGTCCCTCGGAATCGACATCGGGGGAACTTTCACAGACCTCGTCATCCACGACCCGCGCGACGGCCGCGCCATCATCTGGAAGGAGAGCACCACGCCCGACGATCCGACGCGCGGTGCGCTCGAGGGAATGCGGCGGGTGCTGGAGAAGGCCGGCGCCATGCCCGGGCAGATCGGCCGTGTCGTGCATGCCACGACGCTTTTCACCAACGCACTGATCGAGCGCAAGGGTGCCAGGACCGGCCTGCTAACGACGGCGGGCTTTGCCGACGTCCTGGAGATTGCGCGCGAGCGCAAGTACGAGCTCTACGATCTGTTCATTGAAATGCCGAAGCCGATCGTGCCGAGGCCGTGGCGCCGCGAAGCGAAGGAACGGCTGGCGCCCGACGGAACCGTCGAGATCGCGCTCGATGTCGAGGCCGCGCTCGCCGAGGTGGACATGCTGGTGGAACAGGGTGTCGAGAGCCTCGCCATCTGCCTGCTGCATTCCTATGCCAATCCGGTGCACGAGCGTGCGATCGGGGCGGCGATCGCCGAACGCTACCAGAATCTCTCGATCTCGCTCTCGTCGGATATAGCACCGGAGATCCGCGAATATCTTCGCACCTCGACGACAGTGGCCAACGCCTACATCCGTCCGCTTGCCGAGATCTACCTGGAGCGGTTGGAGCAGGCGCTGGCCGCGTCGGGCATTCCGGGCGGCCTGTTCCTGATGCTATCCAACGGCGGCCTGACGCACGTCAGCGAAGCCAAGCGCGCGCCGGTCCAGTTGCTCGAAAGCGGTCCCGCCGCCGGCGCCCTGGCCGGCGCCTGGTTCGGCCGCAACGCCGGCCTCGAAAGGGTGCTCGCCTTCGACATGGGCGGCACGACGGCCAAGCTCGCCCTGGTCGACGACGGCGAGCCCTTGGTCGCCTACGGCTTCGAGGCGGCGCGCGAGAAGCGCTTTCTGCGCGGTTCGGGACTTCCGATGCAGATCGCCACCGTCGAACTGATCGAAATCGGCGCCGGCGGCGGCTCGATCGCCTACAGGTCCGACCTCGGCACGCTGAGCGTCGGGCCGGAGAGCAGTGGCGCGCAGCCGGGTCCGGCCTGCTACGGCCGCGGCGGCAGCGACGCCACGGTGACCGATGCCGATCTGACGCTGGGCTATCTCAACGCTGATTTCTTCCTGGGCGGCGCGATGAAAATCGACAAGGCCGCGACCGACCGGGCCTTCGGCGCACTGGCCTCGTCTCTCCAGGTCGAGCCCGGCCGCGCCGCGTTCGGCATACACGACGTGGTGAACGAGAACATGGCGGGTGCCGCGCGTGTGGCCATCGCCGAGCGCGGTCGCGTTCCTTCCGAGTACGCGCTGCTGGCGACCGGTGGCGCGGGTCCGGTCCATGCCTGGCATGTCGCGCGCAAGCTCGGCGTCAAGCGCGTGGTCTGTCCGCCCGGCGCAGGGGCGGGCAGCACGATCGGCATGCTGATGGCGCCGGCGCGCGTCGACCGCGTGGCGAGCCACTCGGCGCCATTGGCGAGCGCCGACCTGGCGAACCTCGAGGAAATGTTCGCCGGCCTCGAGGAGGAATCGCTCGACGTGCTGCGTCTCACCGGCGCCGACGTCGGGCAGCGCACGACCAGGCGCCTCGCCGACATGCGCTATATCGGCCAAGGCAGCGAGATCACGGTCACGATGCCGTCACCGCTCACCGAGGCAGGTGTACGGGCTGCGTTCGAGGCGGCCTACAAGGCGTTGTTCGCGCGGGTTCCGCCGGGAGCTGCCATCCAGTTCGTGGCGGTGCGGCTCTCGGTCAGCGCGCCGATGCCCGGCACCGGCGGAAGGCTCACACTGACGAGGCATGCTGCATCGGGTGCGGAGAAGGGCATGCGGCCGGTCTTCTTCCCGGACGAGGGCAGGATCCTGCAGACCAGGGTGTGGAACCGCTACGCCCTTTCCCCGGGGACCCGTATCGAAGGACCGGCCGTGTTCGAGGAAGACGAGAGCACCTTCATTGTCGGGCCCGACGCCACGGCGCGGCTGCTCGACGATGGCTCCATTCTGGCGGAGGCAAAGTAATGGCCCGCACCTTCGATCCCATCGAGCTCGAACTCCTGTGGCGTCGCCTGATCTCGGCGGTCGATGAAGCGGCGGTCGCGATGGTGAGAACCTCGTTCTCCACGCTGGTGCGGGAGAGCTACGACTTTTCCTGCGTCATCACCGACGAGACCGGCCAGTCGCTGGTCCAGGCGTCCGAGAGCATCCCGAGCTTCATCGGGACCCTGCCCGAGACGGTCAAGCATTTCCTGCGTTTCTTTCCGCCCGAAACACTGGCGCCGGGCGACGTGCTGATCACCAACGACATCTGGCTGGGCACGGGCCATCTGCCGGACATCACACTGGCCAAGCCGATCTTCAAGGACGGCAAGCTGATCGCCTTCAGCGCGACGACGGCGCATGCACCCGACATCGGCGGCAAGATCAGGAGCCCCGAGCCGCGCGAGGTCTTCGAGGAAGGCTTGCAGATCCCGCCGATGAAGATGATCGCCGCCGGCAAGACCGATGAGACGCTGGTGGCGATCATCCGCAAGAACGTGCGCACGCCTGATCAGACGATGGGCGACCTCTATGCGCAGATCGTGGCGCTCGATGTCATGGAAGACCGGCTGCGCGTCCTGATGACCGGCTACGGGCTGGCCGATCTCACGGATCTGGCGCGCGAAATCCAGGGCCGCTGCGAGACCGCCATGCGGGCCGCGATCGCGGCGCTGCCCGACGGCACCTATCGCAGCGAACTCAAGACCGACGGCATCATGGAAACGCCGATCACCATGAAGCTCGAACTCACCATCAGGGGCGACGAGATCGCCATGGATTTCGCCGGCACCGACGCCCAGGTCGACCGCGCCATCAATTGCGCGCTTTGCTACACCACGGCGATGGCGATGTACGGGGTCAAGGTCTGCACCAGCCCCAATCTGCCCAACAACGAAGGCGCCTTCCGGCCGATCGGCCTCAGCGCGCCGCCGGGCTGCATCGTCAATCCGCAGTTTCCCGCACCTGGCGGCTCGCGCATGCTGATCGGCCACTACGTGCCGATGCTGGTGTTCGGCTGCCTGGGCCAAATCGTGCCGGAGCGCGTGATGGCCGCCTGCGGCTCGCCGATGTGGGGCATGAACCAGTCGGGCGTGCGGGATGACGGGAAGGGCGGCGGCAAGCCGTATGCCAACATGTTCTTCTACAACGGCGGCATGGGCGGCAACACGCAGCGCGACGGCGTGACCTGTCTCTCATGGCCGTCGAACGTGTCGTCGACTTCGATCGAGATCAGCGAACACATCGCGCCGCTGCGCTTTCACCACAAGAAGCTGCGGTCCGACTCGGGCGGACCCGGCCGGCACCGCGGCGGTCTCGGTCAGGATATACTGATCGAGAGCCGGAGCGACACGCCGATCGCGGTGTCCTTCCTGGCCGAGCGCACGATCTTCCCGGCCTTCGGCATCGAGGGCGGCGGCGACGGCGCTCCGGGCGAACTCCGGATCAACGGCACCAGGATGGACCCGAAGAAGCAATACGTGCTGAACAAGGGCGACACGGTTTCGCTCGGCACGCCCGGCGGCGGCGGACATGGCGATGCGAAAGATCGGACCGACATGGCACTCGCGGCCGACGTGGCGGCGGGGTATGTGACGGACGACACCGCCTACCGTCGGTGAGCAATCAACTCGACTCGAGGAAGCCCGAAATGAAGATCGCCCACTCAGCCGCCAGCCCCTATGTCCGCAAGGTCATGGCCTGCGCCATCGCCCGCGGCCTCAACGACAAGATCGAGCGCCTGAAGATCGGCACGACCGATCCGGCGCTGCTGGCATTCAATCCCCTGTCCAAGGTGCCGACCCTGATCACCGACGACGGCATGTCGCTCTACGACAGTCCCGTCATCTGCCAGTATCTCGACAGCATCGGCACGGCGCCCAAGCTCTACCCTGAGCCGGGCCCGGCGCGCTGGAAGGCGCTTACCCAGGAAGCACTGGCCGACGGCATCCTCGATGCCACCCAGCCGCGCCGCCGCGAACTCGCCCTGCCGCAGGACGAGGGCCGGAAGGACTACATCGCGCTCCAGCAGGGCAAGGTTGCCCGCGCCCTGGACGCGCTGGAGAAGGATGCCGATTCCCTCGGCATGTTGACCACCATCGGGGAAATCGCCATCGGTTGCGCCCTGGGCTACCTCGGCTTCCGTTACGCCAACGAGCCGTGGCGGCCGGGTCACCCCAAGCTTGAGGCCTGGTACGACAAGGTGACCAAGCTTGCGCCGCTCGCCGAGACCATGCCGGTGGGCTGACAAACCCGGGCAAAGGCGGCAGGCTCGCCCCTTCGACGTGAGTGTCGGAGGGGCCGATGAGTGATATCGACGTCAAGCCCGAGACCATCGCCAAACCCAAGACCAAGCAGCCGCCGCTGCACAAGGTCATCCTGATCAACGACGACTACACGCCGCGCGAGTTCGTCGTGATCGTGCTGAAGGCGGTGTTCCGCACCAGCGAGGAAGAGGCCTACGGCATCATGATGACGGCGCACCGCCTCGGGGCCTGCGTGGTGGCCGTCTTCACCCGCGAAGTGGCCGAGACCAAGGCGACCGAGGCCACCGATCTCGGTCGCAGTGCCGGACATCCGCTCACCTTCACGACAGAACCGGAAGAGTAGGG
>CALFRN010000283.1 GCA_937919085.1 uncultured Reyranella sp.
GCACGCGCGAAATCCACGACGCGCTGAAGCGTCGCTGCTTCTATCACTGGGTCGACTATCCCGACCTCAAACGCGAACTCGAGATCCTCAAGGTCAAGGCGCCCGGATCCGGCGAGCGTCTGTCACGCCAGGTCGTCGGCTTCGTGCAGGAATTGCGCAAGCTCGACCTCTTCAAGGCGCCGGGCGTTGCCGAGTCGATCGACTGGGCCACGGCGCTGTCGGAATTGAACACGCTCGACCTCGATCCCCGGACGATCAACGACACCCTGGGCGTGCTGCTGAAGTACCAGGACGACATCCAGCGCCTGCAGGGCTCGGAAGCGGCGGAAATCCTGCGCAAGGTGAAGTCCGACATCGCCGCTCAACCGCTGGTCTGACGCCGGGCGATGGACTCGTTGCCCGACCCCGCCCCCGATCCACGCGGAGGCAAGCTCGCCACCAACATCGTGCATTTCGCCCGCACGCTACGGACGGCGGGGTTGCGTGTCGGTCCGGGACAGATCCTGCGGGCAATCGAAGCCGTGGAGGCGGCGGGGCTGCGCAAGCGCGACGATTTTTACTGGACCCTTCATTCGGTGTTCGTGAACCGCCGGGACCAGCGCGAGATCTTCGATCAGGCGTTCCATGTCTACTGGCGCAATCCGCGACTGTTGGAAAAGATGATGGAGATGCTGCTGCCGCAGGTCGGGTTGCCGGCCGATCAGGACGACCGCAAGCAACTGAGCCGCCGACTCCAGGAGGCGCTGCAGCCTGGCCGGGGAGAGGCGCCAGTCGATGAAGACGAGCCGCCGGAGGTCGAAGTCGAGGCAACCTTCACCGTGTCCGATCGCGAAATCCTGCAGCACAAGGACTTCGAACAAATGTCGCAGGCCGAGATCGACGATGCGCTGCGCGCCATCTCGCGGCTGCGCCTGCCGGTACCGGACAGGCGAACCCGCCGATACCGGCCAGCACGACGCGGACCCCGGGTCGACTTTCGTGCCTCGCTGCGCCGGGCGCTGCGGCCGGAAGGCCTGACGGAGTTGCGCCGCCGCGAACCGCGCCGGCGTCCGCCACCACTGGTAATCTTGTGCGATATTTCCGGGTCGATGGCGCGCTACACCCGCATGTTTTTGCATTTCATGCACACCATCACCAACGACCGCGATCGGGTCTACTGCTTTACCTTCGGCACGCGCCTGACCAACGTGACCCGGTCGTTGCGCAACCGCGACGTCGACATCGCGCTTCAAAAGGCGTCGGGGCAGGTCGAGGACTGGTCGGGCGGCACGCGCATTGGCCAGTCTCTGCACGATTTCAACAACAAGTGGTCGCGCCGGGTTCTTGGGCAGGGCGCCGTGGTTGTGCTGATTACCGACGGCCTTGATCGCGACGGTGGCAGCGGACTCAAGACGGAAATGGAGCGGTTGCATAAATCCTGCTCCCGCCTGGTTTGGCTGAACCCGCTCTTGCGTTACGGTGCCTACGAACCCAAGTCTCAGGGCAATAAGGCCATGTTGCCCCATGTCGACGAATTCCGTCCGGTGCACAATCTCGAAAGTCTCGCCGGACTGATCGCGGCGCTCGGAGCGATTGCCCCTGGCGCCGACAGGCGGCTGGCCACATGGCAAACGGAACTGCGCAAGGAGTAGGGACCATGAGTGATGCGCTCGATGTGCTGGACCAGGTCGGTAAGTGGAAGAATTCAGGCAAGGGAGTCGCGGTGGCCACGGTGATCACCACCTGGGGGTCGTCGCCACGTCCGGTGGGCAGCCAGCTCGGCGTCGACGAGTCGGGGGCGATGGTCGGCTCGGTCTCAGGCGGCTGCATCGAGGGTGCTGTCGTCAAGGAAGCCCTGGCGGCGATTGCCGATGGCAAACCGCGGTTGCTCGATTTCGGCGTCACCGACGAACAGGCCTGGGATGTCGGTCTCGCCTGTGGCGGCAAGGTCCAGGTGTTCGTCGAGAAGGTGGGTTGATCCGATGAAGACCGAAACAGTCACCGCCCTGCAGGCGGCCCGTGTCGAGCGCCGTGCCGTGGTGCTGGCGACGCGCCTCAGTGATGCAAGCGAAACCCTGATCTACCCGGATCGGGCGGAGGGCACGCTTGCCACGGATGCCGCGTTGCTGGCCGCGGCGCATCGGGCCATGGAGATCGGTCGCAGCGAGACGGTAGATCTCGGTGGCCAGAAAATCTTCCTCAATGTCTATGTCCCTCCCGCGCGACTGATCATCGTCGGCGCCGTGCACATCGCCCAGTCGCTGGCGCCGATGGCGTCGCTGATGGATTTCGACGTGACCGTGATCGATCCGCGCCGCGCCTTCGCCACCGACGGCCGCTTCCCCGGCGTGAAGGTGATGCAGGAGTGGGCCGACGAGGCGTTCGAAAAGATGGGCCTCGACTCCTCGACTGCCGTGGTCACGCTGACCCATGATCCCAAGCTCGATGACCCGGCGCTGGAATACGCGCTGAAATCCGACGTTTTCTATGTCGGCGCACTTGGCAGCCGCAGAACCCATGCCAAGCGCCAGGAACGCCTGACCGAAGCAGGCATTTCCGCCGAGCAATTCGCGCGTATCCACGGGCCAGTCGGATTGAACATCGGCGCCAAGTCGCCGGCTGAGATCGCCGTCTCCATCCTGGGCCAGATCGTTGAGGTGCGGGCACGCCGCCTCGAGGCACTGGCCGGTCCCAAGGTGGTCGCGGCGTGAAATTTGGCGAGACACCCATCGGCGAGGCGACCGGCGCCATCCTGGGCCATAGCTGGCGCTCGGGTGGAATCAATTTCGCGAAGGGCCGCAAATTATCGGCCGATGACGTCGCCAAGCTCAAGTCCGCCGGCGCCACGGCCGTGGTGGCGGCGCGACTCGATCCAGACGACATTCATGAAGACGAGGCGGCAGCAGCGGTCGCCAAGGCGCTGGCTGGTGCCGGCCTAGAAGTCACGGCAGCGTTCACCGGGCGCTGCAACCATTTCGCCCTCGGATCTGGTCTCGCCATCGTCGACCAGGTGCGGATCGATGCGCTGAATGAACTCGACGAATCGGTTACTGTGGCGACCCTGCCGCCTTTCGCGCGCGTCGAACCGCGCCAGATGGTGGCGACGGTGAAGATCATTCCCTATGCCGCACCACGCATCGCGGTGGACCGTGCGATCGAAGTCGCACACTCCGCCAACCAACCACTCATCTCGGTGGCGCCTTTCCGGGCGATGCGGGCCGGGCTGGTTCAGACAAGGCTGCCAGGAACGCGCGACAAGGTGCTCGACAAGGCGGTCGGCACGACGACCAAGCGGCTGGCATCCCTTGGCGGGACCTTGAATGGGGAACGCCGCGTTGCGCACGACGCCAAAGCCATTGCGGGAGCGTTGAAGGAATTGAAGACGGAAGGTTGCGATCTCTTCCTGATCGCCGGCGCATCGGCGATCGTGGATCGTCATGACGTCGTGCCGCTGGGCATTGCCGAGGCCGGCGGCGAGATCCACCATTTCGGCATGCCGGTAGATCCCGGTAATCTGCTGCTGATGGCCGAACTCGACGGCAAGCCGGTGCTTGGCCTTCCGGGGTGCGCGAAGTCACCCAAATACAACGGCTTCGACATGGTGCTGGAGCGGCTAGCCGCAGGATTGACCGTCGGCCGGGCGGAGATCGTCAGGATGGGCGCGGGTGGCCTGCTGGCCGAGATCGCGAGCCGGCCGCAGCCGCGTGACGATGAACCGTCGGAAGATGAGGGCCCGCAGCAGGCGCCGCGCGTCGCGGCCCTCGTACTGGCGGCCGGACAATCGACCCGCATGGGCGGCCCCAACAAGATGCTGGCCGATGCCGGAGGCGAGCCTCTGGTCGCCCATGCCGTGAAGGCCGCGCTCGCATCGCAAGCTGTCGAGATCACGGTCGTTCTGGGCCACATGGCGGAAGAGGTGAGGGCGGCGATCGAGAGCTACACACCCAGCCGGTCGCGTCTGCGCTTCGTCACCAATCCGGATTTTGCCGAAGGCCTCAGCACCTCGGTGCGGACTGGCATTGCCGCACTCAGCACCAACATCGATGCAGCGATCGTCCAGCTCGGCGACATGCCTGGCGTCGGATCCGGCCTGCTCAACCGGTTGATCGCAGCCTTCAGCCCCGTCGAAGGCCGCGCCATTTGCGTGCCCACGGTCGGCGGCAAGCGCGGCAACCCGGTGCTCTGGGCGCGGCGGTTTTTTCCTGCAATGGCCGTCCTGTCCGGCGACAGCGGCGCCAAGCACCTGATCGGCGAGCATGCCGATCTGGTTTGCGAGGTCGAGATGGCCGGCGAGGCCGCGATCACCGATATCGATACACCCGAGGCGCTGGCGGCCTGGCGGGCGCGGAGTCCGGAATGAATTTCGACGTTGCCGTCGTCCGCGGTCAGTTCCCGATCCTGGCTGAGATCATCGACGGAAAACCAGTTCATTATCTCGACAATGGTGCATCGGCCCAGACGCCCGACGACGTGCTCGATGCCGTGCGGGCCTACGAGACCACGGGCCGGGCCAATGTGCTGCGTGGGGTTCATCGCCTAGCCGAGCGCGCGACCGACGCCTACGAGAACGCACGCGCCGAGGTCGCGGCGTTCCTGGGCGTTCCGCCGATGGAGGTCGTGTTCACAGGCGGCTGCACTGCGGCGATCAATCTCGTGGCCCATGCCTATGGTTCCCTCCTGAAATCAGGCGACCGCATCCTGCTGTCGGAACTGGAACACCATTCCAACATCGTGCCGTGGCAGATGCTGCGTTCCCGTGCCGGCATCGAACTCGACATGATCCCGGTGACGCTGGATGGCCGGATCGACCTCGACAAATTGTCGGGACTTCTTTCGCCCAGGACGAAGTTGATCTCGCTCGCCCACGTCTCCAATGTGACCGGGGCGATGGTCGATGTCGGCGCCGTCGTTGCCGCCGCAAGGACCGTCGGCGCCAGAGTCATGCTGGACGGCGCGCAGCGTGCACCCCATGGCCCGATCGACCTGGTCTCGCTTGGCGTCGATTTCTATGTCTTCGCCGGGCACAAATCCTACGGACCCAACGGTATCGGCGTGTTGTGGGCCAAGGCCGAACTGCTGGACGCGATGCCACCCTTCATGGGCGGCGGATCCATGATCGGTCGAGTGACGCTTGCCGAAACAACCTGGGCGCCGCCACCGCGCCGCTTCGAAGCCGGCACGCCACCGATCGGGCCGGCGATCGGCCTCGGTGCTGCCTGCAAGTGGATGATGGCGCTGGACTGGATGGGGGCGCATGCCCACGAGATGACGATGGTGCAGCAGCTGATGGATGGTCTGCAGAAGATAGATGGCGCCCGGATTTTCGGCCCGGCCGGGCTGCAGAACCGCTATCCCGTCGTGTCGTTCATGCTGGACGGCGTCCACCCGCACGACGTTGCCCAGACCCTCGATTCCTTCGGCGTTGCCGTCCGCGCCGGCCATCATTGTGCCCAGCCGCTGATGGACCGCTTCGATCTCGACGGCACGACCCGGGTCTCGATGGCACCGTACAACGACCGGACTGACATCGATGCCCTGCTCACCGGCGTGCGGCACGCCGCGCGTACCCTGCGATGAGCGACCAGCTCTACCAGGACCGGATCGTGGCACTTGCAAGGGCCAGGACCGGGGCGGGCAAACTGGCGGTGCCGACCAAGTCGGCGCGCCGCGACAATCCGTTGTGCGGCGACAGGGTGACCATCGATGTCCTTCTCGACGGACAGGGACGCATCGCGGAGATCGCTCATCAGGTACGGGGCTGCCTGCTCTGTCAGGCCTCGGCCTCGGCTTTGGCCGCTACTGCGGTTGGCCACGACGCCGCCGGCATTGCCGAGATCCGTCGCGACGCCGAGCGGGCGATCGGCCGCGCCGAGGGCGACGCCGTCGGGGCGTTCTCGGCTTTCATTCCCGTCAAGGCGCACAAGGCGCGGCACGAATGCGTGCTGTTGCCGCTCGAGGCGCTGAAAGACGCGCTCTCGTAGTTTCGTCGCGCCGCTGCCCCGGTTGCGTCATAGTCCTCCCTCACGGTACGCGTGCAGCGCCGGGGCGGCCTGCAGCGCCGGGGAGGCCTTATGCATCGCTTTCTGACCAGCCTGGTCCTGTTGGGACTTTTTTCGTTTCCGGGCTCCGCCTTCGCGCAGGATCTCGCGCTAAAGCGCGTGATGCTGTCATCCGGGGGGATGGGTTACTTTGAATACGAGGCCGCTGTCGATGGCGATGCGACGCTGAAACTCACGGTCCCCCTGCAACAGGTCGACGATGTGCTGAAAAGCTTGGTCGTCTATGACGACAAGGGCGGCGTCGGCAGCCTCAGCCTGCCCGGACGCGAACCGCTGGCCCAGGCTTTCAAGGACTTGCCTTTCGATCAGGCATCCCTCGGATCGCCGGCTGAACTGCTGGCTACGTTGAAGGGCGCGCAAGTCACCGTTGGCGGCAGCCGCGCCATCTCGGGTCGCATCGTTTCCGTCCAGGACGACACCGTTGCCCTCGGCGACGGCAAGGGCACGACCAGCCGCACGCGCATCACCCTGTTCGCCGACCACGGTCTGCAGCAATTCATCCTCGAAGACGCAGAAAACCTCCAATTCACGGATCCGGTTCTGCGCGACCAAGTCGGCCGCGCCCTGATCGCCATCCAGGGCAATCGTGCGAAGGATGCACGCACCATCGAACTGACGACGCGCGGCGCAGACAAGCGCACCGTGCGCGTTGCCTACATTGTCGAGGTTCCGGTCTGGAAGGCGTCGTATCGCCTGACGCTGGGCGCGGATCCCGCGGCGACGCGATCGGCTCTGCAGGGCTGGGCCACCATCGAAAACCTGAGCGGACAGGACTGGAAGGAGGTCGACCTCACGCTCGTCTCGGGCCGGCCGGTCTCCTTTCATCAGGCGCTCTACAATGCCTACTACGTGACGCGACCGGAAGTGCCGGTCGAGGTCGCGGGCCGCCTGATGCCGGGCGTGGACCGTGGCGGCGTTCAGGCCCCCCAGGCCAAATCATCGACCATGCCGGCACCGGCTCCGCAACGCCTCCAGATGGAGCGTTCCATGGCCCCGTCTACCGCGCCGCCGCCGCCGCCGCCGATGGCCGCTGCCGCCGATCAGATCGAAGCCTCGGATGCCGCAACCCAGGTCGTGTTCAAGTTCCCGCGTGCCGTCAGTGTCGGCAACGGCCGGACATTGTCGCTCCCCATCATCGATCGCCAGATCCCGGTGCAGCGGCTCGCGCTCTATCAGGCCGAGACCGCGGTGCGCAATCCGCTGGCCGCCATACGCCTGACCAACGACGGCGACAGCGGCCTGCCACCGGGCCTGATCACGATCTATGAGCGCGACAAGGGCGGATACGTGACCTACGTTGGCGATGCCCGGTTGTCAGGTTTCCCCGCGGGCGAGAAACGGCTGCTGCCCTATGCTCTCGACGAAAAAATCACCATCGAGCGCGATACGTCCCAAGCCAACCGGCTTTCGACCGGAACCATTTCCCAGGGCGTGCTGAAGCTTTCGCGCATTGTCCGCCAAACCACGGTCTATCGCGTGCGTGGCCCCGCCAAGGAGCCGCGCCAACTCGTTATTGTGCAACCTCGCTTGCCGGGCTGGACCCTGGCCAAGCCCGATGCCAAGGGCGTCGAGATCAGCGAGGGCAACTACCGCATCCCGTTCCCGTTACCGGGTGGCGACCAGACCCAGACCTTCGAAGTCGTTCAGGAGAAAACGCAGCAGCAGGATCTGCGCCTGGTCGATGGTGCGACCGACCAGATCCGCGTCTACGCCCAGGCCCGTGAGTTCGACGTCAAGACTCGCGATGCGCTCACCAAGGTACTGCAATTGCAGCAAGCGGTCGCCGAGGCCGAGCGCAAGGCCAAGCAGATCGAGGCCGAACGTCAGCAGATCGTCCAGGAGCAGGCGCGCCTGCGCGACAACCTCGCTCGCGTTCCGGCCAACAGCGACCTTCAACGCCGCTACCTTGCCACCCTCGACAAGCAGGAGAGCGAGTTGGAAGCCCTGGCGAAGCGCCGGACCGAAGCCGAAACGAGTGCCGAGGCCGCGCGGGATGCGCTCAGGACCTTTGTGGCGCAGCTGGGCTAGCTACCCGGCGCGGAGCGTCCGTACGGCATCGTCGCGGCGGAAGAGGTAGAGCAGGGTACGCAAGGCCGTCCCGCGTTCCGATTTCAGGTCCGGATCGCGATCGATCACCAGCCGGGCATCATCACGGGCCGCCTGCAACAGTTCGGCGTGGGCGGCGAGATCGGCCAGCCGCATGTCCGGCAGGCCGCTCTGCCGGGTGCCCAGCAATTCGCCAGCGCCGCGCAGTCGGAGATCCTCCTCGGCAATGCGGAAGCCGTCCTCGGTCTCGCGCATGATCGCCAGGCGCGCTTTGGCCGTCTCACCCAGGGGCTGGGCGTAAAGCAGCAGGCAGCTCGACTTCCCGGCGCCGCGCCCGACGCGGCCGCGAAGCTGGTGAAGCTGCGCCAGACCGAAGCGCTCGGCATGTTCAATGACCATGACCGTGGCGGCGGGAACATCGACGCCGACCTCGATCACGGTCGTGGCGACCAGGATCGACAGCCGCCCATCGGCGAAGGCCGCCATGGTCGCTTCGCGCTCGGCACTCTTCAACCGGCCATGAAGCAGCCCGACCTTGCCGGGGAAACGCTTGCTCAAGAGCTGGTAGCGTTCCTCGACATTGGCGAGGTCGACCTCCTCGGATTCCTCGATCAGCGGGCAAACCCAGTAGACACGCGCGTCCGTCACGATCATGCGGCCGACACCCTGGACGACTTCATTGAGGCGCTCGAGCGGGAGGGTGCGGGTGTCGATCGGCAGGCGGCCGGCCGGCTTCTCGGTGAGTTTCGAGACATCGAGATCGCCATATGCCGCCAGCATCAGGGTGCGCGGAATGGGCGTGGCGGTCATGACCAGGAGATCGACCGCCTGGCCCTTGGATGAAAGAGCCATGCGCTGGTGCACGCCGAAACGATGCTGTTCGTCGACGACGGCCAACGCAAGGTCGGCGAATTCAACCTCTTCCTGAAGCAGGGCGTGCGTGCCGACGACAAGGCCGATCGACCCATCGGCCAGGCCACGCATCGTCTCTTTCTTCTGTCTCTGGCTGTCACGCCCGGTCAGCAGGGCGAGCCGCACGCCAGTCGCCTCGGCCAACGGCGCGATGGTGGCATAGTGCTGTCGCGCCAGAAGTTCGGTCGGTGCCATCAGGGCGGCCTGGGCCCCAGCCTCGACGGCAATCAGCATGGCGAGAAAGGCGACCAGGGTCTTACCGCTGCCGACGTCGCCCTGCAGCAGGCGGATCATCCGCTCGGGCTTGGCCATGTCGGTGGCGATTTCCTCGACGGCGCCTTTCTGGCTCGCCGTCAATTCGAATGGCAGGGCACCAAGCGCTGCCTTGTGCAGGCGCCGGTCGCCTTTGGTGGCGCGGCCGCTCAGAGTGCGGTTGTGATGTCGCACCAGAGCAATCGCCAACTGGCTGGCCAGAAGTTCATCGAAGGCGAGGCGGGCGCGGGCCGGATCGAGGGGCGCGAGGTCGGCTTCGTCGGTCGGCGCATGGGCGCGGGCCAGCGATGACTTCCAGTCAGCCCAGCGATTGCGCGCCACGAAAGTGGCGTCCTGCCACTCGTCCAGGTCGGGCGCACGTTCGACGGCCGTGGCGATCGCCTTCTGCAAAGGGCGCTGGGTGAGGCCCGCGGTGAGGCCGTAAACGGGTTCGACCCTGAGGATCTGGTCGCGCTGGTTGAGCGGCACGACATGGTCGGGGTGCGTGATCTGAACCTCGCCCTGGTAGAGTTCGACCCGGCCACTGACCACCCGGATCTCGCCCATCGGAAGAAGCTTCTTGAGATAGTCCTCGCGGCCATTGAAGTAGGTGAGGCAGAGCCGGCCGGTCTCGTCGCTGCACCAGACCCGATAGGGCTGGCGTGGACTGTGCGGCACCAGGTGCTCGTCGACCGTCACGGTGAGGGTGGCGACCTCACCGGCGCGGGCGCCGGAAAGCTCGGGAGCATTGCGGCGGTCAATTACGGCGACGGGCAGGTGCCAGAGCAGGTCTACGACCAGCGGTCCTGCCAATTTCTCCACGAGCTTGCCCAACCGCGGCCCGATTCCGGGCAGCGATGTCGCTTGGGCAAAAAGAGGGGTCAGGCTCTGCGGGCGCATCCGTTGACTGGTTCCGGGGCCGCGTGACTCAGCCATCGCCGCCGCTTATATGCTACGCCCCTTTTTGAGGCGAGCCTGGGGAAAAGATGGCACGGGCGACAGGCGAGGCGGATATCGAGACGCGGCGCAAGCGATTGCTCTATCGCAGCATCTATCGTGGCAACAAGGAGAACGACATTCTCCTTGGCCAATTTGCGCGCGCCCATATTGCCTCGTTCGATTCGACCGAGTTGGAGCAATACGAAAGTCTGCTGGACAGCGGCGACAACGACATCTTCGACTGGGTTTCCGGCAAAGCTGACATCCCGGCTGCATCCGACACGTCCGTGCTGCGCAGACTTCTGGCATTTCGAGTGACTTTCCAGTGACAGCGCCACTTTCAGAGACGCTGGCCGCGATCCCCCGCAAGGCCGGGCGCTGGACCATCGCCGGCCTGCCGGAAGGTGCCGATTCTCTGGTGTTGTCCGAACTGGCACGTACGACCGGCGGCAAGGACATTTTGCACGTGGCGCGCGATGGTCAGCGCCTTGAGCGGCTTCAGGACGGGCTGCGGTTCTTCGCGCCCGAACGGGAAGTGCTGGTCTTTCCAGCCTGGGATTGCTTGCCCTACGATCGCCTGTCGCCCCATCCCGACATCATGGCCGAGCGACTGGAGACCCTGGCGAAGTTGGCTGCGGCCAAGAAGCCCGGTGCGCCCGCCCGGGTCATTCTGGCCTCGGTCGGAGCCGTCTTGCAGAAGGTGCCACCGCGCAGTCTTTATGCCGAGGCTGCGGTGGTCCTGCGCAAGGGGCAGACGCTCGACCTCACCTGGCTCGCGAAGTTCCTCGGCGAAAACGGCTATGGCCGGGCCGAAACCGTGATGGAGCCGGGCGAATTTGCCATCCGTGGTGGGCTGATCGACCTTTACCCACCGGGTACCAGCGAACCCTTGCGCCTCGACCTGTTCGGCGACACCGTGGAGTCGATCCGCTCGTTCGACGCCATGAGTCAGCGCTCAACCGGCCCCCGTGAGGAAGTCGTGCTGCTGCCGGTCAGCGAAGTGCTGCTGACCGCCGAGAGCATCACGCGCTTCCGAGGCGGCTATCGCGAACTGTTCGGCAATGTCGGAGGCGACGATCTCCTGTACGAAGCAGTATCGGCCGGCCAACGCCACGTCGGCATGGAACATTGGCTACCGCTGTTCCACGAGCGAATGGAGACGGTGCTCGATTACTGTCCCGACGCGACAGTGACGGCAGATCACCAGATCGCCGAAGCCTACCAGGCACGACACGAGTTGATTGCTGACTACTACGACGCCCGCCGCAAGACCGGCGGCAAGGGCGGAATGACCGGCGCCGCCGACTACAAGCCAATTCCGCCGGAGATGCTCTATCTCGCACCGTCGACCTGGGACGGCCTGCTCAACGGGCGCACGGTCGGCGCCTTCACCAGCTTCGACGCCGCCCCCTTGACGGCCAATACGATCGATCTTCACGGGCGGCGTCACGAAGGTTTTGCCCAGGCCCGTACCGCCCAGGGCGTGAACCTGTTCGACAAGGTGGCCGAACATGTGAAGGCGGCGAATGCCGCCGGCCGGCGGGTGGTCGTCGCCGGCTACACCGAGGGCTCGGCGAGCCGCCTGCAACATCTTCTGCAGGAACATGGCGCCACGACGCCTGTCTCTGTGCCGGACCTGGCGACGGTCCTCGGTCTGCCGACCGGCGCGCTGGGCATCGCGGTCTGGTCGCTCGAACACGGCTTCGTGCTGGATACCCTCGAAGTCATCGGTGAGGAGGACATCCTCGGCGACAGGCTGTCACGGCCGGCGAAGAAGCGGCGGCCGTCCGAGCGTTTCATCGCCGAGGCGGCGTCACTCAGCGAGGGCGACCTCGTGGTCCATCGCGAGCACGGTGTCGGCCGCTACGAAGGGCTGGTGACGCTGGAAATCCAGTACGCTCGGCACGATTGCCTGAGGCTGACCTACGATGGCGGCGACAAGCTTTTCGTGCCCGTCGAAAATATCGACGTGCTGAGCCGCTACGGCACCTCGGAAGAGGGGGCGAGCCTCGACCGTCTGGGCGGTGTTGCCTGGCAGTCGCGCAAGGCCAGACTGAAGCAGCGCATTGCCGACATGGCCGACCGGCTGATCAACATCGCCGCCGAACGCGCCGTTCGGCAGGGCGAGACGCTGGCGCCGCCGGACGGGCTGTACGAGGAATTCTGCGCTCGATTTCCCTACGCCGAGACCGACGATCAGCTCCAGGCGATCTCCGATGTCCTGGAGGATCTCTCGTCGGGCAAGCCGATGGACCGACTGGTCTGCGGTGACGTCGGGTTTGGAAAGACCGAAGTTGCCCTGCGTGCGGCCTTCGTCGCGGCGCTTTCCGGCAAGCAGGTGGCGGTGATTGGCCCGACGACCTTGCTGGCCCGCCAGCATCACCGGACTTTCGTCGAGCGCTTTCAGGGTCTGCCGGTGCGAATCGGCCGCCTGTCGCGCCTGGTGCCGGCAAAGGAGGCGAAGGAGACCAAGGCGGGGCTCAAGGAAGGCACGATCGACATCGTCATCGGCACCCATGCGTTGCTGGCCAAGAGCATCGAATTCAAGGATGTCGGACTGCTCATCGTCGACGAAGAGCAGCATTTCGGTGTCGCTCACAAGGAACGGCTGAAGGAACTGCGCGCCGACGTCCACGTGCTGACGCTTACCGCAACGCCGATCCCGCGGACCCTGCAACTGGCCCTGACCGGGGTGCGTGACATGAGCCTGATCGCGACGCCGCCGGTCGACCGCCTCGCCGTCCGGACCTTCGTGACGCCGTTCGATGGCGTCGCGATCCGCGAGGCGCTGCTGCGTGAGCAGTTCCGTGGCGGCCAGAGCTTCTACGTTTGTCCGCGCATCGAGGATCTGACCGCCGTGGCGGCCGACCTGCGCGAGCTGGTGCCCGAAGTCCGCATGGCCATGGCGCATGGCCGCCTACCGCCGACCCAGATCGAAAACACGATGCAGGACTTCGTCGATGGCAAATTCGACGTCCTGCTGTCGACCAACATCGTCGAAAGCGGCCTCGATATCCGCAATGCCAACACCATGATCATACACCGCGCCGACATGTTCGGCCTGGCACAGCTCTATCAGCTTCGCGGCCGCATCGGTCGCGGCAAGACCCGGGCCTATGCCTATCTCACGGTACCGCCGGGCCGGGCACTGAACGAAGCCGCGTCCAAGCGCCTCGATGTCATGCAGACGCTGGATACGCTGGGCGCCGGCTTCCAGCTCGCCAGCCATGATCTCGACATTCGCGGCGCCGGCAACCTGCTGGGAGAAGAGCAGTCGGGCCATATCCGCGAAGTCGGCATCGAGCTCTACCAGCAGCTCTTGGAGGAGGCCGTCGAATCGGCGCGGGGCCGGGCGCAAGAGGCGGAGAAGGCCGACTGGTCGCCGCAGATCAGCCTCGGTATCCCCGTGCTGATCCCGGAGGAGTATGTCGCCGACCTGTCGGTGCGCCTGGGTCTCTATCGTCGCATCGGCGCGCTTGGGACCGAACCCGAGATCGACTCCTTCGCCGCCGAGCTGGTCGACCGCTTCGGCAAGATGCCGATCGAGGCCGAATTCCTGCTGAACACCGTCGCCCTGAAAATCCTTTGCCGCGCCGCCGGTGTCGAGCGCATCGACGCCGGCGAGAAGGCACTGGTTTTGTCGTTTCACGACAACAAGTTTGCCAGGCCCGACCGGCTGATCGGCTGGATACAGAAGAATGCGCCGCTGGTTCGGCTCAGGCCCGATCACCGCGTGGTCGTGCAGCGCGTTTGGGCCGACGAGCGGCAGCGGATTTCCGGCGTGACGTCGATTTTGACCGCGCTCGCGAAGCTGGCCGCTTGACCTGGTTCGGTGAGGCAGTCAGCAGCGCCGCCGCTGCGCGGCGGGCGCACCTCAGCAACCAATCGCTCAGCCGCCGGTCGCCGACGGCGCGCGCCATGCCGATCGCGCCAACGCAAAGCACAGCAGCGGCCGTGGCATTGGCGTCGAGCTGCCTGGGTCGGGGTCGGCCACGTCCCAGTTCGGCAATCAGCCCGTATACCGCATTGCCATAGGCAAGGCGGGCAGCCAGGGGGGCGCGACCGACATCGCCCGGCAATGCCGCCAGCGTGCAGCCGACCGACACTTCGCCGAGATGATCCTTGTGGAGATAGTCGTCGAGGAGGCGCGAGGCCTCGCGCCCGAGCGTGCGCGTGTTCTCGCCAGTACGGCCTCGCAGGAGCCGCAGCAAGCCATGGCTGGTGCGCAACACTTCGGCGAACAGGTCGTCCTTGGATTTGAAGTGGGCATAGAAGGCGCCACGGGTCATCCCGGCGGCCAGCATGACATCGTCGATGGTGGTCGCGTCATAGCCACGCAGCCGAAACAGGCGTGCGGCATGATCGAGAATTTCCTGGTGAGTACGGGCCTTGCGGGCGGCGTTGACCGGCACGGCGAATCTCCTTTTGTGATATATATCATATCATATGATAATGATCATATTTAGGGCATCTGGAGCAGGCTATGGACATCGAGCTGCCGCAGTTTCGCTACTTGCCGCACAACGAAAAAGTGCGCTGGGCCCTCGATTTGAAACGCATACCTTATCGCCGCACCGACCTTATGCCCGGGCCGCACATGGCCAGGGTTCGCAAACTGTCGGGGCAGACGGCGACGCCCGTTCTGTTGATCGACAGCCGTGTCGTCTGCGGATCGGCCGCCATCCTGCGCGAGTTGGATCGCCTTCAACCGGAGCCGCCGTTGCATACGGGCCGAGAGGACGTCGGTGCGGTCGAGGACAAGATCGGCGCCGATCTCGGTCCGCGCATCAGGCGCAAGGTGTTGGCCCTGCCGCTGGAAGACCATGGCTATTTCTGCCGTGTCTTCGCCGAAGACCAGGGCGCGGCCAATGCCGCCAGGTTCAAGCAGCTGGATGGACACAATCCGGTCGCATCTCGGCGCGGCCTGGGTACGGGAGATCTACGCCCGCTACCGTGCGGCCTCTACACCGTAGATTGGGCCGCGCTGGTGGCCGCGTCGCGCTCAGCCAGATTGAATACCTCGACGAAGGCCGACGGTGGCTGGGCGCCCGAGACGGCGTATTTTCGGTTCACGATGAAGCAGGGGACGCCATTGATGCCAAGCCGCCGGGCATAGACGTCCGAAGCCACGACTTCCTGCCGGCCGTCGTCGCTCAGCAGGAAGGCTCGGGTGCTGGCTTCCTTCATGCCGGCACGCACGGCGCAGGCGACAAGGGCATCGAGATCGCCGATGTCGAGGCCTTCCTCGAAATAGGCCTTGAAGAGTTCGGCTACGACCTCGTCTTGACGCTCGTTTCTAGCGCTCCAGTGGACGAGCCGGTGCGACAGCACAGTGTTGGGTGTGCGCCTGATGCGGGAGAACTGGAATTCGATGCCAGCCTCACGGCCGCTCTCGGCGATCGCCTGGTAGATCTGCCGCGGTCGGTCGCCGCCGCCGAACTTGGCGCGGACGTAGTCGTCGCGCGTCATGCCCTCGGGCGGCATGTCGGGATTGAGCTGGAAGGGGCGCCAGGAGATGGCGACGTCGTCGCGGCCACTGAGCGCCAGGGCACGCTCAAAGCGGCGCTTGCCGATGTAGCACCAGGGACAAATCGTATCGGAGACGATGTCGACGTAGATCATGAACCCAGTTTACGCTTTTCGCGCCAATGCAGGAAGAGACCGGAGCCGGCCACGATCGCCAGGGCGATGGAGGTGAGCCAGGCCGCGTTGGTCCAGCCGCCAGTGGCGACCAGGGCGCCGGTGATCGGCGGTCCCAGAAGGGCGCCGACGTTCGAACCCTGCATCAGGAGACCCGTCGCGGCGCCGCCGAGCTGCGGGCGAGGTGCGTGGACCGGGATCGCCGTGAACAGCGCTCCGGGAACAACCCCGATCACTGCTGAATAGACACCCGCCAGGACGAGCCGCAGCAGATCGGGCATGCCGTCGATGAATATGCCGGCGGCGCACATCGACATGGCCACCGCCGCGCCGACGATCACGGCGACGCGCGGCACGCCGCGGTGCAGCAGCCAGCCGGCGCAGAGGTTGCCACCGACGTTCACGATGACGACGATAGCGGTCATCACCGCCGCTGCCGACGTGGCAAAGCCCAGACGCTCGATCAGAAGCGTGGGAAGGAAGCCGACGACGGTGAACCAGCAGCAGGAATAAGCCCCGAAGCAAACGGCGATGGCCAGCAAGCCTCCACTGCTCGCCACCTCGCTCATCTCGGCGCGTACCGGTCGGTGGCTCGCCGGCAGGCGGTCGAGTTCCCGGCGGGGCAGGGCCCCGACAAGAAGAGCCGCCAGCATCAGGAACGAAGCCGCCGCAGCCACCAGCCATACGGTGCGCCACGACGTATCCGGCAGGATGAAGGCCGCGGCCAGCATCATGCTGCCGGCACCTGCCGGCATATAGGTCGTCCACAGCGCCATCGCCAGACGTTGATCCTCAGGAGTAGCGACCCGCAGCAGCAGGCCAGGCACCGCGACGGCCACCGCAACAAAGCCCAGCCCTTCAACCACACGTCCCACCACCAGGGCATCGACGCTGCCGGCAAACGCACCGAACAGGCTCGCTAAGGCACAGAGGCCGGTCCCGAGCACGACCAGGCGACGATGCCCGAAGCGGTCGGCGGTGAGCGCGATCGCCATGCCGCCGAGTGCCGTGATCAAATTGACGGTGGACAGCAGCCACCCTGCCTGGCTCAAACTGGCCCCCAGGTCGTCACGGATCGACGGAATGGACGGCGGCACCTTGCCGACATGGAACGCGACGACCATGCCGGCGGCGACCAGCAGGCCAATCAGCGGCCAGGGGGTACGCGAACCTGGGATCAGTATCGCACCCGCGTGTCTTTGATGATCAGAACGCGGTTGCCCCTGAGACCGAGGGCCATGTTTCCTCCAAGAGCGACGCTCGCCTATAAGGCGGGCATGAGACAGGGGAGCGGCGGCGATGTCCAAGCGATTCGACCTTAGCGGCAAGGTGGCTCTGGTTACCGGCGCGTCGTCGGGGCTTGGCGTGCATTTCGCGCGTTGCCTGGGAGGCGCCGGTGCGGCGGTCGTCCTAGCCGCGCGCCGCGTCGACCGATTGGCGTCTCTTCAGGCGGAACTGGGCCAGCAGAAGGTGAAGGCCACGACAGTCGAACTCGACGTGCAATCCGGCCCGTCGATTGCAGCCGCTCTCGATGCCGTGGGACCGCTCGACATCGTAGTCAACAATGCCGGGATCTCGATCGTCAAGCCGGCGCTGGAAATGCCGGAGGACGATTGGGACGCGGTCGTCGACACCAACCTGCGCGGTGCCTGGCTCGTGGCGCAGGGCGCCGCCAAACGCTGGGTGGCCGACAAGCGGCCGGGAGTGGTCGTCAATATCGCCTCGATCCTGGGCTTGCGGACCATCGGGCAGGTGGCACCCTACAATGCCTCCAAGGCAGGCCTCATCCACCTGACGCGGACGCTTGCCATGGAATGGGCGCGCCATGATATCCGGGTGAATGCGATCTGCCCCGGTTACATCGAAACCGAGATGAATGGCGCCTTCTGGAAGACGCCCGGCGGACAGCGATTGATCGAGCGCATCCCGCAGCGGCGGATCGGCCGGCCCGAGCATCTCGACGGCGCCTTGTTGCTGCTGGCTTCCAAGGCTGGAGAATTCATGACCGGCAGCGTGCTCACCGTGGACGGTGGGCATATGGTCAATTCTCTCTAGCCCTCACCAGCCGTTGATGCGGTCGTAGACATCGACCACCGACTTGCCGCCGTCGAGGTCGCTGTCGACAACGTAGTAACGGTCGTAGGCCGCGGCCGTGATGCAGGCGTGATTGGGCAGGATACGCACGCGCCCGCCGACCGGCAGGCTGGCATAAGGCAGCGGCGCCTCTGCACCGATAAAACCGTGTTCCTGTGAACAGGCCACGACCGCCATATCCGGGGTTGGGGCATTGGCGACGGTTCCATAGCCGACCTTGGGATGAAATTCCTGGGCGCTGATGTCCTTGGAGAGCGCCAGCGCGCCGGCATCGACCAGGATCTGGTTGCGATGGGGATAGTGGCCGATCACCGAGGCCAGAACCGAAAGGGCGAGATCGCCGGCGCCGCACGATCCAATGAACTCCTGGTCGAGATCGTTGAACACATAGACGCCCGGCCGCATCTCGGTGATGCCGGTGAAATCGCGCGAATGCATGGCCGTCGGCGTCGAGCCGCCGGAGACGATCGGGCAGGGGATACCGGCTGCACGCAGCGCCTCGGCGGCGCCGACGATGGCCTGGCGTTCCTGCTCCGCGATGGCCGCGATGCCGCTGGGTGTGCTCTGGTGATAGGAGTGGCCGGCATGAGTCATGACGCCGGCGAGATCAACACGCGGTGCGTCGTGTAAAATCCGCGCGATATCGAGCAGGCCGGGCAATTCGGGGAATGGTAGGCCGGCGCGCCCGCCGCCGCAGTCGATTTCGATGAAGACCGAAAAGGAATCGCCGTCCGTGGCTGCGGCGGCGATGGCCTTAGCCACCGGGAGATTGTCGGTAACGACCCGAAGGTTCACACCCTGGCGTCTCAACTCCGCCACGGCGGCAAGCTTCGTCGGCACAATGCCGACAGCGTAAAGAATGTCCTTGAAACCGCCGCCGGCGAAATAGCGCGCTTCCGCCAGGGTCGACACGGTAATACGGCCGTCGTGGTCCTCGACAGCCATGCGGCCGACCTCGATCGACTTGGCGGTCTTGAGGTGGGGACGCAATATGACACCGGCGTCGCGCATCCGGTCGCTCATGCGCTTGAGGTTGCGGCGCAGGATGGCCCGGTCGAGAATGAGCACAGGCGTCGGCAGGTCGTCGATGGTCTGGCTGGTCATGGTGACGATTCTAGCATGCCGATTGAAAATGAACGCAAGTTTGTCCTCGACGACGACGGTGGGCTGGAAGCACTGATCGCCCGGACGCCCGGGGTCGTGCGCACCTTCCTGCGCCAGGCCTATCTCGACGTTCCCGGAATACGCATACGCTCGATCGAAGCCGACGGCGGAACCGGCCATGTCTTTACCTACAAGCGGGAGGTCGCGGGCCAGATCGTCGAGATCGAAACGACGATCAGCGCCGTGGACTTTGCGCGGCTATGGACCGGGCATCGCGAGTCCCTGCAGAAGGTCCGGTACGCCTGGTCGGATGGCTGCTTCCACTGGGACGTCGACTTCTTCAAGACCGAAGATGGCCGGACCTATTTCGCGATGGCCGAGGTCGAAATGCCGGAGCAGGACACGATTGCGCCGCCGCTTCCGGCGCCGCTGGCGGGCCATCTCCTTGCAGTTGTGCCGCACGGCGATTCGCGTTTTGCTTCCAAGCAACTGTCCGACCAGGCGCATGCCGAGCGGCTGCTCAACGACATCCGACTGAAGGGAACGCGTCAATGAAGATAGCCCGCATCGACAGCCATTCAATAAAGGTACCATTCACATTTGGCGGCAATCCGACAGGCTATGGCGGGCGCAACTGGACGACCAACAACATCCTGCTCGTCCGTGTCGAAACCGACACTGGCCTGGTCGGCTGGGGCGAGGCCTTCTGCTACGGATGCACCGACGCCGTGCGGGCGGCGCTCGATCACATGATCGCGCCGATCGCCATCGGTCGCGAAGCCGGCGACATCGGCCGCCTGTCGCGCGACCTGCAGCAGATGCTGCATCTCTTCGGCCGCTACGGCATCACCACCTTCGCCCTGTCGGGCCTCGACATCGCGCTTTGGGACATCGCGGGCAAGGCGGCGAACCTGCCTTTGCATCGGCTGCTGGGCGGCGCCGGACGCGACAGCCTGCCCGCCTATGCCAGCCTGTTGAAGTACCGCGATCCCGAACGAGTGGCCGCACGGGTCAAACAGGCGCTCAGCCAGGGTTATGGCCACATCAAGCTGCACGAAACCGAAGAAGCCGAAGTGAAGGCGGCCCGTGAGGCAGCAGGCGATGGCGTGGCGATCATGGTCGATACGAATTGTCCGTGGACACCTGAAGAAGCCCGCCACATGACCCTGAAGTTGCGGCCCTATGACCTGCACTGGTTAGAGGAGCCGATTTTTCCGCCTGAGGATTTTGCCGCAATCGCCAAGCTGCGCGCCGGCACGGGCGTTGCCATGGCGGCGGGCGAGAACAACTGCACCTCGTTTCAGTTCCGCGAAATGTTCGCCGCCGGCGCCGTCGACTACGCGCAACCCAGCGTTACCAAAGTGGGTGGCGTGACCGAATTCCAGAAGGTGGCGGTGCTAGCCGACGCGGCGGGCGTGACGTTGATGCCGCATTCGCCCTATTTTGGGCCGGGTTTCCTCGCGACCCTCCAGTTGATGGCGGCCCGGGGCGAGCCTGGCGGGATGATCGAGCGCTACCACATGGATCTGGAAGCCAGCCTTTACGGTGAGCTGGTGACCCCGGTGAAGGGACGCTTTGTGGTGCCGACCGGCCCGGGCCTTGGATGCGATCCCGATCCAGAGGTGCTCAAGACCTACGCGGCCTGATCCGCGGCACCTGGACCAGAGGCCACGGATCGGGAAGCTGGCCGACCGGACAGTCGATCAGCATCGGGCTGCCCCTGGCGATGCCGCTCGAGATCGCGGCCCCCAGTTCCTCGGGCGACTTCACCTGCACGGCGTCGAGTCCGAAGCTCTCTGCCAGTTTGACGAAGTTGGGGTTGCGCAGGTCGCTGGCAATAGTGCGGTTGTTGAACGACTGTTGCTGGATGCGGCGGACGTTACCGTAGGCGCCATCGCTGAACACGACGGCCACGACGCCAATGCCGTGCTGTGCGGCCGTCGCCATTTCCGTTGCCGTGAACAGGAAGCCGCCATCGCCGCTGATCGAGACAACGGGTGTGTCGGGCCTGGCGCTCTTGGCGCCGAGCGACGTGGCATATCCCCAACCCAGCGTGCCTTGATAACCGGGCGAGAGGAAGGTTCGCGGCCTGTAGGTTGGATAGGCGAGGCGGGCGGCATAGCCCATCTGGGTAAGCTCATCGACCAGAATGCCGTGTTCCGGCAGCGCTTTGCGGATGGCCTCGAGGTAGGTGACCTGCGGCGCCAGCGTCTCGCGGATCTTCTTGGTGGCGGCAGCCTTTGTCTCGGCGACGGCTTCGGCGCGGCCATTGCGTTTGATGTTGTGTCCGGCCAGGCGATTGGCGAGCGCCTTCAGCGTCGCGGCGGCGTCGCCGACGATGCCGATCTCGGGTTTGCGCTGGCGGTCGATCTCCTCCGAATCGACATCGACGCGGATGATCTTCAATGAATCGTCGAGGCCCCAATTCTGCTGCTGCGGTTGCAGGCGCGTGCCGACGGCCAGAACGACATCGGCCTCGCCCCAGAAGCGGTAGCCGGCCGGCATCGTCACCGACAGTTTGTGCCGTCCGTCAATCACGCCCTGACCCATGCGGCCAGTCATGACCGGCGCATCGAGCATCTCAGCTATCAGGCCGACGGACTCTCCGGCGTCCTGCGCACCGCCACCGACCACGATCAGGGGACGTTCCGCCCTGCCAAGAAGCTTGGCCGCACGCTCCACTGCCTCCTCATCGACCGGGCAGGGGTCGGCAATCGCCCGAGCGCTGATCAATTCGACCGGCGCCCGCCGCGCCCAGGTATCCATGGCGCACTCGAGGCCGACCGGACGCTGCCGGCCGGAGATCAGACGGCGGAATGCTTCGTTGACCATCCCGGGCGCTTCCGCGGGCGAGCGGAGCCGATCCGCCCACTTGGTGAGGCCACGCATGATCGACAGCTGATCCGGCAGCTCATGCAGCAGACCGACATTGCGGCCAATCATCGACTGCTGGATCTGCCCGGTGAGGGCCAGCACCGGCGCGTTGACCGCATAGGCTGTCGACAAGGCCGCCGCCGTATTCAGAAAGCCTGGCCCTGGCACAACGACGTAGGCAGAGGGCTTCCCGGTCGCCATGGCATGCCCCAGCGCCATGTAGGCACAGGCCTGTTCGTGCCGCGCATGGATCGGGCGAATGGCGTTGGTCCGGTCGTAGAGAGCATCGAAGAACGGATCGTTCTGGACGCCCGGCAGGCAGTAGATCGTGTCGATACCGTTGACTTCAAGCATCGAAACGACGGCCTGGGCAGTGGTAAGTGTCTGCATGGTGGCAGTCTACTCGACCGGTAGACCGCCGGATAGCCAATGCCCGCTGGCGCTTGCCCGTATGTGGCGTGATTGTGTTCGGTACCGGAAGTGCAGGCATTCCCGGCGCTTGAAAAGTCCAAAAATGCTGTCACTTATGAGGTCGAACCACGGGCGGCATCGCAGTCCGCTCGGCGGTGCCAAGGGGTTATTCATGTTCAGCCGCGTGCGTCGCACTGCCGTTGCATTGATCGCCTGCGCCGTCGGCGTCGGGGGATTGTGCGGTGTTGCGCTGGGCCAGGGAAAGCCCAAAGAGGAAAAGCCCGGCGCTGAAGCCACCCACGAGGACTACGCCGTCGTTTGCAACGGCCTCACGGGCGCAACCGCCGCCGAAAAGGTCATCGCCTGTACCAATGCGATCAAATCGGGAAAGCTGACGGGCGGCGAACTGGCACTCGCCTACCTTAATCGCGGCCTCTCGGAAAGCGGCAAGGGCAGCGATGTGCGCGCGAAGGCCGACTATAAGTCGTCGGTGCGGATTCTAACAGACGCAATCATGGCTGCGCCGACAAATCCGTATCTCTACATTCTGAGGGGCTCGGTATATCAGAGCATTGGCGAGGCCGATCGCGCGATTATCGACTACAGCGATGCGATCCGCATGGCGCCACGCCAGACCTATCCGCTGATCAACCGCGCAATCGTCCTCTATTCCAAGAAGGACAACAACGACGGCGCGATTGCCGATCTGACGGCGGCCTTGCGTCTCAACAGCAAAGAGATCAGCGCCTGGGTCAACCGCGGCATCGTCTATCGCAAG
>CALFRN010000284.1 GCA_937919085.1 uncultured Reyranella sp.
GGCGCCACGATCCATCTCAAGGGCATCAGCCTCGGCAACTGGCTGATGCCCGAGGGCTACATGTTCAAGTTCGAGGTCGCCAAGGCGCCGCGGCAGATCTACGGCGCCTTCGACCGCCTGCTCGGGCCCGAGCGTGCGGCGGCTTTCTGGACGCAGTACCGCGACAGCTACATCACCCGGGACGACATCCGCTTCATCAAGTCGGTCGGCTTCAACATGGTGCGCGTGCCGCTGCACTGGCGCCTGTTCATGACGACGGACGGCATCATGGCCGGCGAGGGCTGGGCGCTGCTCGACCGCGTCGTCGGCTGGGCCGCCGCTTCAGGCCTCTATGTGATCCCCGACCTGCACGCAGCACCCGGCGGCCAGACCGGCATCAACCACGACGACGGGCCGGGCTATCCGCTGATGTTCTATGTGCCGCGCGACCGCGACCTGACGGTCCGGCTGTGGCGCGCCATCGCGGCGCGCTACAGCGGCAACCCGACGATCCTGGGCTATGACATCCTGAACGAACCGATTGCGCCCTACCACGATGTGGCCACGCTGAACGCGCGGCTGGAACCGTTCTACAGGCGCGCGACCAAGGCGATCCGCGAGGTCGATCCCGGCCGCATCGTCTTCCTGGCGGGCGGGCAATGGAGCTCGAGCTTCGCCATGCTCGGCGCGCCCTTCGCGGAAAACCTCGCCTACACCTATCATTCGTTCTGGGCTTCCACGAAGCGCGACTCGATCCAGCGCCATCTCAACTTCGCCAATCTCCATGACGTGCCGCTGTTCCTGGGCGAGACCGGCGAGCTCACCGACGAATGGAACGAAGGCTTCCGCAGGCTGCACGAGCTGCATGGCATCGGCTGGTCGTTCTGGACCTACAAGAACCTCGACACGCCCTCGACGATCGTCTCGGTTCCGCGCCCCGACGGGTGGGACCAGATCGTGGCCTATGCCGACGGCAGGCGGCAGGACAAGCCCGCACCGGAACTGATCGACCGCGCCGTGGCGCAGTATCTCGACGGCATCAAATTCAGGAACGGCACGATCCGCTGGAGCTACCTGGCGTCGCTCGGGCTCAAGGATCGCCCCTGAGTCCGTTGCCGGTGGTTGATCCAGAAAAAAGCATCGATAAGATTGCGGGCATACCGAGCGGACGGACCACACGTGAGGAGGGGCTGCTCGGTTGGCGTACTGGCATCGAGTATGTCGTTTTGCAATGAGAGGGGAATATTGTCATGTCACAGACCAATCGTCGTTCGGCCCTGAAGCTGCTGGGAGGCGCCGCGCTGACGGCGACCACCCTGCCTGTCCTGTCGCATCAGGCGGCCGCGCAGGCGGAAGATCTCTATGTCGCGACCATCTACCAGAACTTCAAGCGCGGCACGATCCACAGCATGCATCCCGACCGGCGCAGCTTCACCATCATCTGGGAAGATCTCGGCCGGGTGAAACTGAAGGCCGCCGACCTCGTGGCCAACTTCGCGTCGCTCAGGGTCGGCCAGGTCGTCGACGTCCAGTGGTACGACTATGTCGACTTCCTGATCGCCAAGACCACGCCTGCAGCCACGGCGCAGGCAAAGGCGATGATGGCAAAGGGCGCGCGGATCGAAGGCATTCCGGGTGCCCAGCAGCGCATCCTGCTGTGGAACATGAACGGCATGTGCACCAAGGTCGACCTGGCGAACAACGTCGTCTATCTGATCAATGCTTCCGGCGGCGAGCCCGACAAGCCCTCGCCCGACAGCGGCGAGGTCATCCAGATGCCGCAGATCGTCACCGATGCCGGCAAGGCGGCGCTCCGGACGCTGCAGCCGGGCGACCAGCTCACCACCGTGTTCAGCCAGCAGACCGCGATCAAGGTCACGATCATCCGCTAGCAACGACGACCCATTGCGACGACACCGGGACCGCAAGGTCCCGGTGTTCGTTCGGGAAGACGGCGAGACGCGCCGCCGGACCTAGATGAACATGTCGCGCTGGTTGTAGTTTTTCAGCACCGTCTCGCGTGTCGTCTCGTTCCAGCGGTTCTCGTCCTCGCGGCCGGCAAGCGGCCGATAGACATGGCTCTGCTCCCGCGGAAAACGCTGCTTCCGGGCGTCGATGGCGATCTGCAGGATGCGGCAGCGCGCGTCGATGCGCGCCTTGTCGTAGGTCTCGACCACGCCGTTCAGCCGCTGCGCCGTCACGCCCAGCACGCGCTTCCTGGGAAAGAAGCCTTCGTTCAGCGTGATGCGGCGGTCGGGCGACGAGTTGGCGAAGGAGCCATGCAGCAACTGGCGGTTGGTGACGATCGTGTCGCCGGCCGCGCACAGCATCGGCACGGCGCCCTCGATCCGGTCGGAACCGCTCGCGGCCACCAGCTTCCTTATGTCGGCCTTGCCGAGCTTGTGGCTGCCGGGCAGCACCCAGACGCCGTTGCCCGCGGTGGAAGGATAGAGCTGCGTCATGAAGTTGAAGCCGTGAGCGCCGAGGTCCCAGTCCGGGGCGTTCCAATGCGTCGTGCCGTCCTGATGCCAGGCCACCGACGGCCCGAGGCCGGCTTCCTTGACGAACGTGACCTCGTTGTAAGGCACGAAATCGTCGCCCAGGAGTCCCGCCGCCACGCCCAGCAGCCCGGGATGGCCATAGAGCCGGAGCGCGGCATCCATCAGGTGCAGGTTGCCGTCGAGCAGTTCGACGGTCCACGCCGGGCCGCCCTCGCCCGGGGTCGGTTGCAGCATGGCAGCCGGGTGACGGCCGTTGTTCTTGTCGGTGCCGCCCAGCGGATCGCTCAACGGTTTGGCGAACTTGAAGGGCGGCTTCAGGATGCCCTCGCCCAGCGCCGGCCGCCCGCTGCCATCCAGCGCTGCGCCGGGTTCGACCGGGGCACGCGCCAGCACGGCGTCGACATCGGCGCGCAGTTCCCGAAGCTCCTCGGGTCCGACCACGCCTTCGAGCACGTAGAAGCCGTGCGTCCAGTAGGAGTCCACGATCTCGGG
>CALFRN010000285.1 GCA_937919085.1 uncultured Reyranella sp.
GAGGAAGCGCTCGACGTCGTGACGCGCAACATCGGGCGCCTGCAGGAGGCGCTGGGCCGCCAGGTCTCGATCGAGAATCCTTCCTGTTATCTGGGTTTCGCCCATTCGACCTTGTCGGAGCCGGAATTCCTCGCGGAACTGGTACGGCGAAGCGGCTGCGGCCTGCTGCTCGACGTCAACAACATCGTCGTGACGGCGCACAATCTGCGGCTCGATCCCTGTGGCTGGCTGTCCGGCCTGCCGGGTGGGGCGATCACGGAGTATCACCTGGCCGGCCATGCCGTGAACGATTGCGATGGCGAGGCGATCCTGATCGACGATCACGGCAGCGGGGTGAGCGACGAGGTCTGGAAGCTTTTCGGCGACGTGATCGGGCGATACGGTGCGCGGCCGACACTGGTCGAATGGGACACCGATATTCCCGAACTTGCGGTGCTGCTCGACGAAGCCGCCCGTGCCAACCGCATGATCCAGGCAGCACAGTCCGATGCCGCCCGCGCTGCGTGACCTCCAGGCGGCATTCGCCGCCCAGCTTGTAGGTCGCGATCACGCCGAACTTACGCCGCACATCGTGGGCGATTCGATCCCGGCCGACGCCCGCTTGCGCATCTACCGGCATCATGTCGGCCATAGTCTCGGCGCTGCTCTGGCGGCGACCTTTCCGACGGTCCAGGCACTGGTCGGCGACGACTTCTTCCATGCCCTGGCCCGTGATTTCGTCGCCTGCGAACTGCCGACACAGCCGGTGCTCGCCGAGTATGGCGCGGGCTTCTCCGTCTTCGTCGCCGACTATGGGCCCGCGCGCGGGCTGCCCTATCTTGCGGATGTCGCCCGGCTCGACTGGGCACTCAACGTGGCATTCCACGCGCCGGCAAACCGACGGCTCGCCGCCGCTGACCTTTCTGCGATCGCGGCGGAGCGTTTGCCGTCCCTGACGCTCGGCTTGTTGGACGGTGCGGCGTTGATCGGCTCGGACTACCCGATCGACCGGATATGGCATGCCTCGCAGCCCGGCGGCTCGTCCGATGCGGTGGACCTTGCGGCGGGGCGCGCGGATCTGCTCGTGCTGCGCCGCGCCGACGACGCCGCCTTCGTCGCCCTGAGGGCGGGCGAAGCGGCGTTCGTGGCCTCCCTGATCGACGGAAGTCCGCTGGAAGTGGCTGCCACGTCGGGCCAGCAAGCTGATGCCGCTTTTGACCTTTCCACGGCGTTCGCCAGGCTGCTCGGTTTGCAGGCATTTGCTGCGCTGCAATAGGACGGTGATCGAAAGGTCGTAAAAGCTTCTTAATGTTACTGCTCAAGCGAGCTGAAGTTTTGCTGCATTGCACAGTCAGAAATTGCAGACGGCCATGAACGTCCTTGCAGCATAACCGGCCGTCCCTATACTCCGCGCGCTTTGAAAGTCCGCCATTTTCCAAGGCGGATATGCAGTCGCTGCGAGTGGAGTTGCCGACGATGTCGATTACGTTGCCGCAGAATTACCGGCCTACGGACCGCGAATCTTTCATGAACCCGATGCAGCAGGAGTACTTCCGCCAGAAGCTGTTGAAGTGGAAGAGCGAGCTGATCGAAGAATCCAACCAGACATTGCAGAACATGCAGGAGGAGAGCCTGGCGCAGCCCGATCTCGCCGATCGTGCGACTGCCGAGACCGACCGCTCGCTTGAACTCCGAACTCGCGACCGATTCCGCAAGCTGATCTCCAAGATCGACCAGGCGCTGAAGTCGATTGAAGAAAGCACCTACGGCTATTGCGAGGAAACCGGCGAGCCGATCTCGTTGAAGCGGCTCGAGGCGCGCCCGATCGCGACCTTGTCCATCGAGGCCCAGGAGCGCCACGAACGCATGGAACGCACGCGCCGCGATGAAGGCGCTGACTGAGTCGGCCTAACCGGCCTTCGCCTCGGCCTGAATGTCCTGCCGCTTGAGCACGCGACCGCCGCGGCCGCCGCCGGGTTTGCCGTCGCGCCACGCGACCTGTCCATTGCACAGCACGGTGTCGATGCCTCTGGCCGGCGAGATCGGCTTTTCGAAGGTCGCGGTGTCGATCACCGTTGCCGGATCGAACACGCAGATGTCGGCATAGAAGCCCGGCTTGATCTCGCCGCGTCTGGTGAGGTGGAAGCGCTGAGCCGAATATGAAGTCATGCGGCGTACCGCATCTTCCAGCGAGAAAAGCTTCAGGTCGCGCGAATAGTGCCCGAGCACGCGCGGGAAGGTGCCCCACAGGCGCGGATGCGGATGGGCGTCGAACGGAATGCCGTCCGAACCGATCATCGCGCCGGGATGGGCCATCGCGGCCTGCACGTCCTTCTCGTCCATCATGAAGTATATCGCGCCGGCGGGCTGGAGTCGGTCGGCGGCTTCCTTCATCGAGCAGCCCATTTCCCGGGCGATGTCCTTGAGGTCGCGACCGCTCATGCCGGCCACCTTGTCGGACCAGGTGATGAGGACCTTGTCGGCGCGCTCCAGCATGTCGCTGCGCAGGATCGTCGAGCCCGCGATATAGGGATAGACGTCGAAGGCAATCTGCTGCTGCTTCATCGCGTCGGTGAACTTGGGCAGAGTCTCGACCATGCGGCCGAAGTTGGAGCGGCCCGAGCATTTGTGGTGCGAGACGATGATCTCGGCGCCGGCGCGACGGCCGATCTCGAATGTCTCGTCCATCGCCTTGAGGATGTCGTCGCCCTCGTCGCGCATATGGGCGGTGTAGACGCCGCCCCACTTGCCGAGGGGAGCCGCGACCTCGGCAACCTCGTCGGTCGAGGCGGCATTGGAAACGGCATAGAAGAGACCGCTCGACATGCCGATCGCACCCTGTTCGAGGCTCTGGTCGAGCAGGTCGTGCATCACCTTGATCTCGGAGGCGGTGGCGACACGGTTGAGATCGTCGCCCATGGCATTCATGCGCAAGGTGCCGTGGCCGATCAGGAACGCACCGTTGATCGCAGGCTTGGCGGCTTCGACCTTCGCCGCGAACCCGGCAAAGTCCTTCGAGGCATTTTCCTTCTTCTTGATGATCAGCGACATCCAGTGGCCGACCTCGGTATTGAGGTAGGGGGCGGCGGAGACGCCGCAGTTGCCGCAGACGACCGTAGTGACGCCCTGGCTTGCCTTCATCGCCATGGCGGGATTGTCGATGAGCGCGGTGTCGTCGTGGGTGTGGACGTCGATGAATCCGGGCGCCACGACCTTGCCGGTGGCGTCGATTTCGCTGGCGCCCTTGAGCGTGCCCGGCGGTTCGACGGCCGCGATCCGGTCGCCCTTCAGCGCCACGTCGGCGGCGAACAACCTCTTGCCCGTGCCGTCCGCGACCTGTCCGTTGCGAATGACGATATCGTACTCGGCCATTTCGGATCTCCTAGGCTTCGTTGCGGCCAAGCCGCATGTCGAGGTCGAACGGATAAAGCGGCCGCTTGACCCTGGTGTATTTGAACAGTTTCAGGTCGGAGGCCGTGCAGCCGTCGCCGTCGCACATCACGATATGCTTGGCGATCGGCTCGAAGCCGGCGCGGAAATGCTGGCGTGACTTGATCAGTACGAACTTCTTGGCGCGAGGATCGATGCCGCAATGGGTGAAGACGCCGAGATCGTAAGGCTCGGCACGCTTCTCGGAGACTACGATCTGCATTTTACCGGTATCGAGAACCGCTGTACGGCCCATGCGCACCGTCGTGCCTGTGGCCATCGGGCCGGTGACGGTGAATTGGCCGTCGGTGATGGCCTTGACCTTGCCGGTGATCCTGAGCGGCTTGCCCTTGAGGCCCATGGCCGGCATGTCGATCTTGCCGCCGAGGTCGAGCGTGACCTCGGAGCCGACGCCAGCCGCGATCATCTGCTTGACGCAGGCGGGATCGCAAATCGGGCCGGCGCAGGCGTCCTCGAGACCCTGCTTGATTGCCTCTTCGACGACGCTCATCACGTCCTGCGTGCCGCCCGAAGCGGTATTGTCGCCATGGTCAGCCATCACGACGGGGCCGCCCTCGAGCGACTTGGCGCGTGCTACCTGAACCGACAACGGTTCGGCATGGAACAGGAATCCTTCGCGCTTCTCCCAGGCCGTATCGAGGATCTTGTTCAGCAGGATCTCGCCCTCGGCCGTGCGCCTGTCGCAGACGATCACCGATGACAGGGCGAGGTGGGGAATGTCGGCCTGCGGGAAGCCGCCGAACACCGAGGCGTTCAACACCTGGCCGCTGTCCTCGGCCACGTTGGCCATGCCCATCAGCGTCTTCATTGGCTCGCGCGACGGCGTGTGGACCAGCGAGCTGCTCATGATCGGGCGGTTGCCCCACACCATTTTCGGCTCGACCTCGCCTGCCAGCGCGCGCAGCAAGGTGCGGCCGGCGCGGCGGGCAGTGTCGGCCATGTCGATGTGCGGGTAAGTGCGGTAGCCGGTAATGATCGTGGCGCCGTTGATCATGGCGTCCGTCATCTGGGTGTGGAAATCGAGTGCGACGGCGATTGGCACGTCGGGCGCGATCTTGCGGATGCGGTTCAGCAGTTCGCCTTCGCCGTCGTCGTATTCTTCGGCAACCATGGCGCCGTGCAGGGCGAGCAGAACTGCGTCGCAGCCTTTTTTCACTTCGTCGACGATGGCCGACGTCATCTGCGCATAGGCGGCCTTGGTGACGAGGCCCGAGGGATGGGCGGATGCGGCCATCGGCACCGTGAACTCGGCGCCGGCCTTGCGGGCAACTTCGATAAATCCGCCGAGCGATGTGTTGGTGCCCTCGGCTTCCTGGACGGCAAGGGGGCCGCTCAAATCGCCGGCTCGGGCGAAGGATTCGATCGGAGTGGGAAGAGGCGAGAACGTGTTCGTCTCGTGCATCATCATTGCGACTACGAATTTTTGCGGCAAAACTTCCTCCCAACCCGGTCAACTCACTGAGTAATCTATCTAAATGCACGCCGGGCGCTTGTGGCGTAGCTCTGCGCCCGGCGCAATGCTGTCGCGCGGAAATCTTGTGCGTTGCAAAAAAGACACACTGCAATCACATGATGAAGGCAGCTTAACATAGTGAATTGCGGGCTCTTTTTTGTTCTTGAATTCCCTTCGCAGGTGCACCATTATTTGTGGGCAGCAAACGTCACATCTGTGACCTGCATTGTTTGCTGTATGCCCGTCTTGGGCGTTTCCTCCCTAAACTCGGGCCGTGCTTGTCACGGCCCTTTTTTTTGCCCCAGATGCTATTCGGCGGCCAGCGGGCGGGGAAGAATCGTTTCCAGCGCCCGGCCGCCGATTTCCTCGAGCAATCCGGCCATCAACCGCTCCACCACACCCGCCACTGCCAGCCTTTCGTGACGTCCCTCGTCCATGTAGAGCGCCCGATTGATCTCGATCTGGAGGGCATGGCGGCCGAGCTGAGGGCGTCCATAGCGCTGGGTGGTGAAGCCGCCGGCATAGGGGTGGTTGCGCAGGACAATCAACCCCCGGGCCGTGAACCACTCCTGGGCGCAGTCGACAAGCTCGGGCGCGCAAGCTTCGCCATGATTGTCGCCAAGGACGATGTCGATCCGGGCCTCGCGTTCGCGCGAAGCCATGCCCGAAACCGATGACGGCATCGAATGGGCATCGATCAGCAGCGCGCCGCCGAACAGGCTGTAGGTTTGTTCGACCAGCGTCGAAAGGGAGGTGTGGTAGGGACGCCAGCATGCTTCAAGCCGGCGTTCGATCGTTTCGGCCGGCACCCGGCCGCGGTAGATCGCCTCGCCGCTTGCCGCCAGGCGCGGAATCATCCCAAGGCCAGCCGCGACCCGGGTGGTGCGATGGTTGAGCGGCCGGGGCAGGGGCCCCTCGAACATCGCCGGATCCAGTTCGTAGGGCTCGCGGTTCGCGTCGACATACGAGCGCGGAAACCGGGCGGCTAGCAAGGGCATGCCGAGCGATGGTGCCGCGCTGAACAGTTCATCGACGAAGGCATCTTCAGCGCGGCGGAGTGCTGCCAGCGACACCGCCGCCTGGGCCAGGAATTCTGCCGGGTACGTCGATCCGCTGTGCGGTGAGGCCACAACCACGGGCATTGTCTGCCGTGCCGGCAGGCGGCAATCCAAGGCCTCGTGATCGGGTGTGGCCGACGAGAAATCCATATAAACCTCATAGCGCGGAGGCCTGAGCGCGTCACGCTCTTGCCAATCACGGGGGAGCGATGTAGACGACCGGGCTTCCGTGTTGCGGCGTGCTCCGTCGCTCGCGGTCGGCGATGGGCGCGTAGCTCAGCGGTAGAGCACTGTCTTGACATGGCAGGGGTCACAGGTTCAATCCCTGTCGCGCCCACCATCGCCTAACCCCCAGCCCCTGATCCGGCCACCCCTTGATCTGAATTGGGCGCCATCGGACTGTAGAGGATCACTGGAGTCCCGATGTCCGATTTTTTCTCGCTCTATTCCCATGAATTCCTGCGCCTGGCCTGCTGCGTTCCGCGCACTCGCGTGGCAGATGCACCATTCAACCTCGCCGAAACGCTGAGGCTGGCGGCCGAGGGAGAAAAAGCCGGCGCCGCACTCATGGTCTTTCCCGAACTCGGACTCTCGTCCTACGCCATCGAGGACCTGCTGCTGCAAGACGCGCTTCTCGACGAAGTCGAGCGCTCTATCGCCGAGGTCGTGAAGGCGTCGAAGAAGCTCAATCCGGTCCTGATCGTCGGTGCACCGCTGCGCGTTCGTGGCCGGCTCTACAATACGGCGATCGTCGTCCATCGCGGCGCCATCCTGGGGGTGGTGCCCAAGATCTACCTGCCGAACTATCGCGAATTCTACGAAAAGCGCCATTTCGTCTCGGGTGCCAATATCCTGGAGCCGGAAATCAGGCTCGCCGGCCAGACGGTGTCGTTCGGCACGGACTTTCTTTTTCGTTCGACCGGTAGTGTACCGTTTACCTTCCATGTCGAGATTTGCGAAGACATCTGGGTGCCGGTGCCGCCGTCGAGCCATGCTGCCCTCGCCGGCGCAGAGGTGCTGATAAATCTGTCGGCGAGCAACATCACGATCGGCAAGGCCGAGACGCGCCGTCTGCTGTGTGGCAGCCAGTCGTCACGCGGCGTCGCGGCCTACGCCTATTCCGCATCTGGCGCAGGGGAGTCTACGACCGATCTCGCCTGGGACGGACATGCTGCCATCTTCGAATGTGGTGATCAGCTGGCCGAGTCCGAGCGCTTTGCCAAAGACTCGGTCATTATCCAGGCCGATATCGACCTTGGCCGTATCCGCCAGGAGCGGCTGCGCTACAACGCATTTGCCGATTGCGCAGCGAACGAAGGCACACGGGTGACGCGGTTCCGCGCCCTCGAGTTCCAGCTCGATGCGCCGAAGAAGAGCGTGGAGCTGCAACGGGCCATCGAGCGGTTTCCCTATGTTCCGTCGGATCCGGCCAAGCTGCGCGACAATTGCTACGAGGCCTACAACATTCAGGTCCAGGGCTTGGCGCAACGGCTGCAATCGAGCCGTGTTCAGCGCGCCGTCATCGGCGTGTCTGGCGGTCTCGATTCGACACATGCCTTGCTGGTGACCTGCCGGGCGATGGACCTGCTGGGCCTCGACCGCAAGAACGTGCTCGCCTACACGATGCCGGGCTTCGGCACCTCGGACAAAACCCACAAGAATGCCTGGCGGCTGATGCGTGAGCTGGGCGTCACGGCTGCCGAAATCGACATCAAGCCGACCGCCAAGCAGATGCTCACCGATATCGGCCATCCGTTCGGTCGCGGCGAAAAGGTTTACGACGTCACCTTCGAAAACGTACAGGCGGGGCTGCGTACCGACTATCTGTTCCGCCTGGCCAACCAGCACGGCGGCATGGTGGTCGGTACTGGCGATCTGTCGGAGCTGGGACTGGGCTGGTGCACCTACGGCGTGGGCGACCACATGTCCCACTACAATCCCAACGGATCGGTCTCCAAGACGCTGATTCAGCACCTGATCCGCTTTGTTGCGGCGTCGGGCGATGTCGACAAGGACACCGCCGCGACGCTGCATGACATTCTCGACACGGAAATCTCACCGGAGCTTATCCCGGCGGGCGAGGATGGCGTCATCCAGTCGACGGAGCAGTCGGTCGGGCCTTATGCCCTGCAGGATTTCAATCTCTATTATCTGACGCGGCTGGGTTACCGGCCGTCGAAGATCGCATTTCTTGCCTGGAATGCCTGGCACGACGTCGGCAAGGGTGCGTGGCCCACCAACGTACCCGCTTCCTCCAAACGTGCCTTCTCGCTCGAAGAGATCCGCAAATGGATGACTCTCTTCCTGCGCCGCTTCTTCACCAACCAGTTCAAGCGCTCGGCGCTGCCCAACGGGCCGAAGATTTCGTCCGGCGGATCGCTGTCGCCACGCGGAGATTGGCGGGCGCCGTCCGACGGCAGTCCCGATGTATGGTTGACGGAGCTCGCCGGGAATGTCCCGGAGAAGTAAGCCGAATTCCGTGTAAGGAGGACGATGCGATGCCGCTCGAAATCAAGAAGACCGTGCAGCAGATGGTCGACGAGGCGAACGCCGTGATCGAGACACTGCCTTTGGCCGAGGCAATGAAGGTTCACGGCCAGCCAGACGTCACTTTCATCGACATTCGCGATCCGCGCGAATTGTGGCGCGACGGCACGATCCCCGGCGCCATCAATGTGACGCGCGGCATGATCGAGATGTGGATCGATCCCAAGAGTCCCTACGCCAAGGAATTCTTCCAGACCGGCAACAAGTTCGTGTTCTTCTGTGCCGGTGCCTGGCGCTCGGCGCTGGCGACCAGGACGGCGCAGGACATGGGTCTGACGCCGGTGGCGCATTTCGAAGGTGGCTTCGGTGCCTGGAAGAAGGCCGGTGGCCCGGTGGAGAAGGTCGAACCCAAGAAGTAGGCGGGGCTTGCGGCGATGAATCCCGACCAGCTTCTGGTTCCGCAGCCGACGCAGGCCGACTTTCCCGAGTTCCTCTCGATTCCGGTCCGTGTGGCGCGCCATGCCGCGAGCTTTCCCGACAAGCGAGCCGTCGTGTGCGAAGGCACGACGCGAACCTGGGGAGCCTTCGACCGGCGGGCGAACAGGATCGCGCGCAGCCTGGCTGGCATGGGAGTGGGGCGCGGCGACAAGATCGCGATCCTGGCCGCCAATTCGGTCGAGTACCTGGAAACCTTCGTGGGAGGATTGCGGGCCGGGGCCTGCGTCGTGCCGCTGTCGACCATGGCCGCAGCGGACGCGCTGGAGAAGATGCTCGACGATTGCGACGCCAAGGTTCTGTTTCTGTCGGACCAGTATCGCGGCCTGGTCGAACCCTGCGAGGACCGCCTCGGCAAACTGATCGCCGGCGGCCGCATCGCCTACGACTTCGCGCGGCCGGGGTGGCCGGGTTTCGAGGAATGGCTGTCTCCAGCCGGCGACGAAACTTTCGCCGTGCCGATCGGCATGCTCGACGACTTTAACATCATTTACAGTTCGGGCACGACGGGCCTGCCCAAGGGCATCCTGCATTCTCACGGCATGCGCGACCTGCTGGCTGTGCGCTTTACCGCCTTCGACTACGGTCCCGATACGGTCTCGCTGGCTTCCACGCCACTATATTCGAACACGACCCTGGTTTCGGTTTTGGCGACGATCGGTGTCGGCGGCACGACCATCCTGATGACCAAATCGGATGCCGGGAAATTTCTCGAGATCGCCCAGAGGGAGCGCGTGACCCACGCGATGCTGGTGCCGGTGCAGTACCAGCGCATTCTGGCGCATCCGGACTTCGACAAGCATGACCTTGGGGCGTTCAAGGCCAAACTCTCGACCAGCGCGCCATTGCGGGCACACATCAAGGCGGATTGCCTCGCGCGTTGGCCCGGCCGATTGATCGAGATCTATGGACTTACCGAGGGCGGTGCGAGCTGCATGCTGGAGGCCAACCTCAATCTCGACAAGCTGCATACCGTGGGTAAGCCCGGCCTCGGCAGCGAGATCGTGGTGCTGGACGAGCAGGGCAGGGCGCTGCCGCAGGGCGAAGTGGGCGAGCTGGCTGGTCGTGCCCAGGTGATGATGAAGGGCTATTACCGCCAGGAGGACAAGACCAGGGAGTTGTTCTGGCACGACCCGGACGGCCGACTGTTTTTCAAGTCGGGCGACATGGGGAAAATCGACGAAGACGGCTTCGTCGTTCTGCTCGACCGAAAGAAGGACATGATCATTTCCGGGGGCTTCAACATCTATGCTGCAGACATCGAAGTGATGCTGCTTGGCCATTGCGACGTGATCGATGTGGCCGTGATCGGCGTGCCGAGCGATCTGTGGGGCGAGTCGCCGATGGCGCTCGTGGTGCGGGCGCCAGGCTCGAATGTGACGGCGGACGGTATCCGCGCGTGGGCCAATGACCAGCTCGGCAAGACTCAGCGGCTGGTTGCTTTGGAGTTCCGCGATTCGCTGCCGCGCAGTACCATCGGCAAGATCATGAAACGCGACTTACGCGCGCCCTACTGGGAAGGCCGCGAGAGCAAGATTTGAGGAAAAGATGACCGAACCGACGCTCCGTTCCGCCCACCTCTTTACCTTGACCCTCGCCGTCGATCCGAACATGACCGATGTCGGCGAGACGCCGTACGGGCACCGGCGCATCGCGACTGTCATCGGCGGCAAGTTCCAGGGCGAGGAATTGCGCGGCACCGTCCTGCCGTCGCCGGGCGGCGACTGGCTGTTGATGCGGCGCGACGGCGTGTTGCAGCTCGATGTCAGGCTGACGCTCAAGACCGACGACGGTCACCTCGTCTACATGAGCTATCGCGGTATGCGCCATGGACCGGCCTGGGTGATCGAGCAGCTCAACAAGGGCGAGAAGGTCGATCCCAGCCAGTACTATTTCCGCTCGACTCCATGGTTCGAGACCTCGTCCGACAAGTACCGTTTCCTCAATCGCATCGTCTGCGTAGCGACCGGCCGGCGCGAGCCGACCGGGCCGGTCTACGAGGTTTTCCAGATTCTCTAGCGGGCGATCTTGTCCAGAACGGGCAGGATGTACTCGCGGAACCTCGCCGGGTTCTCGCTCATCGGAAAGTGGCCAAGTTCCTTCATCACCCGGACCTCGGCGCCGGGAATCTGGGCTGCCGTGCGCAGCGTGTCCTCGGTGGTGCACGAAAAATCATACTCGCCGGTCATCAGGTAGAGCGGGCAGATACTGGTGTCGATTGTCTTCACCTTCTCGCGCAGATCGCCGTCGACGCGGTAGAAGTATAGATCGCCCTTAAACACGCCGGGGCCACCTTGCATGTACATCCACAGCGTCTCATGACGGCTCACCGGCGGGCTCTGCGGGGCGATCAGACCAGAGACAAGGGCGGCGCAGATTTCGCCGCCATGGACGTCGGGGCGATGCAGCCAGGCTGTATCGTACCAGGGTTTTTGGAAATCGGCGGCTTCAAGGGCGATCAGGGCACGGAATTCAGCAGCATGCCCGATCGCGAGATTGAGCACGATCCGCCCGCCGATCGAGCAGCCCATGACCACCGGCCTGTCGAGTTCCATGGCCCGGCAGAAGGCGCGTATGGCAGCGGTGTAGGACGCCGTTGTCAGGCGATATTCATCGCGTTCCCAACCGTCCGGTGGCGTCGACTTGCCGTGCCAGGGCATGTCGAAGGCCAGCACGCGGAAGCGGCGGGTGATCTCGGGGTCGGCCAGCAGATGACGGAACTGGCGACTGTCGGCGCCGGCGGTGTGCAGGCAGACGAGGGGGATACCCTGGCCTGCCTCATCGAAGTAGATGCGGTGGGGGACATCGTCGATGTCGAGTCGGACATAACGACCGACCATGGGATCGAGTGCCGGTGCCATGTCAGCCTGCCTCCGGCAGCCGGCGCGGCAACGCCAGCAGGTCCTTGAAGTACTGCAGGTTCTGCAGCAGCGGCCGCAGATCGCCGTCCATCGACAGAACACCGTGCTTGGTCATGGCGAAAAGGTCGTGCCAGCCGGGTTCGGGCACTTTCTGCCAATGGTGCAGCCAGGCCTCATCGGTTCCGCTGAGGCTGAACGCAATGGAGTGGAGCAGGCGCGTACCCCGGCCAAAGTCGGCGAGGCCACCTTCGCGCAGTGTCAGGTGGAAGGGCTCGGCGCCGATATCGACCCGGCAGTCCACATTCAGCCAATGGCCGCGTCGGCGCAGATCGGTGTCGGCGGCCAGGAGGTTGGGCAGTCGGGCGAAGCAGTCGGCAGGTGTCATTCCTGCAGAATGTACTCGATCATCGATCCATCGGAAGCGGCGAATGACATCTTTACCCAGCGACCGCGGTCGTCGAACCATTGGTCCATGACGATGTCGCCGGTGTAGCGATAGCGCGTGGCGTCGATCGAACCGCGGGATGTGCGGATCGTTTCGCGCCCCACTGGCACGATCTGCACCCGCGCTTCGGCGCCGGTTTGGCTGTTCAGCAACCTGGACTGATGGACCTGACGATGGTTCCAATGCGTGGATGGCAGGAGATCAGGAGATGTGGGCTTACCGCCAATATCGCGACCTGGCGTCCGGACCGCGAATTTCTCGCCGTTGTCGTTGGTCTGCGAAATGAGCGACTGGAGCGCCCCGTTGCGCCAGATTTCTTGTGCTTGGTGGGTGTAGCGGTAGACCGTCAAGCCAAGGAATTTCACAGCGAGGTCGATCGAAGTCGAAACCTGGAGTTCAGGTCCATACTGTTGAAACGCAAGGGTGTGACGGCCGATCGCCTCGCCGTTGCGGTAGGCGACGAAGGTCAGGCCGGTGCCATAGGGGGATTCCTCAGCGGCGGTCGCCGGGATTGCCCCGGTCAGTGCCAGGATGATGGCGAGAACAAGACGGCGCATGTTGTAGCTCCTTACTCGTTGTACGCATCAACGAGCATCCGGATCACATCGCGGCCTAGAGACTTCAGACAATGCGGTCGGCCCGCAGTTTCTGGATCGCCGCAGTGTCGTAGCCGAGTTCCTGCAGGATCTGCTCGGTGTGCTCGCCCAGCGTCGGCGCCCGGCGGCGGATTGTAAGCGGTGTCCGCGACAGTTTCACTGGCTCCTGAAGCACCGGTACCGGCTTGGCCGCCCCCGGATATTCCATCGGATGCATGAACTTGGCGTCCCGCACATGGGGATCGTCGAGCGCCTGTTGCGGCGTGTAGACCGGACCCGCCGGAATGCGGTTGGCCTCGAGGGCAGCCAGTGCCTCGGCCGTGGTGCGGCTGTCGCACCATTTCTGCATGATGGTCGACAGGGTCTCGCCGTTGTCGCCGCGCGCCAGGTCATCCTTGAAGCGCGCGTCCTTGGCCAGGGTCTCGTCGCCCATCAGCTTGCACCATCGCACGAATAGGGGCTGGCCGATGGTCATGGCGTAAATCCAGCCGTCCTTGCATTTGAAGGTGTCCGACGGACCGGCCGTGAAACCACGGTTGAGGGTGGCGATGCGATTGAGGCTGAGCATTGCCTGTTCGATCAGGTGGCCATTGGTGATGTTCACGGCGGTACGGAGCAGGGCCGTCTCGACTTTCTGGCCTTTGCCGCTCTTGGCGCGGTCGATCAGGGCGGCCAGCACGCCGACCGTGTTGAGCAGCGCCGTGCCGAAATCGACGAAAGGGGCGTTCATGCGGGTCGGCACCTTGCCATCCCCCGACAGGAACATCGCCCCCGACATCGCCTGCCCGATCGTGTCGAAGCCAACGCGGGTGGCGTAAGGGCCTTCCGAACCGAAAGTCGAGGTCGTGGCCAGGATGATGCGGGGATTGAGGGCGGAAAGGGTCTCGTAATCGATGCCCATTTCCTGCAGGGCCTCGTAGGGCAGGTTGGCGATTACCACATCCGAGACGGCGATCAGCTTCTTCACGATCTCACGGCCGGCCGGCTTCACCGGGTTCAGCGTAAGACCGAGCTTGTTGCGGCCCATCTGAAGGAACATGGCGCCTTCGCCGCCGTCGACGACTGGCGTGACCCAGCGATCCTCGCTGCCGTCGAGCTTTTCGATGCGGATGACCTCCGCACCGAGGTCGCCCAGCATCGTGCCGCAGAACGGCCCGGCGATGTAGCGGCCGAAATCGAGTACGCGAATTCCTTCAAGTACGCCGGGCATGTTGCTCCATTCCCCTCTGCAAATGCCGCTGCGGGCCGATACTCAAGCCGTCTGAGGGCGGCGTGAATAAATCCAGGCAATGGCGAGTGCCGGACAGGATACCGCAAGAGCGGCCAACGTCATCTGCAAAGACGACAGTGGCATCAGGCCGCCGCCGGGTGCCGCGAACATCAGGCCGCCAACCATCAAGGCAGCACGGACCGGCCATTCGAATGGCCCGCAACGGCGCAGATTTCCGATTCGGCTGATGTATCCCTGGAGGCCGCCGCAGACCAGGACGACGCCGATTACTGCCGTGATGATGTGCGGCACGAACTCAGCAAGAGTGCCCTGCAGCACGAGAGCAGGATTCATGACGAAGAAGAACGGCACGAAATAGATGATACTGCCGATCTTCATGGCCTGAAGGCCGGTTTCGATCGGGTTGGCCTTGGCCACTGACGAAGCAGCAAAGGCGGCCAATGCCACCGGGGGCGTAATAAAAGAGACCATGCCCCAGTACATGATGAACATGTGCACGGCCAACGGATCGAGGCCGACGTTGATCAGGCTGGGTGCGAGAAGGACCGCCAGGAAGATGTAGCAGGCGGTGATCGTCATCCCCATGCCAAGGATGAAGCTAGTCAGCGCACCCATCAGCATGAGCAGGAGCGGCTGATCGCCGGCGAGGTACAGCAGTTCGGTAGTCAGGGTTCCCGTCAATCCGGTCAATGAGAACGACCCCACCAGCAGGCCGATGCCGGCAAGGATCGCCACCAACTCGACGAAGACACGGCCGTTGCCCTCGAGGAATGCCAGCACCTCGTTCCAACCCCAACGTTTGTCGGAGAAGAGCTGATTGAGCACGAGGAGGAGACCGGTGGCCAGCCACGGCGCCCAGTTTTCGCGTTTCATCACCAGCAGCAGCACGACCAGCAGGATGATGACGAAGATGAAGTACCAGCCGTCGCGGAACACGTCCCGCAGCTTCGGCATTTCCTCGCGTGGCATCCCGATCATCGAGTTGCGCCCGGCATTGAAATCGATCTGCATGAACAGCGCGAAAAAGTAGAGCGCCGCGGGCACGGCGGCCGCGAGCGCGACATCCGAGTAGGGGACATTCAGGAATTCAGCCATGACGAAGGCAGTGGCGCCCATGACCGGCGGTGCAAGAACCGCACCCGTGGAGGCGCAGGCTTCGATGGCGGCGGCGACCGACGGCTTGAAGCCGGTCTTCTTCATGGCGGGAATCGTCATGGTCCCCGTCGTGAGGACGTTGGAAATGACGCTGCCGCTCATCGAGCCGAGCAGGCCCGACGAGAAGATCGCCACTTTGGCCGCGCCGCCGCGATAGTGGCCGCAAAGGGCGAATGCCAGATTGATGAAGAAGGCGCCAGCGCCCGTGTACTGCAGCGCCGTTCCGAACACGAGGAAGCCGATCACCAACTCGGCAAAGGCCCGCATCGGGATTCCAAGGACGCTCTCGCGGGAGAAAATGTGATACGAGGCGGTATCGAGCAGGTCGACCGATGGCGAGTGAAGCGGCGGCGGCATGACGCCTGCGAACAGCGGAAACAGAGAAAATGTCCCCATCAGGAAGAACAAGACCCAGCCACCGGCTCGGCGCAGGGCCTCGAGAACCAACGCCCACATCGCGACTGCGGACCAGACGATCCAGGGTTCGGCTACAAACGGCGCATTGTACTCCCACCCGCCGGCCGCCGACTCGCGGGCCGTTGCGATGAATACGCCGCAGAGGGCTGTCGACACGAGGAAAAGCAGAATATCGTAAATCGGCACGTGGTCGACGTGCACGCCGGGCTTCAACGGGTAGACAATGAACGCCATCGGCAGCAGGACTGCGATCAGGCCCCAAAAATACTCTGTATCGAGCATCGTGAAGCCGATGAAAAAGCGCAAGGTGAACTGCTGATTGAAGCAAAGGATGATGGAAGCGGCGGTCCAAGTCAGCAGCAGGGCCCGCCATGCGGGCGAGAGGCGCCGGGTTCGGGATGACCCTGAACCCGGCACTTCGTCGACGGATGTTTCCGACATTTTTACGCTGTTACCTGTCGAGTGCTAGAAAATCGGTTCCATGCCGACTTTCGTCAGGGCGTCTTTGCGCTTGGCCATCCAAGCAGTCGTGAACGCGGCCTTGTCTTCGGGAGGCTTCGCCTTGATGAACTCTGCCCACGCCTTGGCCAATGTATCCTGCCGCTTGATCAGCATGTCATTGTGCTTCTGCGCTTCGGGTGTCCAGACGCCGGCTTCCTTCATCGCCTTCACCGTGCCCTCGTGATAGGGCAAAACCCACGACAGGATCTGGCGCTTGAGTTCCAGGCCGTCCGCGCCGGGCGCGCCGTTCTTGTAGTCGGCGTAATTCACGATCATCGACTTGGCGATGGAGTAGATCAGGTCGCTCTTCTCCGACGCATATGACATGAAGATCGGGTAGGGGTAGGCCGGCAATTCGAGGGGATGCTCCTTGCTCACGCCGCCCGCGCCGCATGTCGTCTTGTGCGGGTAGAAATAAGGTCCAAGCTTGTGCAGGCGCTCCCAGCCGGCCTTGTCGGAAGCGGGTGTCTGCGGCAGCACCAGGCCTCGCGGGGAGGCTTCCATTTCCCGAGCCTGTCCGGAGATGTTCGAGGCGATGGCGGCATCAACCTCGTTGTTGAGCATGCCTTTCCACATGGCGCCGTAGCCCGAGAATTCGACGAACTTCACGTCGTTCTTGCCGAGGTTGGCAAAGGCCAAGATGGCGAAGGCATTCTGGTTTAGTGCCGGCGAGCCGACGACCTGTCCGATGCGCTTACCCTTGAGGTCCTTGAATTCCTTGACGCCGGTGTCCTTGGCGACGCCAAGGGTGATGGCGTTGCATGAGGCAGCCGACAGGATCAGCCGCAATGGCTGTGGGCCCCAGTCGGCACTCGCGAATTCGAACACGCCTTCGGAGGCGAAATAGCTGCCGATGCCCATGGCCGAGGCCTGGGCGCGTCCGGTCTTGAGGGGCGCCAGGCGCGCAATGTCGTTGCCGGCTGGCAGAACACGAACGTCGGTCTTGTACTTTTCCTTCATCATCTTGCCGATGGCGACGGCGATGTTGAAGCCCGACGTGCCGGTGTCGTAGGCCGTCAAGGTAAGCGACTGCGGCAGCTTTATTTCTTGTGCGGTTGCCGCGCCGACGGTCAATGAGGCCATTACAGCCCCGGCCGCCAGAAAGATTAGCCTGCGTTTCATAGTTGTCCTTCCTGGAACAATAGCTCCGTTCATGACGCGGACTCCCCATGAGCCCAGCGCCGCACCGATGCCGCCGGCATGACGATTGCCAGCGCGCCCAAAAGTTTTGCGAAGTGAGGATGACACCTGCTTGCTCCAGATGATCGCTGCCGCCGCAGGCAGCGACACCACACGCGAGCAAGCGTGCGGTTAAACCTCCTTTGCCTCCCGCAGCGGTCTAATCAGCCGCCGTTCGTTGAGGCCATGTTGCACGGGCGCAATGCCCGCGTCCAGCCATGAGCGCCGCTTAGCGGGCCGGGCCGTCGAGGAACATGTTGGGCTTCAGGAAAAATGCCAGCATCAGGCAGCCTTCATCCGTCCACGCATCGTGGCGGCTGCCTTTGCGTCGCCAGACGAAATTGCCTGCGGTGCAGACACCGTCTTCGTCGGCGAAAGACCCTTCGAGCACATAGGTCTGCTCAAGTGCGGCATGCTCATGCTCGGGCAGTCGGGCGCCGGGGGCCCACCGCATCAACGCCGTGAACATGCCGGTTGCCTTGTCTTCCATCAGGATCTTCCACTCGATACCGGCAAAGCGGGTCTGTTTCCAAGGCGTGCGTGCGACCTCGACGAAGGTCGAGTCGGGGATCACGCTCGTGATTGTTTCGCTATTCATGCTGCCACCTTTTGTCTGGCTGCTTTCAACGTACCACCGCGCATGACGTGACCGGGAAGAGGCCGGCCGACAACGCTTTCCGCAAGCTTGGCAACCTCAATGAGGCGATCGATGTCGAGGCCGGTCACGATACCCATTTCCTCGCACAGGAAGGCAAAATCCTCGGTGCAAATGTTGCCTGCCGCGCCGTCGGTTGCCGCGAACGGGCAGCCACCGAGCCCGGCAATCGAGGCATCGAACCTGGCGACGCCCATGCGCAGGCCGGCATAGGCACTCGCCATGCCGGTTCCGCGCGTGTCGTGAAGGTGAAGCGCAATTTCGAGTTCGGGCCATTTGGATCGGATCGCACCGATCAGCCGCTCTACCGAGTGTGGCGTTGCCCAGCCCATGGCGTCGGTGAGCTTGATGCCAGTCAATTCAAAGCCGGCGAGGGTGGCCTCATCGAGCACCGATTGGACCCGTGACAGGATCAGCTCCGTCGACAGTTCGCCTTCGAAATTGCAGCCGAAGGCACCAAGCACGATGCCCCACTCGACCGGCATGCCCCGGTCTTTGAAGGTCTTGAGAGACATGCGCTGTTCGACCAGAGCGTCCTGTACCGATTTGCCGACGTTCTTGCGCGAGAAGGTGTCGGAGGCTGTAATGCGTACGCCGCCCTGCACGTCGAGTGGTCCCTTCAGCGCCCGCTCGAGCCCCTGCTGGTTGAGCCACAGCGCGCTGTACTGGATCCCGGGCTTGCGACGAACCAGTGCTGCAACTTCCTCGGCATCGGCCATCGTTGGCACCCGCCTCGGGTTTACATAGGAAACGCAAGCTATGCGCTCCAGGCCAGTGTCCGCCAGCGCCTCGATGAGGCGTACCTTGTCAGGTACCGGGATCGCTTTCTTTTCCGACTGAAAGCCTTCGCGAGGGCCCTCTTCGTCGATCAGCACTCGCTTGGGCAGGTCGGACATCTCAGGTCTCCCTCGGCCGTCAACCCTCCTCGGTGAACGCTTCCTTGCGCGCCTTCTTGATGCTGGGCAGTGCCATCAGCACCAGGAGAAACGCAGTGGCGATCAGCAGGCCGAGACTGATCGGCCGTTCAAGGAATACCATCGCATCGCCACGTGACAGCAGCATGGCGCGCCGGAAGTATTCTTCCATCTGCGGGCCGAGGACAAGCCCCAACAGGAAGGGGGCGCCTTCGCAGCCAAGACGGGAGAAGATGTAGCCCAGCACGCCAAAGGCGGCGACCTGGTAGACGTGGAAAGTGCTGTTCTGCAGGCTGTAGGCCCCGATACAGCAGAACAGGAGAATGGCCGGCGCGAGAAAGCGGTAGGGCAGTGTCAGCAGTTTCACCCACATGCCGATCATCGGCAGGTTGATGATGACCAGCATGGCATTGCCGATCCACATCGAGGCGATCATGCCCCAAAAGAGATCCGGCTTCTTAGTCATGACTTCGGGGCCCGGCTGGATACCCTGAATGATCATGGCCCCAACCATCAACGCCATCACGGCGTTGGAGGGAATGCCAAGGGTGAGCATAGGAATGAACGAGGTTTGCGCCGCGGCATTGTTGGCTGCTTCAGGTGAGGCCACGCCCTCGACGGCACCCTTGCCGAACTCGCCAGGGTTCTTGGATATCTTCTTTTCCAGTGTATAGGCCGAGAAAGCGCCGAGAGTGGGACCGCCGCCGGGCAGAACGCCAAGCATCGAACCGAGCATGGTGCCGCGCAGCACCGCTGGAATTGCGCGGCGGACTTCTTCGCGTGTGGGCCACAGTGAACCGACTTTTATGGCACCGGATCGGGTAAGATGCCGTTCGAGATTGACCACGATCTCTGCAATTCCGAACAGACCCATGGCAATAGGGGCGAAGTCGATGCCATCGCTGAGTTCGGGAATGTCGAAAGTGAAGCGTTGCGCGCCGGTATTCACGTCGGTGCCAATCAGGCCGAACAGCAGACCGAGGAACACCATGGCGATGGCTTTGGTGATGGAGCCACTGGCAAGCACGACGGCCGCGACCAGACCCAGCGCCATCAACGCGCAATAGTCGGCCGGGCCGAATTTCTGCGCCATCCGGGTCAGGGGTTCGGCGAACAGGACGATCAGCATCGTGCCGACGGTACCGGCAAAGAACGAGCCGACCGCCGAAATCGAAAGCGCCGCTCCTGCACGCCCATTGCGCGCCATCTGGTAACCGTCGAGGCACGTCACCACCGAGGCGGCCTCGCCGGGCAGGTTGACCAGGATCGACGTCGTCGAACCGCCGTACTGGGCGCCATAGTAGATGCCGGCCAACATGATCAACGACGCCGTCGGCGGCAGGTGGAAGGTGATCGGCAGCAGCATTGCGATGGTCGCGACCGGACCGATACCGGGAAGTACGCCGATCAGCGTACCGAGCACGCAGCCCAGCAATGCGTAGGTCAGGTTCTGCAGGCTGAAAGCGACGCTGAAACCGAGTGCCAGGTTGTCGAGAATTTCCATCTCACCAAATTCCCTGCACGATGGAAATATTCATTCCGAGCCCAACCTTGAAGACCAGCGTGCATAGGATCGACAACACGATGATGTTGCCGATGACTTCCTTGAGCTTGAATTCTTCACCTCCCAGCGATGCGATGAAGACCAGCACGACCAGTGCTGGCAACAAGCCAGCACGCTCGAACAGCGCGGCGAAGCAAATGATTCCGATCGTTACCAGGGTGATGGGTTTCCATTTTGGCTTTTCGGTTGGCTCGCTTCCGGAGACCAGCGCCACCACGCAGATCAAGCTGCCAAGCCCAAGCAGGATGTACGAGAGCATCCGCGGTACCCAGCCCGGCCCCATGCGGACGGCCGTCCCGGGGGCCAACTTCTGGCAGAAATAGAGGGCCAACAGGCCGAAGCCGAGGAACATCAGCCCGGACAAGAAGTCCTTGCTCAGGAACCGATTCAACGACGCCTCCCCCGAAAACACGCAATCGTCAGCGAAATTTGAGCCCCAAATGCTGAGCCTGCGCGAGGCAGAGATAAACACGCTTTTGCCATATTTCCCAAGCGACAAGTTTAGGCTCGCAACAGCATTCGGAGTGCAACGGCGGCAAGGCAAAATGCGAATGACCGGCGCAGCAGCGTCACCGGTGCGCGCGCCGACCATCGAACCGCGGCGGGCGCGACAAAGAGCGCAGGCAGCGACAAGGCCGCCACGCAGAACAACGACACATCGCCGATCGCATCGCTCGGCCGGCCGGGGATGCCAAAGTCAGCGGCGAGAAAAAATGCCGTCGCCGGTAGCGAAATGAGCAAGTTGAAAAGCGCGCCCGCGCCAATGGCCCGTTTGATCGGAAATGCGAACAGCGACAGCACGGGCGTGCTCAAGGTTCCGCCCCCAACGCCCACCGCCGCGGCCAACGCTCCGACGGTTGCCGGGATCGCCAAGGAGATCACTCCTCGTGGCAGCCGGGCCACGAAAACGAGGCGCTCGCCTATCGCCAACTGAATAGCAAGTGCTCCAGCTATGACGGCGAATAGCCGGGTCAGGAGCTGGGCGGGTGCAAATGGGCTGAGCGCCAAACCCAGCACCGTGCCCACCATCAGAGCTGGCAGCCAGGCACGAACGAGTGCGCGGTCGATGGTTCTGGCGCGCCAGTGGGCGGTCACTGCCGTCAAGGACGCGACCAGAATGCTAGCTTGCGCGGTGCCGACGGCAAGGGCAACTGCCGCCGGTTCGGCCACACCCATGAGGTCGAACACCTCCAGAAGGATTGGAACAGCGATCACCCCGCCGCCGACGCCAAGAAATCCTGCGAGCAGACCAATCAGCACACCCGTCGCCAACAGCACGCCCCAAACCGACGGCGAATAGGCCGAGATCAACTCTGCCACGCGAACTCTCCCTTGGTCGATATTGCATGCACGCCATGGGGCGAGCAAACTCCGGGCCGATATGAACGGGCGTTCAGGAGCAATGATTGGCACGTAAAGGCGAAGATTACATCGGCACCATGGAGGTGCAGGAAAAGCACCGGTTCGACGAGCGATCGCTGAGTCGCTTCATGGCATCTGCAGTTGCCGGCTTCGTGCCGCCGCTGAAGGTCGAGCAATTCCGCGGCGGCCAGTCGAATCCGACCTACCTTCTGACCGACGGTGCAGGCAGGTGTTACGTCATGCGCCGCAAGCCGCCCGGGAAGCTGTTGCCGTCGGCCCATGCCGTAGATCGCGAATTCCGGGTGATCTCCGCTCTCAATCGGACCGATGTGCCGACGCCGCGGGCCTATGCGTTATGTGAGGACGACAGCGTGATCGGCACCGCGTTCTACATAATGGAGTACTGCGACGGGCGCGTACTGTGGGATCCGTTGCTGCCGGAAGTACCGAAGCATGAACGCCTGGCTTTTTATCGTGCCAAGTTCGAGACGCTGGCGCGCCTCCATGCCGTGGACTTCGCGGCATTGGGGCTCGCAGATTTCGGCCGGCCTGGCAGCTACGTCGCGCGGCAGATCTCGCGTTGGGGAAAGCAATACAAGGCCTCGGAGACCGAGACGATCGAGGCGATGGACAAGCTGCTGGAGTGGTTGCCGGCGCATCTTCCGTCGAACGACGGGACGGTATTGGTCCACGGCGATTTTCGGCTCGACAATATGGTCTTCCATGCCGCCGAACCCCGCGTGCTGGGCGTTATCGACTGGGAAATCTCCACGCTCGGCGACCCCCTGGCCGAACTCTCATATCTCTGCATGCTGTGGCGAACGCCCAAGGATTGGGGAGGGCTCGATGGCCACGAACTTGCATCGCTTGGCCTGCCTTCGGAGCATGAAATGGTGGTCTACTACTGCGGCCTGTCCAAGCGTGCCGTGCCGGATCCGGCGTTGTGGAACTTCTACATGGCTTTCAACCTCTTCCGTGTCTCATGCATTCGCCAGGGGGTTTATGCCCGGGCCCTCGATGGGACGGCAGCGAACGTTCGCGCCGCCGATTCGGGAAAGCTGGTGCGTCCGGCTGCTGAACTGGGCTGGAAGATTGTCGAAGACATCGTCGGGGGATCGATATGAGCAAGCGCAAGTCGGCGCGCCTGGCGGTTGCGGTGCCCGCTGCCGAGCGCGAGCAGCTGCCACCGATCGAGGCGATCCGTGCCGCGGCATTCAAGCAGTTCGCCGAACGCGGCTATCCGGTTGTCACCGTGCGCGACATCATGAAGGCCTGCGGGCTGACGCAAGGTGCGCTCTACAACCACTTCAAGTCGAAGGACGAGCTGCTGCATGACATCATCGCCTCGACCCAGATCGAACTGGAGCGGGTATGTCAGCAGGCAATGGTGGATGCGGGAGATGATCCACGTGCCCAGCTCGCAGCGGTCGTGCGGGCCTACGTCATGCGGCATTGCCGGCTTCGGATTGAGGCGCTGGTTGCCAACCGGGAGATTGGCTGGCTGGACGCCGCCCGCGTCGCCGATATCCGCCGCAGCCGGCGCGCGATCCGGGATGTCGTGGTTGCAATCCTTTTCCGGGGCGTGGATGGCGGCGTGTTCGATCCGCCACGCATCGGTGATCGCCTCGACCTCAAGGCCATCGCCATGGCGTTGCTTGACCAATGGACTCATGTTTCGATGTGGTATGGCCCGGCCGGTGAGGTCGCCGAGGAAGAGATGGCCGGGCTCTATGCCGATATGGCTCTACTAGCAGTCGGAGCAAGGCCTTAGGCGATGGGCTCGGTGGAGCATCCGAGGATGTTCGGGCGCCTGATCGTATTGGCATTGTTCATTGCGATTGCAACCTCCTGCACTTCCGATGTGACAGGTGTGTCTCCGCCAACAGTAAGCTCCAAGGCGGTCGCGGTCCGGCCCGCCGCCGATGCGGTGCCGGCCGGGCGATGGCGCGCCATCCTGATTGCCGGAGACAACAACAGCCCTGCCTTCGACAATGGCGTGCAGTCGCTGCGCGAGAAGCTCCTGAACCACGGTGTGAGCGACATCGCGGTCTATACTTCGAACTGGCATGCGGAGCCGGGTCAACGCGCGACGGCTGCCAACATCGCCGCGGCCCTGCGCTCCGGAGGGGGTGATGCCTGCTTCGCCTTCATCACCAGTCATGGCGAGCAGGGAGGGTTTTTCCTGCGCTCGGACCGTCGGCTTTTCGATCCTGGTTCGCTCGATCGGGTGCTGAACACCGGCTGCGGCGCAGTACCGACGGTTGTCGTCGTGTCGGCTTGCCATAGTGGCACATTCTTGACGTCTGCCATGCGCAAACCCAACCGCGTGATTCTCACTGCCGCGGCGGCGGACCGCACCAGCTTCGGCTGCGGGGCCGGCGATCGATACACATACTATGACCAATGCCTGCTGCAGCAGTTCGACAATGCTGCGACATGGCGTGATCTCGCACTTGCCACGCGCTCCTGCGTCGAGAACCTCGAACGGCGTATGGGCGTGCGGAAGTCTTCCCAGCCGCAGATGTTCGTTGGTGCCCAGGTTGAGAGTCTGCGCCTGCCAATGCGCTAGCGATCGACGAGACTGCCATTCTGTCCGCGGCGGCAAATGGTTCAGAACGGAGGAAGCGACTTATGCCCGGCACGAAATCAGATGCCCTTGTCGATTACGCGCGTGACGGAGCGATCGTCACGCTGACGCTCAATCGCCCCGAAAAGCTTAACGCCTTCAGTGACGAGCTGGTGGGCGCGCTTGGCGATTCGCTGCACCGATTCGATATGGACGACGAAGCCCATGTTGCCATTCTCAGTGGGCGTGGCCGTGCTTTCTCGACGGGTGCCGATGTGCAGCAGCGGCAGCTGCGCAGCCGCGAGGAATTCCTCAAGCTGGGCGGCCCGCAGGGACGCGGGACCCATTCCTCCGATCTGTTGACCAAGGCCGTCAACTGGAAGCCGGTGATCGCCGCTGCGCACGGCTATGTCCTGGGCCTGGCCGTCGGCATCGTGCTGGAATGCGATCTGGTGGTGGTCGAAGAGGGAACCCAGTTCCAGGTCACTGAAACGTCGCGCGGCTTGGGAGCGGGAAAATACTGGGCACTGATGCACTACCGCGGCGGTGGCGCCTTCACGATGGAGGCTGCGCTGACTGGTCGATTCTTCACAGCCGAGGAGGCGTTCAAGGCCAATCTGATCAACCGTGTGGCGGCCAAGGGCAAGTACCTAGACACAGCGCGCGAACTGGCTCGCGAGGTGATCAAGAATCCGCCGCTCAGTGTGCGCTCCACCGTACGGATGCGGCGCTGGTACATGGACCGTTTGAGCCGCGAGGTCATGTTCCAGACTGCGCCGGAGCGGCTCTATCTCACCGAGGATTTCCAGGAGGCCGCCCGGGCATTCACCGAAAAGCGCAAGCCGAAGCCCTTCAAGGGCCGCTGAGTTTTTCCGCCGCCATGTCGCGCAGCCTTGCACGCTGAATCTTGGGGCCGTTGGGCGATGGGGTGACCGGGAAATCGGTCAGGGCAATCACACGGACCGGCACCTTGTAGTTCGCGAGGCCTTGCCGGCAGTGGGCGATGACGGCGCTCTCGTCGAGAGTCGCCCCTGGGTTCAGGATGACAAAGGCGACCGCACGCACACCTTCGGGCCGTGCCACCGCGACGGTCTGACAGGCAGCGATGCCCGGTATCGCCTGGATGTGGCTCTCGATCTCCAGCGGATTGACGAGGAATCCCGACAGCCGCAGCACGTCGCCCATACGACTGAGAAATGTGAAGCCGCCCTCGCCGTCGAGTTCGGCCAGATCGCCGGTACGGATGTATCCATCCGGCGTAACAGCTTCGGCCGTCGCCGAAGCGTCGCCGTAGTAGCCGACCATCAAAGACGGCCCTGCACATTCCAGGGCACCGACATGGCCGGCACCAAGCAGGGCGCCACTCTCAGGGTCGCGGATGCGTACATGGCCAAGAGGCGAGGTCGGGATTCCGCCGCCGCGTTTGCGCCGCGCCACGACGGTGTCGGGAGGCTGGCGGGCATAGAGCGCCTGGACCTCGCTCATGCCGTAAAGACCACACAGCCGCAGTCCACGTGCCTCCGCCACCTCGGCGATATCCACCAGGGCGGCGTTGAAGTTCGCATAGCCTGCCCAGCGAACGGAAGGAAAGGGCCTGTCGCCCGGCACAATGTCGAGGAGGCGGGCGTACATGTCGTCACTGCCGAAAAGCGTCGTCGGCCTATGGTGAGCGATCAGTCGGGCGAGTTCGTCGATCTCGTAAGACTCGGCCAGTACGCAGGGCTTGCCGGCGGCCAGCGTCGCCATGGACTGATTGAAGCCATAGACGCCGCACAGCGGCAGGATGGAGAGCGAAAGCGTACCCGGCTCGGTGAAGCCGAAGACCCGTGCCACCTGCTGGGCGTGGCCGGCGATCGCACCCTGACGGTGCAATACGAACTTGGGCACGCTGGTGGTCCCCGACGTGGTGAAGATATTGCAGGGTATGTTCGGCCGGGCATTGTTGGTCGCGAGCCGCGGCCTCGACAGCAGCCGCTCGAAAGGCACGCACCGCAGCCGCGCGGAAACGGTCGGCAGGGCGATAGCCTCCTCACCGACCGTGACAAGTGCAGTGAGCTTGTCGAGGGTCGACGGGTCGACGTCGGCCAGGATAGAGAGAAAATCGATGCGACGGAAGCCCGGCATGCAGGCTAGGATCTTCGCCCCGGAACGGCCAATGATGTCGGCAACCTCGATGGCGCGATAACGCGTATTCACGGCGACCGCGACGGCACCCAACCGCACGCAGGCGAAATAGAGGATCGGATAGGCCGGTACGTTGGGCAGCCACAGCGCCACGCGATCGCCCGGCCCGACACCAAGATCGGACAGCCCTTTCGCGGTACGTTCCGCCGCGTCCTGCAGCTCGGCGAAGGAGATCGTGCGAGCATCGTGGATGAAGGCCGGCGCACCTGGGGTTTCATCGGCGACATCGGCGAGCAGTGTCCAGACGTCGGCCGCAGGATGGGTGAGGGGCATGAGATTCTGAGACTACCTCATACGCATGTCATCTCAACTTCGACGGCGTGCTGCGACTACTGCACGAAGCCGAACATGCGCGGCAGGAACAAGACGAGCTCCGGTACGAAAGAGATAAGCAGCAAGGTCACCACGATCGCCAAGAGAAATGGCAACAGTGGCTTGATGAGCTTTTCCATCGGCAGCCCGCTGATCGCCATTCCGACGAACAGGCACAGGCCCACCGGTGGTGTGATGTGTCCGACCGCCGAGGCGACCACACAAATCATCCCGAAATGGATGGGGTGGACGCCTACCGCCGTGGCGACAGGCAGCAATACTGGCACGGTGACGAGAATGATCTCGGATGGCGTAAGAAAGGTACCCAGGAACAGATAGAGGAAGATGACCAGGATGACGAAGACCCACCATGCCGGCGCCATCGCCGCGATCGAGGCGGCCACCATGAATGGAAACTTCGAATAGGTGAGCACCCATCCGAAAGCGCCGACGAATCCGATGATCAGTCCGATCACGCCTGACAGCCGCGCACTGTCGGCGAATATTCTCGGCAATTCGCGAAGCACGGATTCCCGATAGAACATCGGTGGCACCACGAGGGCATAGACAACCGCGACCGCCGCCGCCTCGGTTGGCGTAAACAGGCCAACCAGGATTCCTCCCATGATGATCACCGGGATCATCAGCGCCGGCAGGGCGTTGCGCAAAGCGGCGCCGAACTCCCCAAGGGTCGGAGGCGCTTCCTTCGGGTAGTTGCGTTTGCGGGCGATGAAGAATACCGGAACCGCCATCCCCAGGCCGATCAGCAGGCCGGGAATGATGCCGGCGACGAACATCGCGGCCACCGATTCGTCGGCCATCCAGGCAAAGATCACCGCGATGATGGAGGGCGGAATGATTGGCGCCACAACGGCGGTCGAAACCGTAAGGGCCGTCGAGAAGTCCTTGTTGTAGCCCTTGCGAACCATCTGCGGGACCAGGAATGTTCCCAGCGCGGAGACATCGGCCACCGCCGATCCCGAAATGCCGCCGAAGAACATGCTGGCCAGGATGTTGACGTAGGCCAGCCCTCCGCGGAACCGGCCGACCAGGGCAGTGGCAAGATCGATCAAGGCGCGAGCCACGCCGCCGCGAGCGGCAATATTGCCGGCCAGAATGAACAGGGGTGCCGATAGGAGGAGGTAAGAGTCCGACAGCAGGCCGACGAACCGCGTCGGGATGATGATCGGATTGAGCGCGGGGTGGAATATCGCCGCAACCAGGGCGCCGACGCCCATCGCGATGCTGATCGGCATTCCGATCAGGATGCAGACGACGAAGGCAATCAGGAGGGTTTCGGCCATAACCTTCTCAGGGCGAAATAGACGTTGCGGAACATCGGGACCATGATCATGACCGCACCGACGGGGATCGCGGCGAACACCCAGTCCAGAGTAAGCCCCAGGCCGGGCGAGGTCTGGAATGCCGCATTCGGTATCAGGATGAGGCTCAACCAGATCAGATAGGCGAAGAGACCGATGCCGAGGCCATTGGAGACGATCGAAATGATCGCACGCGTCCTGGGCCCGAACCGGTTTACGAAATAATCCAGCGCCGTATGTTCGTTGCGCCACATTGCCGCCGCGGCGCCGAACATGATCAGCCAGATGAAGAGATAGCGCGGCACCTCTTCAAGGCCGTCGATGCCGGTGAGGCCGAGATAGCGCAACACGACCTGCACGAAGACCGCCGCCGTCATGACAGCGAGGATCAGGCCGCCGACGTTGGCCAGCCCGTCATACAGGCGTCTACCCGTCGAGGGCGCCGGTGTGGCGCCCTCGGGGTCTTCGTCCGTTGGTGGAGTCACGATGCCTGTCGCCGCGTCACTTGATGCTCTGGATGTACTCGACCATCGGCTTGGCGGCCTTGCCGGCCGGGGTGGCGTAGAATTCCGCGTAGACGCCTTCAGTGGCCTTGAGGAACGGCGCGGGGTCGGGCTTGGTGATCGTGACGCCCTTGGCCAGTACGAGTTCCTGGATGCTCTTGTCCTCGTCGAGGATGAACTTGCGGTTGAAGTCACGCGCATAAATCCAGCTGTCCGTAATTGCCTTCTGGCCGGCTGGGTCGAGCTTGGCCCAGGCCGCCTTCGACATCACCAGGGCAACGGCCTGGTGAGTGTGGCGCACGTCGGCGACGTACTTCACGATGTCGTAGAACTTGTTGTGATAGAAGGTGTTGATGCCGCCTTCGGCAAAGTCGATGACTTTGGTCTGCAGCGCCGTGGCCACTTCCGGGAAGGCGATCGGCGTCGAGATCATGCCCAGGGCCTTGAAGGTGGCGACGAGGATCTTGTCCTCCTGCACCCGTATCTTCTTGCCCTTGATGTCGGCCAGCCCGTTGATGGCGGCGTGGCCGTAGATGCCGCGGTAGCCGGCAGCAAAAAAGCCGATCAGCTTGAGACCCTTCTTGTCGAGGACATCGGAGTAGAATTTGGTGAGTGTATCGCTGCCATCGAGCGCCTTGAAGAGGTGGGCGTAGTCGCGAAATATGTAGGGGAGCTGGAACACCGACATCTCGGGAATCGCCGTCGACAGCGGTGCCGTCGTTATCGGGCCGAATTCGATGACGCCGAGCTGGATCTGCTGGACCACCTCGCGCTCGCCGCCGAGCGCACCGGAATGGTGATGGGCGATCTTGATCTTGCCGCTGGAGAGTTCCGCGACCTTGTCGATGAATTGCTGGGCGGCCTGGGACGTGCCGTGCTTCGGTGGGTTGACGTTGCCCATGCTGAGGTCTTTGTCTTGCGCACGGGCGGCCTGTCCTGGCCCGGCGAGCGCCGCCAGAAGCACGAGGCCGGCCGGCACCAGATTTCTACGTTTCAGCGAGATCATAGACGAGTCCTCCCGGTAGTGAGCTGCATCCGATCGTGCGGCCCCTTGCGAACATCACGAGTTTTCATCCGAACTACGATCCTGAGTATCTGGGGCGGTCTGCGTCAAGCGCCTTCTTGGTTAGAGCCTGCTCGAATGTGTCG
>CALFRN010000286.1 GCA_937919085.1 uncultured Reyranella sp.
GTCGGTAAGGTTTCGCGAGCCGCACTGCGGGAGCGGGCCAAGGACGCCGGCTAGAATCCCTTGAGCTGGCTCGGCAGGTAAGTCGCAAGTTGCGGTAAGAGCAACAGGGCCAGCAACGTCGTCGCCTGCACGATGACAAATGGCAGCACGCCCCGCGCCATGTCCCTGTACGTGATTTCAGGCGGGGCGATCGATTTCAGGTAGAAAATGGACGGCGCCATGGGCGGGGTGAGATAGGAAGTTTGAATCGACACCACCATGAGCACCGCGAACCACACCGGGTCGATCTTTAGCGCGGCCACGATCGGCATGAATATCGGCAGGCAGATCAGCACGATGGAGACCCAGTCCAGGATAAAGCCCGCGACGAAGACGATGGCGAGGCAAATCAGCACCACGCCGTAGCTTCCGATGTCGAGGTCCGCGACGATCGCCTGAACTACCTTCTCGCCGCCCTGCACGCGGAACACCGAAGCGAACATGGTGCCGCCAACGACGATCAGCATGATCATGCAGTTTATGAGCAAGGTCCTTCTCACTGCATCGACGAACAGCGGCCAGGTCATCCGGCGATAGACAATGGCGAGCAGGAGCGCGAACAAGGCACCGACGCTCGCAGCCTCGGTCGGCGAGGCGATGCCGAACATGGTGCTTCCCAGCACCGCCGCGATCAGTACGACCGCCGGGACGAAGCCGGTCACTGTCAGCCAGATCTTCTCGCCCAGCGGCATCTCCAGCTCCGATCGGGCTACCGGCGGGCCATCCTGGGGGTAGAATACGCAACGCGCGACGATGTAGACGAGAAACATCCCGACCATCAGCAGGCCAGGCAGGAGCATGCCCGCGTAGAGCTGACCGACCGACATGTTGGCAATCGACGCATAGATCACGGCCACCAGCGAGGGCGGGATCATGGTCCCGAGCGAGCCGCCGGCGCAGATCGTTCCAGCGATGAGGTCCTTCTTGTAACCGTGGCGCATCATCACCGGAATGGTCATGACGCCGATCACAACCTCGACGGCTCCGACGATTCCGGTGGAGGCGGCGAAGATCGCGCCCATCGCGATCGTTGCCAGAGCAAGGCCGCCGGGCAGACGTCCCATCCAAAGCAGCAGCACCCGGAAGAGACGCTCCGCGATTCCGGAGCGCTCGAGAATGCAGCCCATGACGATGAAGGGCGGAATGGCCGAAAGCAGATACTGCTGGGCGGTCTGCTGGACCATGCCGTAGAGCTGGATGCCGACGACCTTGTCGCCGAAGATGCCCATGCCGAAAACGAAGGCCGTTGCCAGCAAGGAGAAGGCGACCGGTACACCGAGGAATACCAGTGCGAACAGCACCACGAACATGAGGATCGGCAGCATGTCGGCCCGTCCTCAGACGGTCGCGTGGGTGGTCGGGTCGGTCGTCCCCGGTGGCGGCACCGACGCGGGATCGGCCAGGCCGGCGGCATGCCGCAACGATTCCGCGACGACCTGCAGACCGAGCCCCACCAGCCCGATCGTCATGCCGGTGTAGAACGGCCACACCAACGGCTCCCAGGCGCTCATGCTTTCCAGTTCGCCCTTCAGGTAGGCTTGCCAAGCCTTCACGGCCGAAGCCGAACCGACGAACCAGAGCAGCGGCAGGAATACCGCGACGTAAAACAGCAAATTGATGGCGTGTTGAATGCGTACCGGCAACCGTATCGCGAGGAAGTCGATGCGAATATGGGCACCCATGCGCAGAGTGTAAGCAGCACCGAGCAGGAACAGCGTCCCGTTGGTCATGTAGGCAATGTCGCTGCCCCACAATGTCGGCGCATTGAAGACATACCGCGCGATGACTTCGTAAAGCTGGACCGCGACAATCACCACGACCTCGGCCATGGCCACGACCGCCAGTGCCCAGCCCACGCGATCGAGCGCCGGGCAGACGCTCGTCAGAATCGTCTTCTTCATGAAGCGGCCCCCTGCGAAGCCGGGGTGGTCACGGTGACCACCCCGGATACTGGTTACTTCTTCGCGAAGTCCGGCTGGTGATCCACCACGAGGTAGGGGGAGTACTTCTCCCAGCGATCCTGGAAGTCGAAGATCGACTTGGCGACACGCTCAGGCCAGGGATTGCCTTCGGCCTTGGCCTTGCTGGCCGCGTCCGCAGCCCATTTGCGGGCAGCTTCCTTGGCCTTTCTCTTGAAGGTCTCGTCGAGAATGATGACCTCGTTCTTGCCGCCGAGCAGCGCGCCGAGGGCAGCGAAGTCCTGCATGATGATCGAATTCATGCTCTCGAAAGTCACCAACCTTGCCGCCATGTGGATCTTTTCCTGGAGATCCTTGGGGATCTTGTTCCAGGTGTCCTCGCGCATGGCCGCCTCGAAGGTCCACGACCCGGCATGGATGCCGGGCATGATGATGTACTTGGCAACTTCCTGGAAACCGAGTGCCTTGTTCTCGCTGGGCATCGAGTATTCGGTGCCGTCGATCGCCTTCTTCTCGAGCATAGAATAGAGTTCGCTGCCCGGTACGACGACCGGCGCGGCACCGAAGCTGTCCTTGATGATGGCAGCCCAGTTGCCGAGAGTCCTGAACTTGAGGCCCTTCAGATCCTCGACCGTGCGAATGGGCTTGTGGCTATGCGCGAAGATTTCCGAGGGGCCGGCACCAAGGACCATGGTGTGCAGTTTCATGGTCGCCTTGCGGTGCTCTTGCAGGAGCTTCTCGCCGCCATCGTTGTACATCCATGCGATGATCGAATCGACGCCGAGACCGGTCGGAAACGAGCCGATCATCAGATTGGTCGGGTCCTTGCCGCCGAGGAACGAGGCCGGGCCGATCGCGATGTCGGCGCGGCCGTCTTCCACCGCCTCGTAGATTTTGAAGACCGGAGCAAGTACGCCACCTTCGAATACCTCGATCTTCACCTTGCCGTCGGTGAGCTTGTTCACGTAGTCGGCAAACGGCAATGCGATCGCCGTATTGTAGACCGATGTCTTGGGCGCGATCGTAGCCGCCCTGAGCGTTATGGTTTGTGCAGCAGCCGGCAACGCCAGCAGCGCGGCGCCGATTGCGAGCGTCGCACACCTCATCACATGTCGCATGATCCCCTCCCTCTTGGGTCCGATGAACGCCGGACGCCGCATCAAGTCTAGTCTCGGCGGTGCAAGTCCTGCAACAAGCGGGCCAACGGGAGAGGGAAGTCAGCCGTGCCGAGGCTTGCTCGGCTGGCGTGGCAGGAATGCCGTCAACAGACCGAGCAGGAGCAGGAACGGTGTCACTTTATAGACCGTCTCGATGCTGGTGAGATCGGCGAGCTGACCGAGGGCCGCGGCGCCGAGGCCGCCCAGGCCGAACGAGAAGCCGAAGAACATACCGGCCACCAGCCCGACCCGGCCCGGCAGCAGTTCCTGGGCATAGACCAGGATGGCGGAGAAGGCCGAGGCCATGATCGCCGCCACCATGACGGCGAGCACGCCGGTCCAGAACAGGTTGGCGTAGGGCAGCATCAGCGCGAAGGGCAGGGCGCCGACGATCGAGAACCACATCACTGGAATGCGGCCAACCTTGTCGCCGACGATGCCGCCTCCGATGGTGCCGGCCACGATGCCGACCAGGAAGGCGAACAGGTAGAGCTGTGCGGTCTCGATTTCGACGCCGAATTTCCCGATGAGATAGAAGGTGAAGTAGGAGCCGAGGCTGGCGCTGTAGACGTTCTTGGAAAAAAGCAGCGCCACCAGGACGGCGACCGCGACGCCGACGCGGCGCCGCGACAAGGTCGAGATCGCCGCGTCCACGACGCTGCCCTTGGCGCGGACCGACGTGTTCGACGCGGTCCGCCGGCGTCCGTACCAGCCGCCGATCTGGAACAGTACCGCCATGGCGATCAGTGCAGCGGCGGAGAACCAAACGATGCTGCGTTGTCCGTACGGCACGACGATGAAGGCGGCGAGCAGAGGGCCGGCCGCCGAGCCCATGTTGCCGCCGACCTGAAACAGCGACTGCGCCAGACCATAGCGGCCGCCGGCGGCCATGCGCGCCACCCGCGAGGCTTCGGGGTGGAAGACCGAGGAGCCCATGCCGATCAGCGCGGCGGCAAGCAGGATCAGCGGGTAGGAACTCGCCTGGGACATCAGCAGCAGGCCGATCAGGGTGAACCCCATGCCGACCATAAGTGAATAGGGCTGCGGCTTGCGGTCGGTATACAGCCCGACCACCGGTTGCAGCATCGAGGCCGTGCACTGGAAGGCGAGCGTGATCAACCCGATCTGGCCGAAGCTCAGGGCGTATGAATCCTTCAGGATGGGATAGAGCGCCGGTACCAGCGACTGCATCATGTCGTTCAGCAGGTGGCAGAAGCTCAGCGACAGGATAACCGCGAAGGTTGTGCCGGTAGCGGCAGCGGAAACCGCGGCGGGCGGACTTGGCGCAGGCGCGGCACCTGCCGCCATCGTGTTGTCGCTCATCGTGGCATGATATCATTGTCGCGACACGACACCATCGCGCCCCCGGCAGGCCAGACTTGCAGGGGGAATTGGCCGATCCAACGCCGGCCAGCATCCACGTTGACCCCAGATTGTTGCTGCTGATGGCTACCGACACACGAACCCTTACCGACGTGCCGGCGCGTCTCGATCGTCTGCCGTGGAGCCGCTTTCACCGCCTCGTCGTGGTGGCGCTGGGCATCACCTGGATCCTGGACGGTCTCGAGGTGACGCTTGCCGGTTCGGTCGCCGCGGCGCTCCAGACCAGCCCGCGACTTCAGCTCACGGCCGAGCAGGTCGGCCTCACCGGCAGCGCATATCTGGCCGGAGCCGTCCTCGGCAGCCTGTTCTTCGGTCATCTCACCGACCTGCTGGGCCGCAAGAAGCTCTTCAACGTGACCCTCGGCGTCTACCTCGTCGCCACGGCGCTTACCGCCTTCTCCTGGGATTTCACCAGCTTCCTGTTTTTTCGCTTCCTCACCGGCGCTGGCATTGGCGGCGAGTACTCGGCGATCAATTCGGCGATCCAGGAACTGATCCCGGCACGGCTGCGCGGCCGTATCGACCTCGCCATCAACGGCAGCTTCTGGGTCGGCGCGGCCGGCGGCGCGGTGCTGTCGGTCTGGCTGCTCGACCCCGAGGTGCTGGGCCCCGACATGGGCTGGCGGGTGGCATTCGGCAGCGGCGCCGTGCTCGGGCTGGTCATCCTCTATCTCAGGCGCTTTCTGCCCGAGAGTCCGCGCTGGCTGATGATCCATGGCCGGCCGGAGGAGGCTGAGCGGGTGATGGCCGGCATCGAGGCCCAGGTCTCAGCGAGCGAGCGTGTGACGCTGGCGCCGGTCGCCGCGACCCTGATGCTGGGCGATCGGCACAAGACCACGCTGGTCTCCGTGGCCCGCACGTTGCTGCGCGATTATCCCGGCCGCACCACTTTCGGCCTGGTGCTGATGATCTCGCAAGCCTTCATCTACAACGCCATCTTCTTCACCTACGCTCTGGTGCTGACGCGGTTCTATGGCATCGCCGCCGACAAGGTCGGTCTCTACATCCTGCCATTTGCCGTCGGCAACTTCCTGGGCCCGCTGTTGCTCGGGCCGTTGTTCGACACGCTCGGCCGCAAGCCGATGATAGCCGCCACCTATGCCTTGTCCGGAGTGCTGCTCGCCGTCACCGGCGAGCTGTTCTACATCGACGTGCTCGACGCCACGACGCAGACAGCGATGTGGAGCATCGTCTTCTTCTTCGCCTCGGCGGCGGCGAGTGCGGCCTATCTCACGGTCGGCGAATGTTTCCCGCTGGAAATCCGGGCGCTCACCATTGCGCTGTTCTACGCCTTCGGCACCCTGCTGGGCGGCGTCGGCGGGCCATGGCTGTTCGGCGTCCTGATCGACAGCGGCAGCCGCGGCGATGTCGTCTCCGGCTACCTGCTGGGCGCCGCCATGATGGTGGCCGCAGCCCTGGTCACGCTGAAGCTCGGCGTCGCGGCGGAGCGACGCCCGCTCGAGGACGTCGCGCCGCCGCTGTCGAAGGCACCCTGACGGATCAGGCCGGCACCGGCCGGGCGCGCTGGTTGTACATCATCTTGCGGATGCGGGCCTGTTCCTCGGGCGGCAGCTTGGTGTTGTCGACCGAAAGGTCGGCGCCGACCGCCATGCCCTTCCTCACCGCCGCACGTTCGCCCAGTTCCTCGAACCAACGCTTGAAATACTTGAACTCCTCGATGTCCTGACCCTGGAACTTCCAGTTGATGGTCCAAGGGTAGCAGATCATGTCGGCGATGGTGTACTGGTCGCCGGCAAGATACTTGTGCTTGTGGAGGCGGTTGTTGAGCACGCCGTAGAGGCGGTTCACCTCGTCGGTAAAGCGGGTGATGGCGTACTTCTGGTCGCCTTCCTTGGCCTGGTCGACGCGGCGGAAGTGGCCGCACTCGCCCGACTTCGGCCCCTGGTTGGCCATCTGCCAGACGACCCACTGGTTGACCTCGTACTTGGTGCGCACGTCCTGCGGCCAGAACTTGCCGGCCTTCTCGGCTATGTACATCATGATCGAACCGGACTCGAAGACCACGATCGGCTTGCCGCCGCCTTTCGGTTCGTGATCGACCATCACCGGCATGCGGTGATTGGGGTTCATCTCGAGGAACTCGTCCTTGAACTGGTCGCCGCGTCCGATGTTCACGGGGACGATCCTGTAGGGTAGCCCGCACTCCTCGAGCAGGATGGTGACTTTCTTGCCGTTGGGTGTCGGCCAGTAATGTAGATCGATCATGTTTCCTCCAATGAAATGGGCTGCGTGAGCCGTACCCGGCCAGCGTCGGACGGTCGCCCGGCGCCGTCAATGGTGTATGCTTGCTGCAACAAAACGGTCCGGGAGGATCAGATGTGGGTACGCAACGCTTGGTACGTCGCCGGCTGGTCGCATGAACTCGAAGCCGGCCGCATCGTGGCGCGCACCATCATCGAGCAGCCGCTGGCGCTCTACCGCAAAGCTGACGGTACTGTCGTGGTTCTGGAGGATCGTTGCTGCCACCGCTTCGCGCCGCTGTCGATGGGCCGGCTCGAACAAGACGATCTGCGCTGCATGTACCATGGACTGAAATTCGCGCCGGACGGGCGCTGCGTGGAAATCCCCGGCCAGAAGCTCATTCCTCAAAGTGCCTGCGTGCGGCGTTACCCTGCCGTCGAGCGCGGCGGCTGGATCTGGGTCTGGATGGGCGAGGAGGCCGCGGCCGATCCCTCGTCGATTCCGGGGTCGGTGCGGCTCGACGATCCCGGCTATCGCATGCAGGCCGGCCAGAAGGACTTCGCTGCGCACTATCTGCTGATCGACGACAACCTGCTCGATCTCTCGCACCTGACCTTCGCGCACGAGAAGACATTGGGTTTCGACATGCCGCAATGGGCCGACGAGCGGCCGCGTATCCTGCCACTCGAGCGGGGCCTGCGCGTCGAGCGCTGGCTGCGCGGCCAGCCGGCGCGCAGCTTCATGAAGCGCTGGGGCGACACGCTCGACCTGTGGAACAGCTACGACTTCGTATTCCCCGGCATCTTCCTGTTGCGCACCGCCTTTTATGCTGCCGGCACCGCCGATCTCTGCAAGCTGGCGCCGCCCCAGGATACGCCGCTGTTCCTGCGCTACGACGACCAGGCCGTGACACCGATGACCGACCGCACGACGCGCTACTTCTACGCCGCCGGCGCACGCAGCGCCGATATCGATCCGGATCGTCTCGGCCGCCTGTTCGCCATCGTCGAGGCCGCCTTCGACGAGGACAGGGCGATCATCGAGGCGCAGCAGAAACTGATCGACCTGGACCCAGGCCGCCGCATGCTGCCGACCAGCCTCGATGCCGGCCCGACCCGGTTCCGCCGCCTCGTGCAGACGCTGCTCGACCATGACGGCGAACCCGGCCCGGTGGCGCGTACGGAAGCAAGGGCAGGCTACTAGATGGCCGCCAGAAGCCGGGACGGGCGATCGGTCCGCCGCCTCGAGGATGAGCGCTTCCTGCTGGGGCGCGGCTGCTATGTCGAGGACATCGATGTGGGCAGCGCGCTGCACAGCCACGTGCTGCGCTCGCCGCACGCCCATGCGCTGGTCCGGCGGATCGATGTTGCGCGGGCGGCGGCGCTGCCCGGCGTGCATCTGGTCGCCACCGCCGCCGATCTCGCGGCCGACGGCCTCGGCCCGATGCCGTGCCTGGCGGCGGTGACGCCGTTGATCGTGCCGCCGCGCCCGGCACTGGCGCAGGATCGCGTGCGTCACGTCGGCGATCCCGTGGCCTTCATCGTGGCCGACAGTATCGAGGCCGCACGCGAAGCGGCCGAGCTGGTCGAGGTCGACTACGGGCCGCTGCCCGCCGTCGTCGACGGCAAGGCCGCACTTGCGGCCGGGGCGCCGGCGATCTGGGAGCAGGCGCCGGGCAACCTCGCCTTCCATGTCCACCGCGGCGGTGCCGAGGCCGTGGCGCAAGCGATGAAGGACGCCGCCCACGTCGTTGCCATCGAGGTGATGAACAACCGCGTGATCGTGGTGCCGCTCGAGCCGCGCGCCGGCATCGGCCGCTACGACGCCGCGACCGATACCATGGATCTCGAATTGACCGGGCAGGGGCTGCATGGCATCCGCCGCCAGCTTGCCGAGTTCGTCTTCAAGGTTCCGCCCGAGCGCATCCAGCTCCATGCGCCCGATGTCGGCGGCGGCTTCGGGATGAAGAACTTCCTCTATCCCGAATGGGTGCTGCTGCTGTGGGCGGCGCGCCGGCTTGGCCGGCCGGTGAGGTGGATTGCCGAGCGCGCCGAGGACTTCGTGACTGGTGCCCAGGGCCGCGACATCGCCGCCTCGGCCAGGCTCGCGCTCGATGCCTCCGGCCGCTTTCTGGCGCTCGACGTGGCGATGGTCGCCAACCTCGGCGCCTATCTGTCGGGCAACGGCCCTGGCGCGTCGGTCGTCGCCGCCTCGACGGCGCAGGGCGGCGTCTACGACATTCCCGCCATCGCGGTCGAGGTGCATGGCGCCTTCACCAACACGGTGCCGGTCGATGCCTACCGCGGCGCCGGCAAGCCCGAGGCCAACTACATCATCGAACGCGCCATCGAGGCGGCCGCGCGCAAGCTTGGCCGCGAGCCTGCCGACCTGCGGCGGCAGAACCTGATCGCCTCGTTCCCGCACCGGACCGCGATGGGCATGGCGATCGATTCGGGAGGCTTCGTGGCCAACCTCGACGCCGCCGTCGGCCGTGGCGACGTAAAGGGCTTCGAGGCGCGGCGCGCGGAATCGAAGGCCAGGGGCCGGCTGCGCGGCATCGGCATCGGCTGCTTTCTCGAGACCTCGCGTGGCGCCCCCAACGAAGGTGCCGAAGTGCGCTTCGCGCCCGACGGCACTGTCACCATCGCGCTCGGCACCGAGTCCAACGGCCAGGGCCACGAGACCGCCTTTGCCCAGATCGCCGCGACCCGGCTCGGCCTTGCAATCGGCGTCTTCCGTTACGTGCAGGCCGACACGCGGGCAGTGAAGAGCGGCGCGGGGCACGGTGGCGCGCGGTCCATGCACATGGGCGGTGCGGCGCTGGTGAAGGCAATGGATGCCGCGCTCGCGACCGCGCGGCGGCTGGCCGCCCACCTGCTGCAGGCCCAGGAAGGCGATCTCGACTACAAGGAAGGCCGCTTCACGGTGCGCGGCAGCGATCGCGGGATCGGACTGGCGACACTTGCGCAAAGCGCCGCCGATCCCGCCAACCTGCCCGACGGCATGGCACCCGCAACCGGCGGCCTCGGCGAGCATGTGCTGAACATCACCGATGTCTTCACCTTTCCCAGCGGCTGTCATGTCGCCGAAGTCGAGATCGATCCCGAGACCGGCGCGGCGGCACTGCTGCGCTACACCGCGATCGACGACTACGGCCGCCTGATCAACCCGATGCTGACCGAAGGCCAGGTCCAGGGCGGCGTCGCCCAGGGCATCGGCCAGGCGCTGCTGGAGCACACCGTCTACGACGACTCGTCCGGCCAGCTGCTGAGCGGCTCGTTGATGGACTATGCCCTGCCGCGGGCCGACGACCTGCCGGCCTTCGACATCGACCTGGTCGAGCGGCCAACGGAGGCCAACCCGCTCGGCGTCAAGGGGGCGGGGCAGGCCGGTTGCATCGCGGCGCCGCAGACGGTCATGGCCGCAATCCTCGATGCCCTGCGGCCGGCCGGCGTCACCGCACTCGACATGCCGGCGACGCCGGAGCGCATCTGGCGGGCGCTGCGCGCCACCTAATTGCGCCGGCGGCGGAGTCACGAACCGCCATCCACGTCGTTGATTTTGCTGGGGCAATCGCCGGCGGCCGGCGTCGCGGCAGGAGCAGCCGGCTGACTCCGCGCGAGCTGGCGCTGTTCGATCAGCGCGAGCAGCCGTTCGGCCAGTGCCGTCTCGTCGATTGCCGGAATGGATGCTGGGGCGGGCGCCGGATTGCGCAGCAGCGCGAGTTCGCGCCGCTCGGC
>CALFRN010000287.1 GCA_937919085.1 uncultured Reyranella sp.
ATAGGCCCATCAATCTTGCAGGCTGAAGCAAGGTCTCTCCGCTACGCCTCGCTTCGCTCGGCTCCGGTCGAGATGACGGGGTGTTAGAAAAGCCGCATCTGCCGTCCGTCGCCCTTGGCGTCGGCCAGGGCGATGCGTGCGGACGCGGGGACATGGAAGGCGGAAGTATCGAGCCGGTAGCGCGTGCGGTTGAGGCCGAGCCGCTTGGCGGCCGCGGCAAAGCGCGCGCTGAGCAGCTGCGCGATCGGACCCTCGCCCTTCATGCGCTTGCCGAACTCGGCCTGGTAGAGTTCGCCGCCGCGGATCTGGCGGATCAGCGACAGCACGCGCTCGGCCCGGTCGGGTCGGTTCGCGCGCAGCCATTCCTCGAACAGTTCCTTGATCTCGAGCGGCAGGCGCAGAACGATGTAGCCGGCGCGCGTGGCGCCGCAATCCATCGCGGCCTCGAGGATCGACTCCATTTCGTGGTCGTTCAGCCCCGGGATCATCGGCGAGGTCATGACGCCCACCGGAATGCCGGCCTCCGCCAGTGCCCTGATGGCGTCGAGCCGGCGCTTGGGCGTCGAGGCGCGCGGTTCCATGGCGCGGGCGAGATCGCGGTCGAGCGTCGTCACCGACAGGAACACCTCGACGAGATTGCGCTTGGCCATGTCACCCAGGATGTCGATATCGCGCGTCACCATGTGGTTCTTCGTGACGATTCCCACCGGGTTGTTGAAGTCGCTCAACACCCGCAGGATCTGGCGCGTCACCTTGAGCTCGCGCTCGACCGGCTGGTAGGGATCGGTGTTGGTGCCCATGGCGATCACGTCGCAGCGGTATTTGGGCGACGCCAGCTCGGCTGCAAGCAGTTTCGCCGCCTCTGGCTTGAAGAGAATCTTGGTCTCGAAATCGAGACCGGGCGACAAGCCGAGATAGGCGTGGGTCGGCCGGGCGAAGCAATAGATGCAACCATGCTCGCAGCCGCGATAGGGATTGATCGAGCGGTCGAAGGGAATGTCGGGCGAGGAATTGCGTGCCAGGATGGTTCGCGTGGCATCGCGCGTCAGGGTCGTGCGCAAAGGCGGCAGGTCGTCATCTTCCGCCGCAGCCGCCGCTTCGGCTTCCCAGCCGTCGGTGGTGCGGATGCGCTTCTCGCTATCGTAGCGGCTGGTCTCGTTCGACAAGGCGCCACGGCCCTTATGTGCAGGCTCGGCGATCGGATCGTCGGGATAGTCGGGCGGAGCGGTCGGCCTCATGCATTGACTATCAGAACAAAAAGTGAACGAGTCAAGCAACTGCGTATTGCGGTCGTTGTATGCCGGCGCTGCCACATCTAGAGGAGAGCAATGACGACCCTCGAGTTACGCACCGCCCGTCCCGAAGATGGGGACTTCCTGCAAGCTTTGTCGCCGCGCCTGTCCGGCGTTCCCGGCCCTGCCTGGCACGACCTTGCCGCAATGGAAGGCTTTCAGTCCCGCTACATGGCGGCGACCTTGGCCGCCACCGATGGCAACACGCAGACTCTCGTCGCCTGGTCGAACGACGGGCGCCGGCTGGGCTACGTCCACATGCGGCCCGGCAAGGACGGCGTGACCGACGAGCCCTGCGGCTATGTCTCGCTGCTCGCCGTCGACAAGGACGCGGAAGGATCGGGTGTCGCTACTTGCCTCATGGCCGCCGCCGAAGACTGGGCGCGATTACGCGGTTACCGGTTCCTGTGCCTCGACGTGTTCGCCGACAATCGCCGGGCCATCGATTTCTACAAACGCGGCGGCTTCGAGTCCGAGACGATCCGCATGGTGAAGCCGCTATAGCCATTCGGCGCGAATGGCGCGGATCCGGTCGCGGTCGAGACACTGCTCGATCCGGGCTTTCAGATGGACCCTCATGGCCGGCTCCAGGCCGGCGTCACTCCACTGGCCGGGATCGTCCGGGTCGCGCGGCTGGCCGGTCTGGACCCGCCAGCGCGCCATGAACATCGTCGTGCGCAACCACGTCAGCCGCCGCATCGGCATGATCCAGGGTTCGAGTGCCGCGGCCCGCGCCTTGCCGATCCGCGCGAGATAATGAGCGTAGAAGCCCGCCACCTGCCCCGGCGTCAGGATCATTCCGACCTCGGGATGCCACAGCGTCGACGTCGGCAGCGTAGCGTGCGCAAGATCGATCGCGGGCGCGCCGACGTGGACTTTTTCCAGATCGACGAACCAGGCCGTGCCGTCGGCGGCCATGATGAAGTTGCCGGGATGGGTGTCGGCCAGCGCGACCGTGAGCGGCTGCGGCCGCTTGGCAAAGGCCGGCGCCAAATCGTGCATCAGTCGCAGTTCATCGGCGATCTCGGCGCGCGCGCCCGAATCGGTCACCGCCTTGTCGAGGAACCGCATGGCGTTCTGCTCGACCGTGGCCAGCGTCTCGAGAAAGGGATCCTTCTGGCGCGGGATCGGCGACGATGCCGGCGGTTTCTTCAACGAGTGAATCGCCGCCAGCGTGGTGGCAATCGCGCCGAGGTCGCGCGGCAATGCCGGAACCTGACCGACGATGCGATCGACGATCAGCGCGCCGCCCGGAAGTCCTTCGCGCGGCGGCAGCACATCATGCAGGGCCGGCGTACATCCGCTGGGCGCCAGGAGCCGAAACGCCGCCGCCTGGGTTTCGAGCCGGGCTGCCGCGCCGGCATCGCCCTCGTAGGCGTAGGCGACACGCGCGATCAGGCCATCGGGCAGGCGCACGTGGCCGTGTGCCGTGCCGGTCGCCGGCAGCAGTTCGAGATCCTCTGAGGTCAGAGCGGCGAAACGCGGCCGCTGCCTCAGCGCCGCCAGAAGAGCATCGACCACCGACTCTCACCCGCTCCTGGGTGCTTTGCCCTCGTTCAACCGCGGCATCAGCTCGGCGAAGTTGCAGGGCCGGAAGCGGATGTCGAGTTGCTGGCGCAGGATGTCGTCCCAGCCGTCCTTGCAGGCGCCGGTCGAGCCCGGCAGGGCGAAGATGTAGGTGGCGTTGGCGACGCCGGCGGTGGCGCGGCTCTGCATGGTCGAGGTGCCGATCTTCTGGAAGGAGATCCAGCGGAAGGTCTCGCCGAAGCCTTCGATCTTCTTTTCGAATAGCGCCTCCAGCGCCTCGGGCGTGACGTCGCGGCCGGTGACGCCGGTGCCGCCGGTGGTGATGACGACCTCGACCCTGGGATCGTCGATCCATTTCTTCACCTGGGCGCGGATCAGCGCGACATCGTCGGTAACGATGGCGCGACCGGCCAATGTGTGGCCGTCGCGGGCGATGCGCTCGACCAGGGCATCACCCGACTTGTCGGTCTCGAGCGTGCGGGTATCGGAAACCGTCAGAACAGCGATGTTCACCGGCTTGAACGGCTTGCTCTCATCAATTTTGTTCATGCAATCACCATAACGTTCCTCGCTTGTAGTGGCGAGGCATACACCCTAGATCATTGTCATGACCGACTGGAAAACCGATGGTGTGCGCGTCATTCCCGCCAACTCGCTGGACGCCAACACCGCCCAGACCCCGGGCATGAACCGCGCCGCGGCGATCAATTTCGCCCGCGTCGGCGCGCAGAAGCTGTGGGCCGGCACCGTCACCATCCACGCCCATGCCAAGACCGGCGCCCATCATCACGGCCACCTCGAAAGCGTGATCTATGTCGTGAAGGGCCGCGCCCGCATGCGCTGGGGCGACCAGCTCCAGTTTACGGCCGAGGCCGGACCCGGCGACTTCATCTATGTGCCGCCCTACGTGCCGCACCAGGAGATCAACGCCTCGGAGACCGAGCCGCTGGAATGCGTTCTGGTCCGTTCCGACAACGAGGCCGTGGCGATCAACATCGACCTCACGCCAGCCGAGAAGGTCGAAGAGGTTTATTGGGTCGACCCCACCCATCCCCATCCGCACAAACACTAACGCGCGTTCGAAGCTTAAGGGCCGGCTGCCCTGGTCTCCGCCGAACGGTCCCAGATATTCGGTTGCTCGCGGTTGGTGTAGCCCGACACGAACAGCTTGGGCTCGCCTGTCTTCACATCGAACGTGTGCCGGCGCACCGCGCCGATGTTGCCGCCATAGACGTGGATACTGATCGAACTCCGGTCGGCCAGCGTGTTCGTCACCTGGTGGATGTCGCCCTCGGAGGGCCGCAACACCTCGACGTCGCCCGGCGCCAGCTTCGTCAGGCCGCCCGGTGCCAGTGCGCCCGTCGCCGCATCGCGCACGAAGCGCAGCGACGTCTCCGAGCCGCGCAGCATGCCGACCAGCCCCCACATTTCGTGATCGTGCACCGGCGTCACGGCACCAGGCGCCCACACGAAGCTCACCACGCAGAAGCGCTCGAATGGATCGCACCACAGCAGGTTCTGCGCGTAGCCGTGCGGCGGCCCCTTGGCGGTGGCTTCGGGCAGCCAGTCGTCGTGCTTCACCAGCTCACCCAGCAGCTTGGCGCCGACGTCGACGGTTGCCGCCTCGTCCTTGTCCTGCCATGCGCCGCCCACCAGCGAAGTCATGTCGCCGATGAAACGGCGCAGTCGGTCGATGCTCATTGCGCTGCCTTTCGCAATGCCGCGCTGCCCAGCACGGCTTCGGTGTCGGCGCCGAGCGCCGGCGGCTCGCGCCGCTTGCCAAGATCGGTGCCGGAAATCTTCACCGGCGTGCCGAAGGTCTTCGTCCTGGTGCCCGACGGCAATTCCATTTCCTCGATCCAGCCCATGTGCTGGACCTGGGGATCGGCCAGGATCTGGCTGTAGGTGTTGATGCGGCCCTGCGGGACGCCGGCTTTTTCAAACGCGGCAAGCCAGTGGTCGACGCCCTGCCGGGCGAACTCGACCTCGAGCAGGTCCTTCAGCGCCACCTGATGCTCGGCCCGCAGCAGCGTCGTCTTGAAACGCGGGTCGTCCAACAGGTCGGGCCGGCCGACGACTCGTGTCACCGCCTCCCAGAGCTTGTTGTTGCCGGCGGCGATCACGAAATGGCCGTCACTTGCCTTGAAGGCCTGATAGGGCGCATTGCGCGGATGTGCCGAGCCGAGCTTTTTGGGGTCGCGGCCGGTGCCGAAATACTCGCTGGTCTGCAGCGCCGCCATGCCGAGGCTGCAGCCCAGCATCGAGGCGTCGACGTGCGCGCCTTCCCCGCCGCCCGCAACTCGGCGCAACAGCGAGGCGATGGTGAAGGCGGCATAAAGGCCCGTGCCGACATCGGAAACCGGCACGCCACACTTTACGGGAGCGCCATCGGGCTCGCCGGTAACGCTCATGATGCCGCTCATCGCCTGAACCGTGACGTCGAAGCCGCCCTCGGCCGACCGCGGCCCACTCTGGCCGAAGGCCGAGATCGAGCAATAGATAAGGCCGGGCTTTTCGGCGCGGAACGATTCGTAGCCGAGGCCGAGACGATCCATCACGCCCGGCCGGTTGTTCTCGAGCACGACATCGGCCGAAAGCACCAGCCGGCGCGCCGCCGCCTTGTGCGCCGGATCCTTGAGATCGAGCACGACCGAACGCTTGTTGCGGTTGATCGAGGCGAAGTTCTCGCTGAAGCCGTCATTGATCGGCGGCCACTGGCGCATCATGTCGCCGTCCGGCGGCTCGACCTTGATCACCTCGGCGCCCATGTCCGCCAACAGCATGCCGCAATACGGCCCGGCCAGGACCTGGCAGAATTCGACGACCTTCACACCCGACAATGGCCCCATGGCTAGCGCCGCACGCTCTGCGGGGCGTAGCGCGGCCATTCATGGGCCGCGATCTGATCGAGCGACGGCGTCGGTTCGCCGAGCCGGATCTGGTAGATCCAGTAATTCGCCAGCACCCGCTGCACGAAGTCGCGCGTCTCGTGGAGCGGGATCGAGGCGATGTAGAGCAGCGGATCCTGGTCGGCATTCAGCGTGCCGTCCCATTTGATCACGTTGCCCGGACCGCCGTTATAGCCGGCCGCGGTACGCACCAGGTTGTTGTCGACCGAGTCCAGGAGCTGGCCGATGTAGGCTTGGCCGAGCGCGATGTTGGTGGCGGGCTCCCAGGCGTTGGCGCCGGCCTGGTCGGGTACGTATTTGTTGGCCACGAGCCGCGCCGTGCTCGGCATGAGTTGCATCAGGCCCATGGCGCCGACGCGCGAACGTGCCCTGGGGCTGAACGCCGATTCCTGGCGCATGAAGCCGTATACCAGCGCGCGGTCGATGGTGAAGCCGCCGGACGGCTGCCACGGCGGCAGCGGATACATCGCCGCGTCGTAGCCCGCGATGTTGTGGCGCTGATCCCAGTTAGCGTTGCCGACGCGTACCGAAAGTCCGGGCAGCTC
>CALFRN010000288.1 GCA_937919085.1 uncultured Reyranella sp.
CGGACCAATCTGGCGCTCGATATCCGCAAGTATCAGCCGGCGGGCGTGCTGATTACGCCGAACATGACCCAGGTTCTCGATACCGTGGCGCGCTTCGTCGAGCAGGGCGGTACCTTGACGCTCGATGCCCGGCCTGATCCGCCGCTCGGACTTGACCGGCTCGACTATCTCTCAAGGCCAGGCGCGGATCTGGTCGATGCTTTGGCGCTGTCGGCGACGCTCGCCCGTTAGCGCTTGCGGGCGCTGGCGATCAGCTGCTTCAGCGTATCAGCGTCGACGGCACCGGGCACGAACTGGTCGCCGACCACGAATGCAGGTGTGCCGCGGATTCCCAAGGCGGCAGCCAGCGCCATATTGCGTTCGATGATCTGCTTGAACTTGGGGTCGTCCATGTCCTTTTCGAGACGGGCGACGTCGAGGTCGACGGAAGCCGCGATCTCCAGAATTCGCGCGCGATCCAGTTTGCCGCTGTACTCCATCAACGCTTCGTGGAGCGCAAGGTGCTTGCCCTGTGCGACCGCGGCGAGCGCGGCGAGTGCGGCAATTCGTGAGGTCTCACCCAGGATCGGGAGGTCCTTGTAGACAATTCTGATCTTGCTGTCGGCCGACATCACCGACTTCACCGCCTGATGCGCGCGCTTGCAGTAAGGACATTGATAGTCGTTGAAGTCGACGATGGTGACGTCGCCGCCGGCGTTGCCGCCGGTCGGGCTCTCCGGGTCGCCAAACAGTTCGGCCTTGTGCTCGCGGATCGCCTTTTGGGTGACCGCCTCGCGCTGGCCGTCCTGCTTGCGTTCAAGTACCTGCATCGCCTCGACCAGCACTTCAGGGTTGGCGATCAGGTACTCGCGGATTTCCTTCCCCAGGGCCGCCTTCTCGGCATTCTCGGCCGGCACGGCCGAACTGGCGGTTCGAGCCGGTGTAATGGTGCCGACGGCGAGGAGGGCACCGCCGCCAATCAGGGCCGCACCGAGGACGAGAAGGATCGAACGCATTGTGGGAACTCCAAAGGTAGCTCGAGGGATCGGCGCCGCGACCGGAGGGGCCGCTATCGGCGCGGCCGGCTGTTGATGTAGGCCTTTATGTCCTGCGCGCGCTGCCACGCCGGGGTACCGGGCGGCAGGGTACGGTCCGCGGTCGCGGCGTGAGATTGCGCTTCGGCGCGTTCGCCCCGAAGGATCGCCATCTCCGCGCGGGCGAGCGATGTCATTCCGGGGTTGTTCTGCTTGGAATAGCCGGCCGCCAGAAGACGCCACAGCTCGAAGGAGCTGGCTTCCTGCTGGACGGCAAGTTCCAGGTTGCGGATGGCCTCGCGGTCATTCGCAGGATTGTTGGTGTCGAGCAGGGCTCGGGCAAGGTCGATTTTCAGAATGCCAGCCGACGGCAGCAACTGGACGGCCCGGCGGTACGACACGACAGCCTCGGCAGCCCGGCCGTTCTCGTACAGCATCTGGCCGCGCACTTCATTGAAGTAGGGGTCGTTGGGATACTCCTTCAACAGGCCGTCAATGGTGAGCAACGCGGAACCGAGGGCGCCTTTGCGGTAGAGAGCGATGGCACGGGCATAGCGCGCGGGCACCGAACGATCGGCCTCGCTATAGCGCTGCAGCGCAAGGTCGGGAGCGACGAATCCGTAGAGCTTGGCGACCATGCGTTGATGCATTTCGACGAATTTCGGCGAGTCCGGCGTATTGACGTAAGGCGAGCGCGCGGCGGCCGCCTCGAACGCCGAGATGCGCTCGGGTGTCAGCGGATGGGTCGACAGATAGGGGTCGCGCCGGGTGATCGCCATGCGCTCTTCCTTTTGCAGGGTGCGCAGGAACTCGATCGAGCCTTTGGGAGACTGGCCAGTGCGCTGGAGGTAGTTCATCGCCGCCTGGTCGGCGGCAGACTCCTGGGTTTGCGAGTATTTAAGGAACGAAAGGATCGATCCCGGCGCGCTGGTCGCGCTCCCGGTCGGCCCGCCGCGGCCCGCGCCGCCTCCCGCCATGGAACCACCGGCCAATGCGCCGCCGGCAAGGATCGTCTCGAGGATCTGCAGGGTCGATAGCGACCGCAATTCTTCCTGCATGCGTGCGAGATGCCCGCCGGCGATATGGCCGCTTTCGTGGGCAAGCACGCCGATCAGCTGGTTGGGCGTTTCGGTTCGCATGATCAGGCCGGTATTAATGAATATCCGCTGGCCCCCGGCCACGAAAGCGTTGAGGGAGCCGTCCTGGACGATCATGATCTCGACGGCATTGGGATTCAGCCCCGCAGCCTTCCAGATCGGGACGACGAAGGACCGGATGGTGTTCTCTATCTCGGCGTCCCGAACCAGATTGAGCCGTTGACCTTGCTGGGCGGAGGCGGCACGAAGCGGCGCCAGCGCGAGCAGCGAGAGAGATATGAGGATGATGATGCGTCTGAGCACGGGCAACATGGGTGATAGGCAAGCTAGGAATGCACTGCGGCTGCGTCAATTGTGCAGCTTGGTGCTTGTTCCAGTCTTTTTGCTGTCGGCTTGTGGCCAAAGTGAGACAGACAGGGTGACCGACCGGGATGCTAACGCGGCAAACCCGACCGGACGATCGCCCGGCAGGACCTTCCTTTCTCCCCTTGTTCGTAGCGCGACATTCGCAGCGGTCTCGGCCGACGAGAGCCGGGCGGCGGAAGTAGGGCGCGAGACGCTGCTGAACGGCGGCAACGCCACCGACGCCGCGATCGCCATGTATTTCGCCCTTGCCGTCACTTTGCCGTCGGCGGGCGGGCTCGGCGCTTCGGGCGCCTGTATTGTGCACAACAGCAAGAAATTGGTCACGGAATCGTTCGTCTTTGCGCCAGCCGCCGCACCCGGCCCGGTCAACGGAGTAGCCTTCACGGTCCCAGTTGGCGTTCGTGCCATGACCCTGATGCATGTGCGCCACGGTCAGGCGCGGTGGGAACAGGTGGTCGCGCCCGGCGAGAGGCTGGCCCGGTTCGGTGCGCCCGTATCCCGGGCCTTGTCCAGGGACCTCCAGGCCGGTGCTGCACTCCTCGGTGCGGACCGTGAAGCTCAGCGCATCTTCAGCGGACCCGGCGGCGCGCCGCTGGCCGAGGGTGACAACTGGGTACAGCCTGAATTGGCCGCGACATTGGGCATCGTTCGTTCGCGCGGCGGAGTCGATTTCTTCCAGGGAACGTTCGCGCGCACCCTGTCCGATCAGATCTCACAGATGGGCGGCAGCCTGCCCCTCGCTTCGCTGCGCAACGCCGTGCCACAGGCAGGGCCGCCTGTGAGTGAAGGTACCGGCGCTTTTGGCCGTCTGCGTGTCTATGTGGCGCCACCGCCGATGGCCGGTGCCGCAGCGCTGGCGGGGTGGCGCGGCCAGGCGCCGGGCGGAGCTGCGCCGGCCAACTCGGGCGGCTTCTCCGGCCTGGCCGCGGTCGATGATAAAGGTAATGCTGCGGCGTGCAGCCTTTCCATGGGCCAGCTGTTCGGTGCCCGCATGGCCGTCCCGGGGACCGGCATGCTGCTCGGCTCGCCGACACCGGACGCAGCGTCGGTGAGCCCGATGATCATCGCCTATCCCGGCAGCGGCGAATTCGTCTTCGCCGGCGCCGGCGGCGGAGCGGCAACTGCCTCCCAGGCAACCGGGGCCGTGGCAAGGGCAACGGTGGAGGACGGACAGAAAGTGGCCGCAGTGCTGGCGGCGCGTCGCGGACAGGGCGGCTACGTCAATGCCATTGTTTGCCCGGAGGGCCTGCGCGGCGGTGCCGAGGCCTGCCAGACCGCGATCGATCCTGCGGGAGCCGGGCTCGCGCTTCTGGCTATCAGCCGTTAAGAGCGGCGTGATGTCGGGCAAGATTTCGCGCCGTTCCGGCGCGGTCGATCCGTTCATCGTCATGGATGTCATGGCGGCGGCCGCCGAGAAGGAAGTCGCTGGCGACACGGTCATTCATCTCGAGGTCGGCCAGCCCAGCACGCCGGCTCCCAAGGGCGCGCTTTGCGCCGCCCATGCCGCGCTCGATGCCGATCGCATCGGCTATGTCGCGGCACTCGGCATTCCGGCGCTGCGGGAGCGCATCGGGCGGCACTACCGTGAAGTCTACGGCGCCGATGTACCGGCGGAACGGGTAATCGTGACGACCGGGTCGTCGGGCGGGTTCCCGTTGGCGTTCCTCGCCAGTTTCGACGCCGGCGACCGTGTGGCACTGGCGGCGCCGGGTTATCCCGCTTACCGCAACATCCTGGCGGCCCTCAGTCTGGAGGTAGTTGATCTGCCGACGTCGGCCGCCGATCGCTTTCAGCCGACCATTGCCGCACTCGAGAAGGCCGGCCGGATCGACGGGCTGATCCTGGCCAGCCCCTCCAATCCCACGGGCACGATGGTGAGCCGCAGCGAACTCAAGGAGTTGGCCGGTTGGTGCGACCGGAACGGCGTGCGGCTGATTTCCGACGAAATCTATCACGGCATCGTCTACGAGGGTGAGACCGCGTCGGCGGCCGAAGTGTCGGGCACCGCAATCGTCGTCAACAGTTTCTCGAAGTACTTCTCCATGACCGGCTGGAGGGTCGGCTGGCTGGTCGTGCCGTCCGACCTGGTCCGGCCGATCGAGCGGCTGGCGCAGAATTTTTTCATCTCGGTGCCGACCTTGTCGCAGTACGCCGCACTGGCCGCCTTCGAGTGCCGCGACGAGCTCGACGGCCATGTCCGGCGCTATCGCACCAACCGAGACCTGCTGATGGCCGGATTGCCGGCCACGGGCCTCGATCGCCTGACTCCGGCACAGGGTGCCTTCTATATTTATGCCGACGTCTCACATCTCACGAACGACAGCCGGGAGTTCTGCAGCCGCATGCTGCGCGAGACCGGTGTGGCGACGACACCCGGCATCGATTTCGACCGTGCGCGAGGTGCCGGGACGTTGCGCATCTCGTTTGCCGGTTCGACCGCGGAAATGGACGAGGCCGTGCGGCGGCTGAAAGCATGGAGGCGGGTGTGAGGTCGTTCGCAATAGCACTTGTCGTCTGCGCCATGCCCGTGGCGGCGCTGGCGCAGGGCGGACCCAGTTTCGACTGTGCCAAGGCGACGAGCCCCGTGGACCATGCGATCTGCAAGGCGCCGGAAGTTGCCAAGGCCGACCGTGAAATGGCCGCGGTCTACGCAGCGCTTGCTGCCAGACTGCCGGCGCAGGCAAGAGCGGATCTGGCCAAGGACCAGGTCCGCTGGATCGCCAATCGCAACCAGGTCTGTTCCGGCGATGCGGGAGTCGTCGCGAACTGTCTCAAGGCGCGTTACGCCACGCGCACGGCCAACCTCAGGGCCCTGGGCGAGGGCGTCTATCCGTTCGTGGGCGGGCAGGCGATCTACAGCAGCGGCAAGGTCGGCAAGACCAGATTTATGATCGACATCAGCTATCCGCAGTTCAATGGCACGGCGGCTGATTTTTCGGCAGCCAACCGGCGCTATGCCGACGATGCAGGCAAGAGCGCCAGTGACGCGACGCCCGCGACGGATTCCAGCGCCGACAATGAGCAGGAATGGAGTTACGAGCAGAGTTTCACGCTCCATCGGCCGGGCACCAATGCCGTGACGATCGACCTCGAATTCTACGGCTACAGCGGCGGCGCGCACGGGTTCGGCGGTACGATCTGTACTCTCGTCGATCTGCGCAGCGGCCGGTTGACCGGTCCGGACGGCGTGTTCGTCGCGGGTGATCAGTGGCTGAAGGTCATGGTTGCGACGGTGGGGGCCGCCCTCAGGAAACAATTCGTCAAGAATCCTGGTTTCGACGATGCGCTCGAGCCGGCGACCCTGGGCAAGATGTTGAGCGATGCGTCTCACTATTGCTGGCGAGCGGACAGACTTGAATTAATCTTCAATGCATACGACGTCGGGCCTTTCTCTGCCGGCCCCTACAGCGTCGAGATCTCCTATTCCAGGCTGAAGCCTCTTCTGCGTACCGACGGCCCGCTCGGCCGCTAGTGCAATCGGCCGCGGGTGGGTGCAGGCGTCGCGACGGTCGTCCGCTCGTCTTCTACCGGGGCGACCGGCCCCGAATGATGGCCGATGATGTACCAACCGTCGCTCAGGCGGGAAAAGGTGTTGGTCGCCATGAGCTGTGCATTTGGCAATATCTCGCGGCAGACGACGATGGCGAGGCCGGGTTGGCCGACGATCCATTCGCTCGTGCAGTGGACGCGCGGCGCTTCGGGATGCCGCATGATCGCGCGCCAGCTTGCCATGATCTCGGCCCGTTCATGCAGTGCGGCCTGGCCCGGGTGCAGGCAGACCATCGCCCCGGTTGGTGCCCACAGAAGATCCATCGCGGCGGGGTCACGATTGCTGAACGCACGGTAAAAGTTGCGATTGGCGTTCAGAACCGCTTGGCGTTCATCGTCGTCGAAGTCGGATAGCGGCGGGGGCAGGCGAGGGAGGCGGCGGGGCATCTTCGACTCTCGAAACTGCATGGTTGCGCGGCGCAGGATAAGCCGACAGAGATGACGCATCCAACTGCCGCCGGCGTCCGACTGGCGGAAACCCGAGAAGCGCCAATGTCGATCCCCAAGCTCGAATTCCCCCCATTCCATCTGCCGGCCGACGCCGAGGCCCTGCGCGTCGAGGTCCGGGCCTTTCTCAAGGAGACGCTGCCGACTGTCAGGACCGAGGACCGCTTCTCGAGCTGGAACACACGGTCCGCGGATTTCAGCAAGGCGCTGGGTCGGCGGGGCTGGATCGGCATTACGTGGCCCAAGCAGTACGGCGGCAGCGAGCGGTCGTTTCTCGACCGCTACGTCGTCACCGAGGAGCTTCTGGGCAACGGTGCACCGGCCGGCGCGCATTGGGTGGCCGACCGGCAGTCGGGGCCGCTGCTGCTGCGCTTTGGCAGCGAAGAGCAGCGCCAGGCGATCCTGCCGCGCATCACCGCGGGGGAGTGTTTCTTTTCGATCGGCATGAGCGAGCCAGATTCAGGTTCTGACCTTGCGTCGGTGCGCACCCGTGCCGAGCCGGTGCCAGGCGGCTTCCGGGTCAACGGCACAAAAGTGTGGACCTCGGGTGCCCATAATAACCACTACTGCATTACGCTGGTGCGTACGTCGGGCCAGCATGGCGACCGGCACAAGGGCCTGAGCCAGCTTCTGGTCGATCTCAAGACGCCGGGCATCACCATCCGCCCGATCATCAACCTCGCCGGCCGCCACGACTGGAACGAGGTGACGTTCAGCGATTGCTTCATTCCCGAGAGCGCGCTGATCGGCAACGAAGGCGACGGCTGGCTGCAGGTGACCAGCGAGCTTGCCTTCGAGCGCAGTGGTCCCGAGCGGTTCATGCAGAATTTCCACGTCTTGCGGGAGCTGGTGCGCGTGCTTGGACGCCAGCCCGCCAAGCGGGCGAGCGCAGTGCTGGGGCGCGTGGTCGCCAGGCTATGGACGTTGCGCCAGATGTCGGTGGCGGTGGCGGGAATGATGCAGGGCGGCAAGTCTCCCGCCATCGAGGCCGCGCTGGTGAAGGACCTTGGCACGATCTACCAGCAGGACCTGCCGGAGATCGCCCGCGTGCTCGCCGAGTCGGACGCCACCACCGAGGAGGACATGGCCGATTTCCTCGATGTTGCCCAGTACGCCACCATGATGGCGCCCTCGTACACCATTCAGGGCGGCACCACCCAAGTCCTGCGCGGCATCGTCGCCCGTGGACTGGGTCTGCGCTAACGGAGACCGGATATGGATCACGATACGCGCGAGATGTTGATCGACACCGCTGGCCGCTTTTTCGCCGAGCGTTGCGGCAAGGACATCGTGAACGGTGTCGAGAAGGGCGTTTGGCCTGCCGAATTCTGGAACGAGATCGAGGAAATGGGCCTCCCTTTGGTCGCCGTGCCTGAGGACAAGGGCGGCGTCGGCGGCAACCTGGCCGACATGATGGCCGTCTTGAGGCTGGCCGGCGCGAATGCCGTGCCGGTGCCGCTGGCGGAGACGGCGCTGGCCAATCTGCTGATATCGGCGGCCGGCGGCACGCCGTCGCCGGGGCCGGCCACCGTAGCTCTTGGCGGCCTGGCATTCAGCAACGGCCGGGTTTCCGGCAAGGTCGATCGCGTGCCTTTCGCCAGTGTCGCCGGCCGCTTCGTCACGGTTGCGCCGTCTTCCGGCAAGGCGGTCGTCGCCGTGATCGTCAAGGCCAACGCCAAGGTGACGGAAATGCCCAGCCATGCCGGTGAGCCCTATGGTACGGTGGTGTTCGACAACGCCGCCTGCGAGGTCTCGGCCGCATCGGCTGTGAGTGCGGATCGCGCCCTCGAGCTCGCGGCGCTGGCCAGGGCGATGCAGATGGCGGGGGCCGCCGACAAGGTTCTGGCCACGACGGTGGAATACTCCAAGCAGCGGGTTCAGTTCGGCCGGTCGATCTCGACCTTCCAGGCTATCCAGCACATGCTGGCCGAACTGGCGAGCTGCGTGGCCGCCACCATCGCCTCTGCCGAGGCGGCGTCACGCGACGCCGACGAGGGCGGACTGGCCGATGGCGGCAGCTTCTCGATCGCCGCGGCCAAGACCCAGGCCTCCGACTTCGCCCAGCGCATCGCCGCCATCTCGCACCAGTCGATGGGCGCGATGGGCTTCACCCACGAACACATCCTGCACCATTACACGCGCAGGCTCTGGGTGTGGCGGCGCGATTTCGGCAGCGAAAGCTTCTGGGGCGAGAAGATCGGCGCCGCCGTCGCCAAGGCCGGCCCGCAGGCGCTGTGGCCGTCGCTGACATCGAGCAAGTACGCAGCGTAGCAGCCTTTCGATGCTACGGTTGACGACCTGACGCCGGAGTCGCGCGCGAAACCGGCCGACATGCTAGTGTGCGCACCGAAAAATTTCGGAGGGTGGTGACGAATGAGCGTGCGTGCGGGACGTGAATTCCTGGCGATTCCGGGGCCGACGACGGTGCCGGACGAGGTGCTGCGGGCGATGCACCGCCCGGCAGTGGATATTTATTCCGGCCCGCTGCTGGCCCTGACCGACGGCCTGCTGCGCGACGTGGCCCGTGTGTTCAACACCAAGGGCCGCGCCTACATCTATATCGCCAACGGCCACGGCGCCTGGGAGGCCGCACTTACCAACGTGCTCAGCAGGGGCGACAAGGTCCTCGTGCTGGAGAGTGGCCGGTTTGCGATCGGTTGGGGCGACAATGCCGGCCGCATGGGCGTTGACGTCGAAGTGCTGAAGGGCGACATGCGCCGCGCCGTGCGGCCGGCCGAAGTCGAGGCACGACTCAGGGCCGACAAGGCCGGTGCCATCAAGGCCATATTGGTCGCGCAGATCGACACGGCGTCCGGCGTGGTGAACGACATCGAAGCGATTGGAAGGGCGATGCGTGCGACCGGACACGACGCACTTCTCATGGTCGACGCGGTGGCCTCGCTCGGCTGCATGCCGTTCGAAATGGATGCCTGGGGCGTCGACGTGGCTATGTCGGGTTCGCAGAAGGGCATGATGACGCCGCCGGGCCTGGGCTTTGTCGTGGCCAACGATCGCGCGCGCGAAGTGCACAAGAAGGCAGGGCTCCGTACGCCCTACTGGGACTGGACGGACCGTGAAGGCGCGCAGCACTACCAGAAGTACGCCGGCACGCCGCCCGAGCATCTGTTGTTCGGCCTGCGCCAGGCCCTCGATATGCTGTTCGAGGAAGGCCTCGACAACGTGCACCGGCGCCATCGGCTGCTGGCCGAGGCCGTGCGCCGGGCAGTTGGCATCTGGGCGGAAGGACAGGCGATCGGGTTCAACATTATCGAGCCCCAGGAGCGTTCCGACTCCGTGACATGCGTGCTGATCAACGGCCACGATCCCGAGGCACTGCGCGCCTATTGCGACAAGCAATGCGGCGTAATCCTCGGCCATGGCATCGGCGATCTCTCCGGCAAGGCCTTCCGCGTCGCCCATATGGGCCACGTCAACGCGCCCATGGTTCTCGGCACACTCGGCGTGATCGAGATGAGCCTTGGCGCGCTCGGTGTTCCCCATGGCAGAGGCGGTGCGCAGGCCGCGATCGACTGGCTGAGCGGTCAGGTGAAAGCCTAGACTTTGCTGCCGGCCAGAAACGGAAAGAGCGCCTCGGCGGAGGCGCTCTTTGATGTCAGGAAGATCAAGTCCTCAGTCAGCGTCTCCACCAGCCGCGCTTGGGCTTCTCCGGCGGAATGTCCGCCACCGGGATCACCGGAATGACGGGCGCCGGCGGCGGCTCAGGTACATAGGCGGCCACAGGCTCGGGCGCAGGCGGCGGTATGTAGGATACTTCCGGCTGCGGTGCGGGCAGCGGCGAAGTCGGCGGCGCTGCCTCGACGTTTACCGGCGGGCCGGGATCGTACGGTGCCTGTTCGCTCGGCACCGACACCGGCTCGGCGGCATGCTCGGGGTGTTCGCGCGTTGCCGGCGCATCTGAAGCGAACTTCTCCGAAGTGTAGTCGCTCTCTTGCGTCGCATGCTCGCCGTTGGGCTCGGCCTCACCGGGCTCGCGGCGCCGGCGACGACCGCCGCGGCGGCCACGGCGGCGACGGCGATCACCGTCGCCTTCGCCACGATCTCCCGAGGGACGACGCCCGCCCTCGGTGCTGACGCCTTCGGCGTCGACTGACTCGCCATCCACGTCATCACGTGGCGCCGGGTCATGGCCGTTCTCCGCGGCGCCATTCGGGCCGCGGTCGTCGGCGGGCAATTCCTCGCCGACGGCACGCGGAGGCCGGTCGGCACCATCGCCTTCGCCCCGGCGGCGGCGGCGGCGGCGGCGGCGGCCACGGACGCCATCGCGGCTTTCGCCGTTTTCTTCGTCGCCGCTGCGTTCGCTGCGTTCGGCGGGATCGCCAGCTTCGCGGTCTTCAGCCTCATCGGGCTCGTCGTCAAACGGAGCTTCGCGGGCGATTTCGTCGTAGTTCGCACGCGCCAGTTCCTGGGCCGGGCGCTCGCCGCGGTCGTCGCGGCGGGTCCTCACGCGCTCGATCTCGCAATCGGCGGCGTTAAGCTCGTCGTCGGCTTCGATCGACACCATGAAGCCGTAGCGCTTCTCGATGTCGGAAAGTGTGTGGCGCTTCTGGTTGAGCAGGTAGAGAGCGACCTTCGGCGGCACGTTGACGAGGATCTCGGTCGCCCGGCGGCGCACGCCTTCCTCTTCGATGGCGCGCAATGCATGCAACGCCGCCGACTCGATAGAGCGGATTCGGCCGATGCCGGCACAGTGCGGGCAGACCTCCGTCGAATGTTCGAGCAGGCTGGGGCGCAGCCGCTGACGCGACATTTCCAGCAAACCGAACGCACTGATGCGTCCGATCTGGATACGAGCGCGATCTGTGCGCATCGCGTCCTTTACCTTGTGCTCGACCTGACGCTGGTGCCGCGTCTCCTCCATGTCGATGAAGTCGATCACGATCAGCCCGGCGAGGTCGCGAAGGCGGACCTGGCGCGCGATCTCCTCGGCCGCCTCGATGTTGGTGCGCACCGCCGTCTCTTCGACGTTCCGCTCTTTGGTCGAGCGGCCCGAATTGACGTCAATGGCGACCAGCGCCTCGGTCGGATTGATGACGATGTAGCCGCCGCTGCGCAACTGCACTGTCGGTGAATGCATGGCGTCGAACTGCGCTTCCACCTGGTAGCGGTGGAACAGCGGAATCGGTTCCTTGTAGAGTTCGACCTTGTTGGCCTGGTGCGGCACGAGCTGGCGCATGAAGCCGCTCGCCGCCTCGAAGCCGGCTTCGCCCTCGACGAGAACCTGCGCGATGTCGGTGTCGTAGATGTCGCGCAGCGAACGCTTGATGAGATCGCCTTCCTCATAGATCAGCGCCGGCGCGGTCGAGCGCATGGTGAGTTCGCGGATGCTGTCCCACAGGCGCGACAGGTATTCGTAGTCGCGCTTTATGTCGATGTTGCTGCGCTCGAGGCCGGCGGTTCGCAGGATCACGCCCATGCCCTGGGGCACGTCGAGCTCGCTCAGGATTTCCTTCATGCGCTTGCGGTCGGCGGGATTGGATATCTTGCGCGAAATGCCGCCGCCACGTCCGGCATTGGGCATCAGCACGCAATAACGGCCGGCCAACGACAGGTAGGTAGTCAGAGCCGCACCCTTGTTGCCGCGTTCTTCCTTGACGACCTGCACCAGAAGGATCTGCCGGCGCTTGATGACTTCCTGGATCTTGTAGTGGCGGATCGGATTTCGACGGCGGCGCTCGCGCGTCTCGCGCTCCTCCCCAGCATCGTCGCCGCCCAGCGTCTCGACCGTTATGTCCGGTTGCGGTGCCTCGGTTGGATCGATCGGATGATCCATCGTCTCAGGTGCGGCGTCGCCTGCAGCCTCGGGCGCGGCGTCTGCCAAGTCGACCGGGGCGGACGCTTCCGACGTTTCCGTCAGCACGGGACCGTCGAGGCGTTCGCTCGGGATGGAGGCCGGTTGGGCCTGTGGCTCCGGCTCGGTAACTTCGAGAGCAGGGGCCACGGCAGGAGCGGGCGGCTCCGCCGGTGCGGGTTCGCCCGAAGCCTCGATCTGTGCCTCGGCCGGTGCGGTCTCCGCGACCATGCTTTCAACAGCCGGAGCCTGGAGCGCGTCTTCCCCGGCCTGGCCATTATCCTCGGGTGCGGCTGCATCCTCGGGCAAGGCGGCCTCATCGGTGCCATTCTCGGCGACCGGTTCTTCGTCACGGGCGGCTCGGGCGTCTTCGATGTCCGACCGGTCGACGCGTCGGCGTCGGCGCGGTTCGGGATCCTCGTCGGCTTCGGCATGCAGTCGCTGCTGCTCGGCGATCAGCCGTTCGCGATCGGCGATCGGGATCTGATAGTAGTCGGGATGTATTTCAGAGAAGGCGAGGAAGCCATGGCGGTTGCCGCCATACTCCACGAACGCCGCTTGCAGCGACGGTTCGATGCGAATGACTTTCGCGAGGTAGATGTTGCCCTTGAGGGCCTTGCGTGACGCGGTTTCGAAGTCGAATTCTTCAAGTCGTGTTCCATCGACAACGACCACCCTGGTCTCTTCAGGGTGACTCGCATCAATGAGCATGCGCCTTGCCATGGGCTCGCTCCCGAGGCGGTCGGTCCCAGCTGGCGCGAGCAACCAGCGGCCAAGTCGCCTCTCTGGCGCGAGGGGGGCGGTGCGCCATCGACCCGTCGAACGGCCCAACGTGGGCCAAGACGGGGAAGCATCGCGCCGCCGGACCGCAACCGGGTCCTGCCAACCTCGAGGTTCCTGAATAGCCACCGCCTGTCTAACAATCCCTTGGCGGACCTGCCGCGCCCATTCCTGCGATGCAAAAAGGGGCGTCAACTCTGTTCCGGCTCGGGACTGCCGCCGGAGCGCTGTCCCCCCAAATCCTGAGACCAAGAGGGGCGCTACGAACGACGGCGACTGCTCGCGGGCCGCAACATACGGGGTTCATCGCGGTGCCACAATCAAAACATTGTATAGGGTGAGAAAATCCAATTAACTAATTGATAATACTTGAAATTACTTCCAGACTTATGCTATCGGATGAGGATATAAAAGCAATAATACCCCCCTTTTGACATAGAATTGGCGTTTGCCATGTCTGCGCTGTCGCGCCGCGATCTCCTTTCCATTTTGACGGGTCTGACGGCTTTTGGCGTCGGAACGACCGAGGCGTGGGCGGCACCTGGGAAGCGCAGCATCGCGACATCGAATTCGGGCCCGGCATCTTCGGGCTCGGCATCAAAGTCACCCAGGTCCCCCAAATCGGCGACGAAGCCGGCAACGAAGCCGACGGTGCAGGTCAAGCCGAAGCTGGTCTTCCTCGACCCGGGCCACGGCGGCAAGGATTCCGGCGCCCTGGGGGTGCGCGGCACGCGAGAGAAGGCGGTGGTCATGATGATCGCCCGCCTGTTGCAGAAGGAACTTCAGGCCGGCGGTCGCTATCGCGTCATGCTGACCCGGCGCAACGACAGCTTCGTGCCCTTGCGTGAGCGGGTCGCTCGGGCCCAGGCCGCCAGGGCCGACTTGTTCCTGTCATTGCATGCCGATTCGCATCCCGACGCGGATATTCGCGGGGCTTCCGTCTATACCTTGTCGGAAGATGCTACCGACCGCGAGACGGCAGCACTTGCCGCCCGCGAAAACCGGGCCGACGGCGTGATCGCAGGATTGCGGCTGGCCGACCAAACCGACAATGTCGCCAGCACGCTGGTTGCCATGACCCAGCGCAGTACGGTGAACGACTCGCGCCGGCTGGCGGAAACCATCGTGCAAACACTCAGTCGTAACGGCGTCCGGCTGCTTCGGAGATCCCACCGACAGGCTGGATTTGCCGTGCTGACCTCGCCCGACATCCCGGCGGCCCTGGTCGAACTTGGCTACCTCTCGAACCGCCAGGATGAGAAGCTGTTGACGGTTCGTCAGCACCAGACCGCGCTGGCACGTTCCCTGCGGGCCTCGGTTGACGCCTATTTTGCGGCAGGAGCCGCCACAAGAAAGGCATAAGTCACGGCCATTCTCCCCGTTGCTGCCCCCAAAAGTGCCGCGTAGAAGAAGACCGTGCTCAATCTAGTCAAAATCCTGCTGGCCTTTGCCACCGCCGCGGCGATCGTGGGTACCAGTACAGTCGCCGGTCTGTTCTGGCATTTCAGCCATGGACTGCCGGATCACAAGCAATTGGCCGACTACCAGCCCGCCACCGTGTCGCGCCTGTACGCGGCCGACGGTCGGCTGCTGGCCGAGTATGCCCGTGAGAAGCGCGTCTTCGTCCCGGTCGCGGCGATGCCGAAGCGCGTCCCCGAGGCGTTCGTGGCTGCTGAAGACCAGCGCTTCTTCACGCATCCGGGCATCGACTTCATCGGTGTCGTGCGTGCGATCATTTCCAACCTCGCCAATCCCGGCAAGCGGATGGAGGGAGCTTCCGGCATTACCCAACAGGTGGCCAAGAACTTCCTTCTCACCAACCAGGCAACGCTGGCCCGCAAAATTCGCGAAGCCATCCTCGCTTTCCGCATCGAGGAGACCTACTCCAAGGAGCGCATCCTCGAGCTCTATCTCAACGAGATCTATCTCGGCTCGGGCAACTACGGTGTGGCTCAGGCGGCGATCAACTATTTCGACCGCTCGCTGGGTGAACTCTCCCTGTCGGAGATCGCCTATCTCGCGGCACTGCCCAAGGCACCTAATCGCTACAACATCCTGCGGAACGAGAAGGAAGCCTACATTCGGCGCGACTATGTGCTGAACCGCATGCAGGAGGACGGCTACATCACCGCCGCCGAGGCCAAGGCGGCGAAGGCCGAGAAGTTGCAGCTGCGCCGGCGCGGCGCCACCGAAACGGCGCAGGCCGATTTCTTCGCCGAAGAAGTGCGGCGCAACCTGCTCGCGGCCTATGGCGAAAAGGGTCTCTATGAAAGCGGCCTGACCGTCAGCACGACCCTCGATCCCGCCATACAGGCCGCCGCCGACGATGCGCTGCGCAACGGATTGATCGCCTACGACCGCCGCCATGGCTGGCGTGGACCGCATGGCAAGATCGCCGACATGAGTTTGTGGGAAGAGGAATTCGCTCGCATTGCCCAGCGCCGCCCGTTGTTCGGGCCGCCGTCCTGGCAACTCGCGGTCGTCACCAAGGTTGACGCGCAGTCGGTGCAGATCGCCGGCCTGCATGGCGGCGATGGCGCGGGCGAGGGCACGATACCTTTCGCCGAAATGACCTGGGCGCGGCCAACCTTGTCGGACCAGCGCGTCGGCAACCCGCCGCGCGCACCGCGCGACGTCGTCAGCGTGGGCGAGGTCATCGTCGTCGAGAAGGTGGAGAAGGGCGCCAACAACAAGCCCTATCCGCCCAGGACATATGCCCTGCGCCAGGTGCCCAACGTCGAGGGCGGCGTGGTGGTGATGGACACCCAGGCCGGCCGAGTGCTCGCCATGGCCGGTGGCTGGTCTTTCGGGCGGAGCCAGTTCAATCGTGCCGTCCAGGCGGCGCGCCAGCCCGGCTCGGCGTTCAAGCCGTTCGTATACCTGGCCGGAATGGATGCCGGCTTCACGCCTGCCAGCATCGTGCTTGACGAGCCGTTCAGCTACGACCCCGGCCATGGCCAGCCGATCTGGTCGCCGCGCAACTACGGCGGCGACTATCTCGGGCCGACCAGCATTCGGCGCGGGCTCGAGCTGTCGCGCAACCTGATGAGCGTGCGCGTGGCCCAGCAGGTCGGCATGAAGAGTGTCGTCCAGGTGGCCAAGGAATTCGGCGTGTCCGACAACATGGGCGCCTATCTGCCGATGGCGCTCGGCGCCGGCGAGACGACGCTGCTGCGCATGACCATGGCCTATGCCATGCTGGCCAACGGCGCGCTCGAGATCACGCCGAGCCTGATCGACCGGGTGCAGGATCGCAACGGCAAGACGATCTACCGGCACGAGCCGCGAACCTGCAAGGGCTGCGGCGAGGCCGCGGCAGGAGCCCGGCCTGCGCCGCCCGAACTGGTCGATCCGCGCAAGCCGTTCCATGACCCGGCCTCGGTCTATCAGGTCGTTCACATGATGCAGGGCGTGACGACACGCGGCACGGCGGGACGGCTGGCGGCACTGGGCCGGCCGATCGCCGGCAAGACCGGCACCACCAACGACGCCCGCGACAACTGGTTTCTGGGGTCCACGCCCGACATCACGATCGGCGTCTACATCGGGTTCGATGAGCCGCGCACCCTGGGCGCCCAGGAGACCGGCGGTGGCAATGCCGCGCCGATCTTCGAAGCGGTGGCGCGTGAGATATTCAAGGACAAGGCGCCGACGCCGTTCTGCATCCCGCCTGGCCTTCGCATGGTCCGCACCAGCTACGAAGGCGGCGCGATCGACGAGGTCTTCAAGCCCGGGACGGAACCCGGCTCGGAAGGCTATATGGTCACGCCGCTTGACGGGTCCGCCCCGTATTCCGGTATAGACCCCGCCGGCGGCCCGCTTCAGGCGGGCGGCACACGGCGCCCGGGCCTTTCCGGCACCGGCGAGACCTACTGATGAACGGACAACGCAATGCGTGCTGAAGCCCAGGCGATGGTGAACGAGATCGAGGAGTCGCTGGTTCTCCTCAGGAGGCGTCTTTGACTACGATCTTGCGGTCGTCCGTCTGGAAGAGCTGAACGCGCGCGCCGAGGATCCGGCGCTGTGGAGCGATCCGAAGCAGGCCGAGGCCGTTATGCGCGAGCGTACGCGCCTTGAGACCGCCATCGCCACCATCAAGCGCCTGCGCGCCACCATCGACGACAATGTCGGCCTGATCGAGATGGCCGAGTCGGAGAAGGACGAGGCGATGATCGCCGATGCCGAGCGGGCGCTGGGTGAGGCGCGCGCCGAAGCCGCCAAGGCGCGGCTGGAAACCCTGCTGTCGGGCGAGGCCGATCCCAACAACGCCTATTGCGAGATCAACGCCGGTGCCGGCGGCACCGAGGCGCAGGATTGGGCCGAGATGCTGGCGCGCATGTACACGCGCTGGGCCGAGCGTCGCGGCTTCAAGGTAAGCTGGCTGGAGGAAAGCGCGGGCGAAGAAGCTGGCATCAAATCCTGTGCCTTCAAGGTCGAGGGCCCCAATGCCTATGGCTGGCTGAAGACCGAATCGGGCGTGCACCGCCTCGTGCGCATCTCGCCGTTCGACGGCAATGCCCGGCGACAGACCAGTTTCGCCTCGGTCTGGGTCTATCCCGAGGTCGACGACAACATCGAGATCGAACTTTTAGACAAGGACCTGCGCGTCGACACTTATCGTGCCTCGGGCTCCGGCGGCCAGCACGTCAACAAAACGGATTCGGCCGTCCGCATAACGCATCTACCCAGCGGCATCGCTGTCGCAGTGCAGCAGGAACGTTCACAGCATCAGAACCGGGCCAAGGCGCTGGAGATGCTGAAGGCCCGCCTCTACGAGGTCGAGTTGCAGAAGCGCGAGGCCGAGCGCCTGGAGGTCGAGGCCAACAAGACCGACATCGGGTGGGGTCACCAGATCCGCTCCTACGTGCTGCAGCCCTATCAGATGGTGAAGGATCTGCGCACCAATGTAGAGCGCTCCGACCCGCAGAAGGTTCTTGACGGCGACCTCGACGATTTCATGGCAGCGTCGCTGGCCGCCCGTGTGGGCGAAGGCAAGGAAGCCGCGTAAGCGGCCTCCGCTGTGTCTAGGTCGTAGCGGCCGGCGAGGGGACCACCGACACCTGGGATACCATCCAGCGCGTGAACCATCGGATCGTCCACGGGATCGGTACGATGAGGACGGTCAGCAGCCCGAACACCAGCACCCTCCACAGGATCTGCCAGCCTGTCGCCGTGAAGTCGAATTTCAGGGTCCCCTGCACGTTGCGACAGATCCACTGCATCACGAACTTCCCGACCCAGGCCCAGCCGATGATCGTCACGAACGACAGGATCAGGAGCAGGGTCCAGCCGAGGTAGGCCAGCGGCTCTCCCCCGAAGCTGAGGTCCACGCGCCCGTCCTCCGATTTCACGTTGGCGCAGGCCCATCGGTACATCAGAACCGTGAGATAAGCCCCGATCAGCAGCCCGAGCAGGCCGGCGGAACGATGCACGCCGAGATGGTTGGCGGCTTCGTGAAACCATGACAGCGCCGCGATCGCGATGAAGAGGTACCAGATGTCGCCGGGTTGGCCGGTGAATTTCAGGCGCCGGCCGTCGGGTAGCGCCGTTTGCTCGACGAGAAACCTGTAGAGCATCGTGCTGGTCCACGGTGACGGCACTATGAATGCGTGACCGATGCCGGCCAACAAGACTCGCCAAAACAACGGCCAGACGGGCATCTCAACCTGCAGCGGTTCGGCTGGCGAAGAAACGGGAAGGTTGAGGTCGGGCATCGACGTCATCGGTGCATCCCTTGCAGCGGCGTTTTTCTACCCATCACAGACGCACGCGTCGCATTCCGCCTGCGGCCCCGAGTGCGGGCAGTTCATGTCGACAGGACGATAGCATCGCGTTTTCGATTCGGTCACTTGGTGCGATAGGCCCATCTGGGAACAAGAGGCGACCGGCAATGACGTCCCGGTACCCTTACTCCCGCTTCGGTCATGCTCGCGGGTGACGGGATCACGATGCTCCGGCCGTGGCAAAGGATCGTGGTGCGCCGATGTGTTCCGGGAACGAGTCGATACTCGTCGCGACGCCAGCTTGGCAGCACGCGACGTTGCAGATAGGCTCGGCAAGCCATCGCTCAGCACACTCGCGTGCGCAATCCTCGAAGCCTTGTTCGACTGGAGACCACGATGGACGAAATATCGGCAATTCTCGAGAACGCTCGGCGCGCCACCCTCCGCGCAGGCCTTGAAGCCATCGACTATCTGCCGACGCTCCTCGGTGCGGGGATTCTGCTGCTTGTCGGTTGGATCGTCGCACGGCTACTGCGCGCCGGCACTCAGCGCGCTGGCGATCACGTCAATCGCCTTCTCGATCGCGCCTTCAGAACCGGGCGGCTGGTCGAATACAGGCTGTCGCCGCGCATCCTTGCCGTGCTCTCCCAAGTCATCTTCTGGCTGACGTTGTTCGTCTTCGCCTCGATTGCGGCGCGTGCTGCCGGCTTCGCCAAGGTTGGCAACTGGCTCGATCGCGCCGTCGCGAGTCTTCCCAACCTGATCGCCGGCATCCTGGTGATCGTCGTCGGCCTCCTGCTGGCGGCCGTTGCGCGCGACTTGACGGCGGCTGCCACGCCGGCCAAGGGAACGGCTCGGAACCTGTTGGCCGGACGCGCGGTGCAGCTCGCGGTCATCGTCATTGCCTTCATCGTCGGTTTCGACCAGATCGGCATCAACGTCACCTTCATCGTAACAGCCCTGGCGATCGCCGGCGGCGCGTTGCTCGGCGGCTTTGCGATCGCGTTCGGCTTCGGCGCACGCGCCTATGTCGGAAACCTTATCGGCGCACGTGAGCTGGGCCGCGAAATCGAACCGGGCCAGATTATTCGCTTCGGGAACACCGAGGGCGAGGTCGTCGGCATCACCTCGACGGCGCTCGTGCTCGCGACCAAGGAGGGCCGACTGCGTATTCCCGCCGGCACCTTCGCGATGGAAAGCATGACCATCGTCGATGCGGATTCACCGCATGACTGAGGTGCCACCGCTCACCATCGCCTATCTCGACCGGTTGCCGGGCTCGGCTGCCCAGGTGATCGAGAGCCTGCAATCGGCGGATGCTGCCGCGCTTTTCGAAGTGGTGCCGACGCGGATTCTCGTGCCGGTCGTCGAGAGGATGGAGAAGTGGCCGGCCGCCCTGTGCCTCCAGCTTCTCCCAAGCGAGCGGGCGGCGGCGATCGTTGCGGGGGTGTCCTACCAAAGTGCCACGGTGCTGTTGCGGCTGGCGACCGCCGGGCGACGCGACGCGATCCTCGAACAACTGCCTGCGGCACTGGCACGTGATCTGAAGGAATCGCTGCGATATCCGCGCAACACTGTCGGCGCTTGGATGGACCTGTCGGTCCCCACTCTGTCGCTGGCCACCACCGTCGAGGCCGCGATCGTCGTGCTGCGCGCAGCGAACGGGCGGATGGCCGACCCGATCTTCGTGGTCGACGAAGACCAGCGCCTGGCCGGCGTGCTGCGCGCCGAAGCCCTGCTGCGGCATGCCGGAACCACGGGCATCGCTGACCTCATCGAAACCGGACTCACCCCCCTGTTTGCCCGCACCTTGTTGCGCGACGCGGCCGAGATGGCGGCCTGGGATGACCATTCGTGCCTGCCGGTGGCGAGCCGGCTTGGGCAGATGCTCGGTACCCTGGCGCGTAGCGACCTGAAGAGGGGGCTGGCGACCATATCGGCTGCCTCCACACCGACCGAAACCAGTGCTTCCATCTGGTCGAACGCCGGGGAGGCGATGCTGGTCAGCATGGCAGGGCTGCTGGATCTGATCGGCGACGACGGTCTCGGACGAAATGCGCGAAAGGAGAAACATCATGGCGGCTGACCCGGCCCGGGCCATCGCGCTTCTCGACGGGCGTTTCATGCTCGACCATCCGGTCGACGCCGCCATCGAGATCGAGCGTCATCCGGCAGAATCCGTTGCGGCAACCTTGAGCGCCCAGTCTGCGCAGGCCCTGGTGCCGGTATGGCGCAGGCTTCTGCCCGAAACCGCGGCGCGCCTGCTTGCCGTGCTGCCGGACGCGACCGCGGACTCTCTGCTGGCCGAGCTGCCGCCAGCCGAAGCCGTGCAGCTTGTGGGGCAGATGTCCACCGAGGAGCGTGCGCGCCGGCTCGACCGGCTCGACCCGGCGGTCAAGCGCGAACTGGAAGAGCTCATGACATTCCCGGAGGGAAGCGCGGGGCGCCTCATGGATCTACGGGTCGACGCATACCGCGGAACCATGACGGTCGCCGATACGCTCGATGTACTGAGACAGAAGCGGATGAAGACGGCGAGGAGCCTCTATCTCGTCGACCCGGGCAGGCGCCTGATCGGCCGCGTCTTTCTCCAGGACCTTGCCATCGCCTCGCCACAGCAGAGCCTGAGCGAACTGATGCAGCCTATCGCGGCGTCGGTCGAGCCGACGGCGTCGCAGGAGGAGGTGACGGAAATTCTCAACCGCGAACGCCTTATCGACCTTCCCGTCGTCAACTACGACGGCGTCCTGGTTGGTATGGTGACCCATGCCAGATTGATCCAGGCCGTACAGGAGGACGTGACCAGCGATATCCAGACGATGGTGGGCGCCAGCCGCGACGAGCGCGCCCTGTCGAGCGCGATGTTTGCGGTGCGCAAGCGGATGCCGTGGCTTCAGATCAACCTGCTGACGGCATTCCTTGCCGCCTCGGTGGTCGGGCTCTTCGAATCGACGATCGCGAAGTTCACGGCGCTGGCCGTGCTGCTGCCGGTCGTCGCCGGCCAGTCCGGCAATGCCGGCGCGCAGGCCCTCGCCGTGACCATGCGCGGACTGGCGCTGCGCGAGATCACGGCGCGCGACTGGTTGCGCGTGATGCGCAAGGAGATCGAGGTCGGCCTGCTGAACGGCATCGCCATAGCCGTCACCTGCAGTCTCGCGGTGTATCTGTGGAGCGGATCGCTGGGACTTGTCCTGGTGATCGCGGTTTCCATGGTGCTGGCGATGATCGTCGCGGGTTTTGCCGGCGCCGTCGTTCCCGTGGCGTTGGTTAAGCTGGGGCAGGACCCGGCGCAGTCTTCGTCGATCGTCCTGACCACGATCACCGACGTTGCCGGCTTCTTTTCCTTCCTCGGCATAGCAAGTGCCCTGAGCTCGTTTCTCTAAGCAGGAGACCGGGCGCACCAATTGGAAATTGCGCATTTCCGCAGGGTGCGCCAACTTGGTCGCATCAACAGTGAGCGTGGCCAAGCCTGATGTTAAGAATCGTATTGAAAAGTGCCGCCTACGGGCTGGTGGGCTTGATCGTCACGCCGATCGTGGTGTCCATCGTCGTGCTGATTGCCGCCCATCTGCTTGATCCCCGCTGCGGAACGCCGGGCGACTCCGGCGGCTGCGAGATGGGCGCCGTTGGCATCGGCATGCTCTCGGCGTTGCCCGGCTTGGCCATAGGCGTCGCCTTTGCGCTCTTACAGACTTACCGCCGCCGGACGAAGTGACCGGCCGTCAGGTAGCCCCTCTGAACCCGTCCTGAGAACGTCATCGGCATCTATTTTCAGTCGATCGGAACCTGCCTTCCATGGTAGATGAATATGGCATTTATTCAACCTTGGAGCAGAGAATGGCGTTCGCGAAACTTGCAGGTGTATTTCTTCTCGCTGCAGGCTTTGGCATCGCTGGCGTCGAGGCTCAGCAGGGCAATACCATCTCGGTGCCGGTCACCGGATTGCGCAACAACAACGGCGACGTCCGCTGCGGCCTCTACAATTCCGCCGCGACCTTTCCCAAGAGCGGCCAGGAATTCAAGGGCGTGGTGGCGCCGATCTCGGGCCAGCAGGCGACGTGCACTTTCACCGACGTGGCGCCGGGCGTCTATGCCGTGGCACTGTTCCATGCCGAGAAGGGCGAGACGAAAATGAGGACCGGCTTCTTCGGCCAGCCCGAGGAAGGCTACGGCTTTTCGCGCGACGCCAAGGGCAGCATGGGGCCGCCTTCCTTCAACGCCGCCGCCTACACCTTCGCGGGCGGCGCCACGAGCTGGCCGGTGACGATCACCTATCCCTAAGCCGCCTGAGTGGCAGCCGCGCGCACCATGTCGGCGCATTTCTCGCCGATCATGATCGAGGGGGCGTTGGTGTTGCCGGCGACGATCGAGGGCATGATCGAGGCGTCGGCGACGCGCAGGCCCGCGATGCCATGGACCCGGAGCTGCGGGTCGACCACCGCATCGGGCTCGCGGCCCATGCGGCAAGTCCCGACCGGATGAAGGTTGGAGACACCGGTCTCGCGCAGATAGTCGCGGAGCGCGCCGTCCTCGGTGACCGAGGCGCCAGGCATGATTTCCTCGACCACGAACGGCTTCAGCGCCGCCTGTTTGCCGATCTCGCGGCAAATCGCCATGCCTTTCAGCATAGCTTCCCAGTCGCTGGCGGTTTTCAGGAAGTTGAAGCGGATCTCGGGTGCGGCCAGTGGATCGGCCGACTTCAGCCGCACCGTGCCGCGGCCGTCGGGCCGCAGATGCACCGGCGAGAGGCCGAAGGCGGAGAAGGGCTGGGCGACCACGCCGTGGCGGTTACGTTCCTTGATCGCCCAGGCGAACATGTTGATCTGCAGGTCCGGTCGCTCGAGCCGCTTGTCGCTGCGCACCATGGCGCCGACGAAGAGGCCCATCGAGGCAAGGGGCCCGGTGCGGCCGAAGGCATACATCATGCCGGCCAGGATGCGCCGCGGCAGGCTGTTCGCCAGATCGTTCATGGTGACGGGCTGGCTGCACTTGTAGGCGATGTAGGTGTTGAAGTGGTCGTGCAGGTGGCTGCCGACTCCCGGCATGTCCTTCACGACCGCGACGCCGTGTTGCTGCAGGTGCTGAGCCGGCCCGAGGCCGGAGAGCATGAGGAGCTGTGGCGATCCGTAGACGCCGCCCGAGACGATGACCTCGCGCCTGGCCTTTGCGACCTGCAGGCCGGCGGGCGTGCGGTACTCGACGCCGACGGCGCGGCCGTTCTCGATCAGCACCCGGGTGGCATGCGCCGACGTGGCGATCGTCAGATTCTTGCGCTGCTTGGCGTCCTTGAGGTAGGCCCGCGCGCTCGACCAGCGGCGCGAGTTGTTGATCGTGGTCTGGTAGTAGCCGACGCCTTCCTGGGTGGCGCCGTTGAAGTCGGGATTGTCGGGAATGCCAGCTTCGACCGCGGCGTCGTGCATGGCCTTGGCGAGCGTCGGCTTCCACGCATGGTCCTGCACCTTGAGCGGCCCGCCGGTGCCGTGGAAATCGTCGCCGCCGCGCGCATTGTCCTCGGCGCGCTTGAAGTAGGGCAGCACCGAGTCGTAGTCCCAGCCTTCGCAGCCGCGCTGCCGCCACTCGTCATAGTCGGCGGCATTGCCGCGCATGTAAACCATGCCGTTGATCGAACTGGTGCCGCCCATCACCTTGCCGCGCGGCTGGTACATGACACGGTTGTTCAATTCCGGTTCCGGCTCCGAATCGAACATCCAGTTCACCTTCGGATTGTTGAAGGTCTTGTGATAGCCGAGCGGGACGTGGATCCAGGGATAGGAATCGCTGGGGCCGGCCTCGAGCAGCAGCACGGAGAACCGGCCGTCCTCGCTCAGCCGTCCGGCGACGGCGCAGCCGGCCGAGCCGGCGCCGGTGACGATGAAATCGTAGGAAGCGTCGCCTTGCATTCCACCCTCGCTCTTTTGCCGGAGCGTAGAGCGATTTGACCTGGCGTGCTAGAAAAGTCCGATGAAAACCAAACTCCTCGGACGTACCGGCGTTTCCGTTTCCGAACTCTGCTTCGGAACCATGTCTTTCGGCGGCGATGCCGATGAGACCATGTCCGCTGCCATGTACAAGGCCGTGCGAGACTCCGGCATCAACTTCTTCGACTGCGCCGATGAGTACAACAAGGGCAGGTCGGAGGAGATTCTCGGCCGCCTGGCGAAAGGCCACCGCGACAATCTCATCCTCACCACCAAGTGCTTCAGCCCCCACAGCGACGACATCAACGCACGCGGCAGTTCGCGCCGCCATGTGGTGCGCGCGGTGGAGCGCAGCCTCCGGCACCTGCAGACCGACCGCATCGACGTGCTGTTCCTGCACAAGTTCGACAGCCTGACGCCGATCGAGGAGATGATGCGCGGGCTGGAGGACGTGGTGCGCACGGGCAAGGTGCTCTATCCCGCCGTCAGCAACTGGTCGGCATGGCAGACCCAGCGCGCCGTCGACATCCAGGAACGCCACGACTGGGCGCGGCTGCAGGTGATCCAGCCGATGTACAATCTGGTGAAGCGCCAGGCCGAGGTCGAGATCCTGCCGATGGCCGAGGCCAACGGCATCGGCGTCATTCCCTACAGCCCTGGCGCGGCGGGCCTGCTTTCGGGCAAATATCTCGGTCAGGCCACGGGCCGGCTGAAGACCAACAAGATGTACGAGGCACGCTATGGCGAGGCTTGGACCTTCGAGGTCGCGGAGAAATTCGTTGCCTTCTGCAAGCAGAGGAGCCTGCATCCGGTCAGCGCCGCCATCGCCTGGGTGGGCGCCCATCCCGGCATCACCGCGCCCATTATCGGCGCGCGCAACCTCGACCAGCTCAAGGACTCGCTGGCGTCGGTGAAGATCGACATGACGCCGGCGCTGCGTGCCGAGATCTCCGACCTTTCCCATACTCCGCCGCCGGCCACCGACCGGCTGGAGGAACAGAAGGCCGCGAGACCCTAGGGGACTGATCACACTCGCCGGAGCCTGAAGATCTTCAATCTCTACCTCGCGCTTGGCGCCATGACGGTGCAGCAGGCCTTCGCGACGCTGGGCCGCTCGACGGTGCCGCTGATCGCCGCCGCCATCGTCCTCGATCTCGGTGTCGATCCGGCGCTGGTCGGCGTCTATCTTGCCATCGGCTCGGTCGCGGGCTTCCTGACGACGCTGGGCTGCGGCGGCTTTATCCTGCGCTACGGTGCACTCCGCATGACACAGGTCGGCATGGCGGCGCTCGGCGTGGGCCTTGCCATCACCACCGCGGGCTGGCTGCCGCTTTTCGCCGCCGGCGCCTTCATCGGCGGCCTCGGCCAGGCGATCTCGACGCCGTCGAGCTCGCATCTGCTCGGCCGGCTGTCGCCCCGGCACCTGGCACCGCTGATGTTCTCGATCAAGCAAACCGGCGTACCGGCCGGCCTGATGCTGGCGGGTGTCGTGGCGCCGGTTCTGGCCGTCGAGGCGGGATGGCGCGCCGCGCTCCTGGTCATCGCCGGTCTTTGCGCGCTTACGGTGGTGGCGCTGCAGCCGTTGCGCGCGCGCTTCGACACCGACCGCAATCCCGCCCAGCCGCTGTCGCCGGCCGACATCCGCGCCAATGTCGCCGGCGTGGTGCGCGACCCGGCGCTGCGCACCCTTTGTGTCGCGATGTTCAGCTTCGTCGGCCTTCAGACGCTCTTCACCGGCTTCTTCGTGCTCTATCTCGTCCGCGGCCTGGGCTACGACCTCGAACGCGCCGGCTACGTGTTCGCCATCGCCGTGGCCGTCGCCGTTCCCGCCCGCATCGGCTGGGGCTGGCTCGCCTCCCGTCTGGTGAAGCCGGCGACCCTGCTTGCGCTACTAGGCGTTGCCATGGCCGGGGCGGCGGCCTTGGCCGCGATCATCGGGCCGGGCTGGCCGACCTGGGCGGCCACCGCCGTCGCCATCGCCTTCAGCGCCACCGCGGTGAGCTGGCATGGCGTGCTGCTGGCCGAGGTTGCCAGGCTCTCGCCGGCCGGCCGCATCGGCGCCACCACCGGCGCGGTGCTCGCCTTCGGCGATGCCGGCGCGCTGATCCTGCCGCTGCTGTTCAGCGCCGCGCTGGCGCTCACCGGCGGCTACGCCACGGGCTTCCTGATCGGCGGGGCGCTGGCGCTGGGCGTCGGACTGTTCGGCTTGTGGCGGCGGGCCAATCGCGGCACCTGAGATGCAATCGACCAACCTCGAATAATCTCACCGACATCCAATCAGCCACGCGAGCGGAGGCCTCATGACGCAGGACAGCAGCACCTTCTGGAAGAAGTCCCGGACCGAACTCAGGGCTGCCGGTTTCGAGCCGGATCGCGCCGCCGGAACCAATGCCGTCGTGACGATCGCCAGCGCCTGGACCAATGCCCATCGCTGCAACAACCGGGTGCGCACGATCAGCGACCTGCTGGTCGAACTGCTGGCCGAGCGCGGCGGGCAGGGACTTGTCGTCGGCGCGCCGGCTGTTTCCGACGCGTTGACCCAGGGCACACCCACGGCAGGCTACAGCTTGGTGTCGCGCGACGTCGTGGCCGACTGTTTCGAGATCGGCCACTACGCGCACCACGGCGACGCCATGATCGTGATCTCGGGCTGCGACAAGACCGGCGCGGCCGCTTTGATGCCGCTTGCCCGCACCAACGCCTTCGGTCTGGTGCTTTATCCCGGCACCAGTTCGCCCGGCCGCGTCTCCTTCGGCGCCTGGGCGGCCAAGGGCAACAATCTCACCATCATGGATTACGTCGAAGGCCGCGCCGCCAACGAGGCTGGCCGCATCTCCGGCGAGGAACTGCTCGAGCTCGAACGCAACGTCATGCCCGGCAGCGGTACCTGCGGCGCCATGTTCACCGCCAACACCATGAGCACCATCGCCGAGGCGATCGGCATGATGCTTCCTCGCGGGGCCTCGCATCCCGCCGACTACGACGCCAAAAGCGACATCCACGCCGACGTCCGCGCCCAGGCGCTGGCCTCGGTCGAAGCGCTCTATCGGTTGATGGAAGCCGGCATCCGGCCACGCGACATCATGACGGAACGCGCCTTCGAGAACGCCATCACCACTGTCTATGCCATGGGTGGCTCGACCAACATGTATCTCCACCTGCTGGCCATCGCCCGCGAAGCGGGCGTGCCGATCGGCATCGAACGTATCCAGCAGGTCGGCGAACGCGTGCCGTTGATTTCCAACCTGCAGCCGCACGGACCCTACGCCATGGTGAGTCTGCACGAGATCGGCGGCGTACCGGTCGTGATGAAGGAGCTGCTGCGTGCAGGCCTGCTGCATGGCGATGTCATGACCGTCACCGGCTGCACACTGGCGGAAAACCTCGAAGCGGTGCCGACACTGGACAAGCTCGGCAAGCAGGACATCGTCGTTGCGGTGACGAAGCCGATCGCGTCACCCAACAACCACATCAGCGTGCTCAGGGGCAATCTGGCGCCAGAGAGCTGCCTGCTGAAGCTCTCGGGCAAGACCCTGGAGAAGGGCGAATTCCGAGGGACGGCCAGGGTATTCGAGTCCGAGGCCGACACGATGAAGGCGATCCGCGCGGGCGAGATCAAGCCGGGCAACGTCGTGGTGGTGCGCAATGTCGGTCCGGTCGGCGGACCCGGCATGCCCGAGATGGTGATGCTCACCATCCAGCTTCAGGGACGGGGCCTCGGCGAGGACGTGGCCCTGATCACCGACGGCCGCTTCTCGGGCGTGAGCCACGGCATCCTGATCGGCCACATTTCGCCGGAGGCGGCGCGCGGTGGCCCGATCGCGGCGGTGCGCGATGGCGACACGATCGTCATCGATCCGGGCGCCCGGACGCTCAACCTCGATGTGTCGGATACGGAAATCGCCAAACGCATGGCGGCGTGGCGCGCGCCCGACCTCAAGGACCGCGTCCGCACGGGTTCGGTGCACGACAAGTACACCCGCCTCGTCTCGTCGGCGCACTACGGCTGCGTGGTCTGACACGCAGCCGCTGGTTGGCGGGACCGCGCTATTTGCGGTCCTTGAAGGGCGGCACCGGATAGACAGCTTTCGCGGTGACGACTTCGGGCGGATAAATCACCTCCGGCCCGCCCGGCATGTTCTGCAGAACGGCGAACTCGTTCTTGAACTGCTTGCCGGTGGCATCGATCTGATACGGGCCGGTGATCGTGACGATCTTGTCGCTGAGCTTGACCGCCGCGTCCTTGAGTTTGGCGGCATCGAGCGACTGGGCCTCTGTAATGATCTGTTCGACCACCGCGCCCGCGCCGTAGGCCAGTGCGGTCTGGAAGTCGGCGGCATACTGGGCGTTGGGGAAGAGCTTGGCGTAGCGTTCCATCACCTGTGCCCGGTTGAGGCCGCTGGTGACCTTCCAGTTGATCTTGTCGTTCAACAAGGTCTGGCTGAAAAGATACTGCGCGTCCTTGCCGATAGCGAGGAACTGCGGCTGCGAGGCGTAGACGAAGTACACTCCCTTGAAGTCGGCATTGGTCTCGCGCAATTGGCGCGCGATGATCATCTGGTCGCCTTCGTAGGCAGTCGGCATGAAGACGTCGGCGCCGCTGGCCTTGGCCTTCTGGATCAGGATGTTGAAGTCCTTGGTGCCCTTGGCGAATTTCTCGTTCATGGTGACTTCCATGCCGAGGCTCTTTGCCTCTTCGATCGCGCCGTTGGTCAGAGCGGCCGGAAACGGCTCGTCAAGATAGGCGAAGGCGATCTTCTTGACGCCGAGCTTGGCGAAGGCCTTGACGCCCGGCCGGCCGAGCAGGGTGCCGGCCTGCTGCGTCGCAGATACGACGTACTTGTAGCCTTGCTGGTAGATCGAATCGGCCGAGGCCGACCAGATCACCATGAACTTGTTGTTCGTCTCGGTGGTGTTGACGGCGGCGGCCGTCAGCGTCGAGCCGAACGGTCCGAACAGGAGATCTACCTTCTCATCCTTGATCAGCGTTTCGTAGACCTTGGGCACGGTGGTCTTGTCGCTGCGGTCGTCGAGTTTGACGAGCTCGACCTTGCGCCTGACGCCGCCGATCGGAATACCGCCGCGGCTGTTCACGTCGTCGACCCAGATCTCGGCGCCGCGCAGACCCGACTGGGCGGCAAGCGCGAACGCGCCGGTCGACGACACCGTCATGCCGATGCGGATGGGTTTGGCGTCCTGCGCCCGCGCGCCGCCGGCGGCGATCGCGCTGCCGGCCGTTACGATGAGAGCTCTTCTGGGTAATTTGATAGCCATCTCGATCCTCCGTTGCTGCCAAAATCCTAGCCGTGGTCACGCCGGCCGTCACGCATCGATGCGATAATCGACCCATTCGGCGATGAGGTCGCGCAGGCCGGAGTCCTTCTGGAAATCGGCAGCCGCGCCGTCCACCTTGTTCTGGCCGAGTTCCAGTACGTAGAGGTGATCGGAGATGCGCACGCACTGGCGTACGTTCTGGTCGACCAGCAGGACGGTGATGCCCTGAGCCGGCAAGCCAGAGATGAATTCGTAGATCTCGGCGCTGATGCGCGGTGCGATCATCGCCGTCGGTTCGTCGAGCAGCAGGACGCGCGGCTGCAGGGCCAGAGACCGTCCGAGTTCGAGGAAGCGTTGCTGGCCGCCGCTCATCGACCCGGCCATGTCGCGGCGCTTGTCGCGCAGCATAGGAAACTGGGCGTAGGCACGCTCCATGGCGGCCTCGACCCGGGCGCGGTCACGGCGAAACGACCAGCAGGCAAGCCGAAGATTGTCATCTACAGAAAGTTCGTTGAACAGGCTGCGGTGCTGCGGCACCAGTGCCACGCCATGGTCGATGAATTTCCAAGGCGGCAATCCGGTGACCTTCTTGCCGTCGATCAGTACGTCGCCCGCGACCGGCTTCAGCAGTCCGTAAAGCGCCTTCAGTGCCGTCGACTTGCCGGCGCCGTTGGGGCCGATCACGCCGGTGATCATGCCCGGCCGGATCCGGAGCGAAAGCCCGCGCAGGATGCGGATGTCGCCATGGTAGGCGACATCGACCCCGACAAGTTCCATGGCCGCCGGAACGTCCTGCGTCTGCTGGGCCATCGTCATGTTCCCAGGTACGCTTCGATGACGGCGGGATTGCCGCGGATGTCGTCGACGCCGCCTTCGGCGATGATCTTGCCCTGGTTGAGGGCGACGACCCTGGTCGAGAGCCGGTAGATCGATGTCAGGTCGTGGCTGATCAACAGGACGGCCTTGCCCGCGTCGGACATTTCCTCGATGCGCTCGATCATGAACTTGCAGAGCACGGGATGAACGCCGGCGAACGGCTCGTCGAGCATGACGATCGGCGGATCGGGCATCAGCATGCGTGCCATCTCGAGCAGCTTCTGCTGGCCGCCCGAGAGCTCCTCGGCGTAGTTGTGGCGAAGGTCGATCAAGTGCATACGTGCGAGCATGCCCTCTGCGCGCTCAGTGAGTTCGGCGTCGGTGGCGTGCTGGTCCAGCACCGGCACCAGCAGGTTGTCGATCAGCGACATCTTGCGAAAGACGCGCGGTACCTGGAAAGTGCGGCCGATGCCTTTATGGGCAACGACGTGCGGCGGCTGACCGGTGACGCGCGTGCCCGAAACGAACACATCGCCGCCGTCGGGACGGTAGAGGCCGCAGATGCAGTTCATCAGGGTCGTCTTGCCGGCGCCGTTGACGCCGATGATTCCCAGTGTTTCGCCGGCCCCGGCTCGCAGGTCGACCCCATCCAGCGCGACAAGGCCGCCAAAGCGCTTGGTGAGTCCGCGGGTTTCGATCGCGACGGTCATTTCCGGGCACTCGTGCCGAGGAGGCCGGACGGCCGCAGGAAGATCGTGCCAACCAGGATCGCGAATCCCACGATCTGGGCCAGCGCCTGCGGCAGGAACACCGTCGCCATCTGCTCGGCCAGGCCGAAGACCACGCCCGCCAGCAGGGCACCCACGGGATTGCCGAGTCCACCCAGCACGACGACGATGAAGGCGATGATCGTGTATTCGGTGCCGGAAAAGGCATTAAATGCCGGAAACACGAGGGCCACCAGCACACCGGTGATACCGGCCAGCGCCGTCGCCAGCGCAAAGGCGAAGGCCGAGAGGCGCACGATGTCGACGCCCACGATCTGGATCGCCTCGGGGTTCATGATCGCCGCGCGCAGTGCCTTGCCGGGAAGGGTGCGGAAGAGAAACACTGCCAGGGCGGCCGAGATCGCCACGGTGATTGCCAGCGCCACCAGCCGCGCTGTCGAAACGTAGATCGGTCCAACCTGCAGTGAGATCGGCGTGAAACTGTAATCGATGGAGTGCGAATCGGCTTCGAACAGCAGCAGCATGAGAGCCGCCGCCGTGATCGACACACCGTAGAACATCAGGAACGACATCAGCTCGGGGTCGTCGCTGCGCGACAGGCGGGGAATCAGTACGTAATAGAGCCCCCAACCGGCCGCGAAGAAGGCGATCGCCGCCACCGGAAGGGCGAGCAGGGGCGGTACGCCCAGGCCGGTGAACAGGACATAGGCGAAGAAGGAGCCGGCGATCACAAACTCGCCATGGGCGAAGTTCACCACGCGCAGCACGCCGTAGAGCAGGGTAAGGCTGACGCCGATCAGGGCGTAGACGCTGCCGACGATCAGGCCGTTCACGATGCCATTCAGGATCAACAGTTCCATGGTAGCCCCTATGGCACGTAGCGGCGCCATTGCGGCTTGCGCCGCAATATGCTGCCCACGATCCCGCGCGGCAGGAACAGCACCAGGGCCACCGTGGCCACGCCCAGGATCAGGAGGTTGAGAAGCGGAAACTGCCGCCAGATGAGTTCGTCGAGCCAGACCATGACGACCGCTCCGATGATCGGGCCGGTAACCGTTCCCAGTCCGCCCGCAACGGCGTAGATCACCGTCTTGGCGGTGATCAGCGTGTTGAAGGCGGTCTCGGTGTCGACGACATTTGTGTACCAGGCCTCGACGCCGCCGCAGACCGCCGGGAAGAAGGCTGCGATCATCCAGCCGTAGAGCCGCACGCGCGGCACGTTGATTCCCATCATGTCGGCCGCGTCGGCGTCATCGCGCGTCGCGCGGAGTGCCTTGCCCAGTCGCGAGCGCGACAGCCACAGGATGGTGGCAAGAGCCACGACCATCACCCCCATCATGACGTAGAAGCTCTGCACCGGATGAGCGCGGCTGCCGAGCTGAATGCCGAAACTACCGCCGGTGATCTCTTCCGGCATGTTGGTGATGACCAGGCGGCAGATGCCGGCGAGGGCCAGGCTGACGATACCGAAATAGATGCCCGAAAGACGCAGCGTCGGCGCGAACAGCAGCGCCAGAACCAGGCCTGCGAGGCCGGAGAAGGGAAGGGCGAGGAACACCGGGAAAGCTGCCTTCTTGACCAGGATTGCCGTCGTAAAGGCGCCGATCCCGTAGAATGCCACATAGCCGAAGGGCAGGTAGCCAGAGAACCCGGAGGAAACGTTGAAAGCTGACGCCATGGTGATCCACAGCATCAGGTAGAAATGGAAGGCGACGTTGAGGCCGAAGACCGGGACCAGCGCGAAATAGATCAGTAGCGCGCCGCCGATCAGTGTCACGAGGGTGAAGTAGATGTGGTTGGCTGGATCTCGCGGACGGGACGTAACGGGCATCGGAATTTAGTACCTTAGGTCGTGCCGCGTTACCAGAGTGCGGCGCGACTGTGGCCGCCGCCATTCTGCCGCCGTGGGCCGGTAAAGTCGTACCCGGCCACGCAAGACACGATCAGCGCCTCTGCCGCGAGTGAACCGCAAACAACAACGCCAGCGGCATCGTCAGCAGCGGCACCACGGTCATCAGGTAGAAGGCGTTGATGTAGCCGATCATGGCCGCCTGGCGCTGGATCTCGGTGGTCAACCGCGCTTCGACCTGGCCGCCGGTCCGGCCGAAGGCGTTGATCCAGGGCGCGATCAGATCCTGCGTGAAGATGGTTATGCCACTGGCCAGATTGACGTGGGCCTCGGCGTTGGCATGGGCGAAAACAACCAGGGTCAGGGAAATGAAGAAGCTGCTGCCCAGCATGCGCACGAGGGCGAAGATGGCGTTGCCCTGGGTCAGTAGCGGGCCCGGCATCGTCGAGAAGGCGAGGACGGCCATGGGCGTGTAGCACAGCCCGAACCCGAAGCCGTGCATGATATTGGTCCACATCACGTCGTTGGCGGTGAGATTGATGTCGAGCGATGCCATCTGGAAGCCGGCGAAAGCCTGGATGGCCAGTCCGAGGAACAGGCAGAAGCGGGCGTTGATCCTTGTGAGCTGGGCGACGACGCAGAACGAGGCGAGATTGCCCAGTCCGCGGGCGGCGATCAGGTAACCGATCGCGGTGTCGGGATAGCCCAGCAGTTCCTGCAGGAGCGGCGGGAACAGGACCATGGGCGTATATTGCAGCATCCCCATGATCAGGGCGACGCCGATGCCGACGCTGAAGTTGCGGTCACGGAAGGTCGCAGCATCGAACAGCGGTGCTCGTGCCGTCGCCATGTGAATGGCGAACATGACGGCGAACAGCGCGGCGATGACGCATTCGGCGACGATCTCGAGCGAATCGAACCAGTCGTTGCGCTGGCCGCGGTCGAACACGAGCTGAACCGCCGCAATCGCAATGGCGATGAATGCATAACCGACGTAGTCGAAGCGCCGTGCGGTTCCCTTCTCGCGATCGGTCAGGGCCAGCAGCACCGCAATAAGGCTGATGGTGCCGAGCGGCAGGATCAGGAAGAACGTCCAGCGCCAACTCATGTACTCGGCGACCAGCCCGCCGAAGGTCGGTCCGAGGATCGGCCCCATGACGCCGCCGACCCCCCACATCATGATGATGAAGGGATGCTGGCTGCGGGTGAAGCTCGCGAGCAGGATGGTCTGGCCCATCGGAAAGATCGGCGCGCCGAACGCGCCCTGAACCACCCGCAGCGCCAGCATCGCTTCCAGTGACTGGACGAGGCCGCACAGCATCGAGGCCGCAGTGAAGCCGACCACCGAGCACGCCATCAGGGTCCGCCAGCCGAGCTTCGCGGCGAGCCAGCCGGTGAGGGGAGTGGCGATGGCCGTTGCAACGAGGTTGAAGGTAAGCACCCAGGATATCTGTTCCTGGGTAGCCGACAGGGCGCCCTTGAGCTGGGGCAGGATGACGGTGACGCTGGTAGCCGTAAGACCGAATAGAATCGTCGTGAACTGCACGCACAGAAGGATCAGCCACTGTCGCGCCGTGATGTTGCCCATGTCGCCGAAACCTGCGCTGCGCTGCCGTCCGCCGTCAACGATTCTGATGACTGCGGCTCGGCAATCCACCAGGCGGTATGGGCGTCAGATGCCCGTCGCCTCGCGAACGTCGCGTCTGTCCGTGGTCAGGCGGTGTAGAGCCGCAGCACGCCGTAGGCCACGGTACTGCCGAGCATCACCGCGGCAATGATCGTCAAGGCGACGAGTTGGGCGCGATTCATGGGCTCACTCCGCCGGTCTCGGCTGCGCCACCGACCGGAATTTCTGGCTGAGAAGGGCGATGACCAAGATGCCGACACCGATGGCGTCGGTGACCATGCTGGGGTCGATCAGCATCAGCGCCCCGATAAACAGGGGCACCCTTTCGTACCAGGTCGCGCGGCGCAGGAAGTAGCCCTCCAGGCTCGCCGCCAGGGCTATGACGCCGATGGAGCCGGTCACGATCGCCCGCAGTACTTCGTCCCAGCTTCCGATGAACAGCAGCGACGGATTGAAGATGAAGAAATAGGGCACGACGAATCCGGCTGCGGCGAACTTCACGGCATGCAGGCCGGCCATCCACAGACTGCCGCCGCTGATGGTGACCGCGGCATAGACCGCCAGTGCAACCGGCGGCGTCACCGCCGACAGGCAGGAAAAGTAGAAGGCGAACATGTGGGCGGCGATGGGCTCGACGCCGAGCTTGACGATCGCCGGAACCAGCAGGGCAGCCTGCATGATATAGGCCGGAGTGGTCGGCATGCCCATGCCGAGAATGATGCTGGCCATCATCGTGATCATGAGCGCCAGCACGAGCGAGCCTTCGGTGAAACTGACCAGAAACCCGGTGAAACGCAGCGCCAGCCCGGTCTGCAGCACGATACCGATGACGATTCCGGCGCAGGCGCAGGCCATGGCCACAGGCACGGTATGAATCGCGCCATCGCGGAGCGCTTCCAGGCAGGCCTTGGGGCGCAGGCCGGTGGCAGGGCGCAACCAGGAAATCGCAATCAGTCCGCCGGTGGCGATGATGGCGCCGTAGGTCGGCGTGAAGCCCATGAAGAGGAGCGCCAGCAGGACGATCACCGGCAGGAAGAGATGCGCCTGCGCGATCATGATGTGGCGCAGGATCGGCAGTTCCTCGCGCGCCAAGCCTCTCAGCCCGCCGCGCGCGGCGTTGAAGTGGATCGCCGCGAACAGCGCGCCGTAATAGAGAAAGGCCGGAATTGCCGCGGCGATCATGACCTCGGTGTAGGTGGCACCCAGAAACTCGGCCATGACGAAGGCTGCCGCGCCCATGATCGGCGGCATGATCTGTCCGCCGGTCGAGGCCACGGCCTCGATGGCGGCGGCGGCCTCCGGCTTGAAGCCGGTCTTCTTCATCAGGGGAATGGTGAGCCAGCCGGTGGTCATGACGTTGGCGACCGCCGAGCCGGAAATGGTGCCGAACAGGCTGGACGACACGACCGCCACCTTGCCGGGACCGCCGCGCGCGCCGCCGGCGATGGCATTGGCGAAGTTCATGAAGAACGAACCGGCCCCCGATTTTTCCAGGAACGCGCCGAAAATGATGAACAGGATGACATAGGTGCCGGCCACACCCAGCGGTACGCCGAACACGCCCTCGGTGGTGAACCAGCTCTGGTCGATCGTGATCTCGGTGGTGAGTCCACGATGATGCAGGAATCCGCCCATCCATTGGCCCATCAGCGCGTAGGCCAGGAATATGATCGCCACGATGGGCAATGCGGCGCCGATCGTGCGCCGGGTGCCCTCCAGAACCAGCAGGATACCCACGATACCCACGGCCATGTCCGTGGCCGTCAGGGGATGCGCCGTCGGGAAGCGGTTCACGACATAGTCGTACTTCACGAACATGTAGCCGATGCAGGCCAACGACACGATGGTCAGACCGAGATCGAGCCAGGGAATGCGGTCCGGCGTTGAGTCCTTGCGGGCCGGCCACAGCAGGAAGGCGAGCACCAGGCTGAAGGCCAGCGTGATGAACAGCAGGGCGTACTGGTCGGGCGCGTAGATCGTCAGCCGCGCGTAGATGTGGTAAACTGACATGGCGATAGCCACCACGCCGACGACGAGGCCTGCATATCCCGTGAGCGCACGCACGGCCGGGGCCTGCCGCTACTTGAGCAAGCCGACTTCGCGATAGTACTTCTCGGCTCCAGGGTGATAAGGCATGCCGAAATTCTGCGCCATCTCGGCCGGAGCGATGTCCTTCATCGTCTTGACGACGTTGGCGAATTCGCCTCGTCCTTCGATGATCGCCTTGGTGATCTTGTAGACGGTCTCCGGCGAAGCGCCCGACGACGCCATCAGGACGGTCGGCGACTGGAAGGTGAGGACATCCTGGGTGATGCCCTGTTCCTTGTAGGTGCTGGCCTTGACCGTATGGCGTACGAACCCGGCATTCAGCTTCTTCAGTTCGGCGAACTCCGCGTCGCTGACCTGGATCATGCGCAGCGGCATCGCAGAGCCGAGATCGAGGACGAACGAGGCGGGCACCACCGTAAACCAGCCGCTCGCCACCGCCTGCCGGTTCTTCACCGCATCGGCGTTCGACGAGACGGGGCCGTAGCTCTTCGGCCCGAGATCGGCCAGCGTCATGCCGTTAACCTTGAGCAGGTACTCCCAGCCGGCGGCCAGGCTGGTGTTGCCGCGCGCCGGCAGCGCCACGGGCTTGCCCTTGAGATCCTTGATGTTCTTGATGTCACTGCTTTCGGGAACCACGAGCTGCCACACGTTGGGATAGAAGTTTGCGACGAACAGCGCCTTGTCGGTCGGCTTGCCGGCGAACTGGCCCTTGCCCTCGCGCGCATCCGCCACGACCGTGGTCATGGACCAGCCGAGGTCGGCCTTGTCCATGCGGATCTTCTCCATGTTCACCAAGGCGGCGCCCGGCTCGACCGCGACGTTCAGGTCGGGAACCCGGGAATTGACCACCTGGGACACCGAGGCGGCCAGCGGCGTCCAGCTGCCGCCGGTGGGGCCGGCACTGAAGATGACTTCGGTCTTGGTCTGCGCCTGGGCAAGGCCGGCTGCCGCAAGCGTCAGGCCTGCAGCGAGAAGAACACGCGTGACACCCTTCGGACTCGCTGATGCGATCGTCATTGTTGCCTCCCTGTGGTTGCACTTTCCTCGCCGCCTTGAAGCGCCGGGAAGTACTTTCTTCGTTGCGATCAAGGCTACCGGCTGCGCAGGGACGCTGTCAAACGGCGTGGTGCGGGTAGCGACGGCGGCTTGAACACGGAGTCTGTGACCTCTAGCTTCGGCGGCAAGCGAGTGGGAGGAAACATTCATGCCGACAATCGATGCCCAGGTTCACTGTTATGAGCGCAACCATCCCGGCCGCCCATGGGTCGCGGTGCTCGCCGGACCACCGGAAGTCACGGCCGACGACATGATCAAGGCCATGGACGCAGTCGGCGTCGACGGCGCACTGCTGGTCTCGGTCTATACGATGTACCGCTGGGACGAGAGCTATGCCGTCGGGGTGCAGAAGGCGCATCCCGGCCGCTTCGGCGTCATCAAGCCGGTCAATGCCAACGACCCCAAGGTGGCCGATACGATCGCGGCCTGGGCGGCGATGGACGGCACTGTCGCCATCCGCATCATGATGACGCCGGAGGTATCGACCGATGCGGCCGACCCCGGCATCAACCGCGTGCTGGCCGCCGCCGCCAAGCACGGCCTGCCGGTCAACCTGCTGGCGCGCGACCGGCTGGAGCAGGTGGCCGAACTCGCCCGGCGCAACCCGAACACGCAGATCGTCATCGACCATCTCGGCCTCGAACAGCCCTTCGTGCCGCCGGTGCCGAAGGACCCGTGGCACGAACTGCCCAAGGTGCTGGCGGTCGCGGCGCAGAAGAACGTCGCCATCAAGATTACCGGTGCCTGCACCCTCAGCCACGAGAAGTTCCCCTTCAAGGACATCTGGGATCCGCTGGGCCGAATCTTCGATGCCTACGGTCTCGACCGTTGCATGTGGGGCACCGACTGGACCCGCGCCGTGAACCTGCTCACCTATAAGGAAGGCGTCGAGTCCTTCCGAGTCACCGATCGCCTGTCCGACAGCGACCGCGCCACGCTGATGGGCGGCTCCCTGCAGAAGATCTACGGCTGGTCGCCGAAGAAGTAGTGGCTCGTTCGGGCACAGCGCCAGTGACAGAAAGTAGGTAAAATCCTATACTTCCTGTTGAGGGCCAGCCGTGCCCGATCGGTGGATGCGGTCGGAACGGGAAGCGGGATTTCAGCATTGCACGCTTCTGCCGCGCACACGGTGACACCTGGCATCGGCCGAAAGGCGAGGGAAAACAGGTGCTTGGATCCCGCTGTGGCGGACACCCGACCTCCACGGGTCGTGGAGGTCGGGAAGTGTCACTTGGCAGTGGCCATCGTCTCCGCCAGCCGAGCGGCGTTGCGCAGCGCCAGTGCGGTGATGGTGAGGTAGGAGTTGGCGCTGCCCTGCTGCGGCCAGATCGCGGCGTCGGCACAGCCTAGGTTGCCGATACGCCAGAAGCGGCCGTCGGGATCGGTCACCGACGCCGACGGGTCGAGGCCCATGCGCAGGCCGCCGTATTCGTGCAGCGCCGCGCCGGGGCCGTTCTCCTCAGTACGGACCAGTTCGGCGCCGAGGGCCGCGGCGACGTCGGTGGTGAAGGTCGACATGGCGGCGAGCGCGGCGAGGTCGCCGGGGCTGCGGTCGTTGACCACGTAGTAGTCGGCCATGGCGCCCGCGTCGTCGCGCAGGACGAGGCGGCCTTCGCGTTCGGCCTTGCTGACGCCGAAGCAGTAGAACAGCACGAACCGGCCGCTGGCGTTGCCGTTGAGCCAGACCGTGGCATGCAGCGGGCTGTACCAGGTCTCGGGGAACATGCCCTGCATCTGGACATGGAAAGGCCGCTCCGCCGTGGGCGGGATGAAGATATAGAGTGCCTTCTCGCCGATCGGCTCGGGCAGGCAGAACACGGCCTGGCGGAACAGATGGTCGCCCATGTAGCGCCCGACCAGCGGGTCGCCATCGCCCAGCCCGGAGGCCAGTGCGAGCCGGGTCGACTGCACGGCGCCACCGGCCAGGACGACCTGGCGTGCGGGAATGTCGAAGGTCCGGCCGGTGGCGCGGTCGCGCACCGCGAGCCTGCGAACGAGCCCGCCGTCGACGACCAGCTTCGTCACCTCGGTTTCGGCGGCCAGCGACAGGCGGGCACCGTTTTCGATCCGGCCGAAATGCGGGCAGCGCAGCAGGCGGGAGACGGAGGAGTCGAAGCCGCGCGACATGTGTCCGTCATGGACCGCGAGCGTGTCGATACCGAGCGGTGCGTTGGTCGCGGGGATGCCCTTGGCCCCGAGCCGCGCCAGCAGCCGGTCCTGTGCGGCATGGTGCATGAACGGTGCTGCCGCACCGGTCGCGGAGCCGCCCGACGCGCCGATCAGCTTCTCGGCGCGCTCGTACCATGGCCGCATTTCGTCAGCGTCATGCGGCCAGTCGGCGAAGTCGCTGTCGAGGAAGCGCGGCGTAAAGCCGCCCCAGAACAGGGTGCGACCGCCGACCACCGACCAGGCATTGTTGTTGGTCTCGACCTTGCCGGCATGGGCCTTGGCCGCCTCGGCGCCGGAAGTCCAGACAGTGCGGTAGCGCACGAGGTCGTGGATGCCGGGGACGATGTCCTCGCGATTGGCGAAGGGGCCGGAGCCGACATGCTCGGTCAGGACCAGCGGCCCGGCCTCGAGGATGGCCACCCGCAGGCCGCGATCGGCCAGCTCTATCGCCGTGGTCACGCCGGCGGTGCCGCTGCCGATCACGAGGCAGTCGACGTCGGCCGTGGCGATCGCGCGCGGGTCGCTCAGCAGAAGGGGGGCAATCGGACTTTTCACCGTGCCGCCTCCGGGCGCGATGCGAAGGCATTGCCGACCTTCTTGAAGGCGGCAATGATGTCGTCGACGTCCTGATCGGTCAGCACCGATGCGATGCTGAGGAGCGCACCGCGCTCCGACATGTCGTCGCAAACCGGCAAGGCACCGCGGGCGTAGCTGTAACCGGCGGCGAAGGCGTTGGAAGGATGGGTCCAGGGGAAGCCGTCCCTGGCGTTCGACCGCTTGTTCACAAGGCTCGGGATGTTGAAGTACCAGTGCATCCCCCAGTCGCACATTGGCACGCAGGTCAGGCTGCCTTCCGGCCCGCGCACACCTTCGGCCTGCAGTGCCGCGGTGAAGCGCTGGCAGATGTCGGCCGTCGGATAGATGGTCATCAGGAACGGGCCGGTATCGCCGGCGGGATCGCCGACCTCGCGGAACGAGATGCCGGGAATACCCTTGATCGCCTCGCGGATCTTCCATTTGGCATCTCTCATGTGGCCGGTGATCTTGCGGACCTTCCGCATCTGTCCCAGCGCCATCGCGCCCGACAGTTAGGACATCCGGCTGCCGGTTCCCCAGAACTGGTAGCGTTCGTCGGACGGATCGAGCCGGCCGTGTTCGTTGCGGGCATAGCCGAGGTCGTGCAGGGCGGAGCAGCGCTTGAACAGGTCCTCGTTTTCGGTGACGAGCAATCCGCCTTCGCCACTGGTCATGTTCTTGTTGAGCTGGAAGCTGTAGATGCCGATGTCGCCGAACGAGCCGGAGGGGCGCCCCTTCACGCTGGCACCGATCGCCTGGGCACAGTCTTCCAGCAGCCACAGGTCATGCTTTTCGCAAACCTCGGCGATGCGGTCGTTGTGGCCCATCGCGCCGCTCATGTTGACCGTCAGTACAGCGCGGGTGTGCGGGCCGATCTTGCGCTCCAGATCGGCGGGATCCATGCAGAAGGTGGCGTCGATATCGACCAGGCGGGGAATTGCGCCGGTCCTGACGATCGCGCTCATGCAGCTCACCCACATGTAGCCGGGTACCATCACCTCATCGCCCGGCCCGACGCCGAAGGCGGCCAGGGCGATATGTAGCGCCGAGCTGCCGCTGTTCACGCCGAGCGCATGCTTGTGGCCGAAGGTGGAGCACCATTCGGCTTCCAGCCGGTCCACCATGCCTTTTGCGTCGAGCCCGTAGAAGCGAAAGGGACTGCGCGCGTCGATCACCTGGTCGACGAGGTGCTTTTCGTCGTCGTCGATGTAGTGAGCGCCGGGCAGTTCCCACGGCAGCGGCGTGTCGCGAACCGGCGTGCCGCCTTCGATGGCTAGGCGATTGGCTAGGTGACGTGAGGTACCTGACAAGTGATTCTCCATGAATTGGGAAAAGCTGGGACAAACGCGCCGTGCCGGCAGCGGTGCCGCCGGACGATACGCGGAGGAGGAAGTGCAGCTAGGCGGAAGCGGCTGATTTGGAAGCCAGCCAGGCAAGGCCGAGAAAAGCCGGATCGGGACGTATGATGACAGCGGTCGGAATGCGCGCCAGATATCCCGACATCGGTCCCTTGGATTCGAACCGTTCCCGGAAGGCCGAGCGCTGCAGGAAGTCGGTAAAGTGGGGAGTGACGCCGCCGCCGATGAACAGCCCGCCGCGCGCACCCAGGGTGAGAGCCACGTTGCCGGCGACGCTACCCAGGAAGGCGCAGAACATGTCCAGGGCCTGGCGGCTGGCCGGGCAGTCTCCCGCCAGAGCGTGCTTGACGATGTCGGCGCTGGTCCGTTCCGGCACGGTCAGGCCATCGACCATCGCAATGGCGTGGTAGAGTTGCACCAGGCCGGGGCCCGACAACACGCGCTCGACCGAGACATGGTGAACCTGGGCGCGCAGCGCCAGGATGACTGCGTCCTCGCGCCGGTTCTCGCTCGACAGCGTGGCGTGGCCGCCTTCGGTGACCAGCAGGGTTTCGCTGCCTGCGCCGAAGGCGATGGCCGCAAGCCCGAAGCCCGTGCCCGGTCCCATCACCGCCATGGTGCCGCGCTCGAGCGGCGTGCCGTCGCCCAGAGCGAACAGGTCTTCGCTGCGCAGGGCCAGCAGGGCCCAGCCCAGTGCCTCGAAGTCGTTCAGCACCTGGACATTCTCCAGGCCGAGCCGTTGGCGGATGCGCTTCGTATCGACTGTCCAGGCAGCGTTGGTCATGTTGACGCGGCCATTCACGACCGGGCCGGCGGCGGCTATCAGCGCCCGGTCCGGTGTATGTCCCGTCGCGGGGCCGGCCAGGAAGGCACGGGCGGCGTCGATCGGCGAGTCATAGTCTGCGACGGCATAGGTGGTCGACGCACTGATGTCGCCGTCGACCAGCAGCGCGAAGCGAGCGTTGGTCGCGCCGATATCGGCCAGGATCGCGGAAGAGGCGGATTTTGTCATGGCGTCATCTCCTCTCTGTCGTTGGCTTCGTTCGGCTCACGTGCGGCCGCCGGGAGTGGTCGCGGCTGCGGCGAGGGGGAGGCCGAGGTCGCGCACGGATCGGCCGCGTGCCAGGTTGGCTTCGATCAGCTCGAGCGACCGGCCACGGGTCTCCGGGACCAGCACGACCACGAAGACCAATGCGGCAACGCTCACCAGCCCATAGAGACCGAACACCAGCGCAATGCCCATGGCTTCGACCAGAACGGGAAATGTCAGCGAGACAAGCACGTTCACGCCCCAGGCGGTGGCCGACGCGATGCCCATGCCGACGCCGCGCAGGGCAAGGGGAAACAATTCCGACATCAGTACATACGGTAGTGGGCCGAGGCTGACGGCGAAGGCCATGACGAACAGGCACAGGCACACCACAGCGAACATGTTGGCCCAGTCCGAACCTCGTCCGCCCAGCAGCGCAAGGGCAAGGGCGATCAGGCTGAGTGCCATCAGCACCAGGCCGGCGATCAACAACGGACGTCGCCCGAGCCGATCGATGAGCCCAATGGCGATGATCGTTGCAATCACGTTGACCGTGCCGATGCCGGCGGTGGCCAGAATAGGACCGAGCGCGCCACCGATGCCGACGTGGGCGAAGATCACCGGGGCGTAGTAGAGGATCGCGTCGATGCCGCTCAGGTTGGCGAAGGCAAAGAGGCCGGCGGCAACGATCAGGACCACGCGGGTCCGGCCGCGAAAGAGGTCGCGCCAATTGCCGTCCGGCGAAGCGTCTATGCGCAGCGGCAGTTCCTCGCCCTGGCCGCCGGTCAGGCGTGCGTGAGCGCGCGCCGCGTCGGCGTGCCGGCCGTGGAGCAGATACCAACGCGGACTCTCCGGCAGGGCGGCGACGCTGGCGACAATCAGCACCCCGGGAAGGGCGCCGACGCACAGCATGGCTTGCCACCAGCCAGAAGGTGTCCAGGCGGCGCCCGTCAGGTAGGACAGCAGAATGCCAACCGTAATGGCGAGCTGGATAACAGAGACCAGCGCGCCGCGCAGCCGGGCCGGCGCGGTCTCGCTGACATAGAGCGGCGCGACCATGGTGGCGGCGCCGACGCCTAGGCCGGTCACGGTGCGCCAGATCAGCAACGAGGAGACCGATTCGGCAAGTGCGGCTCCGACTGGGCCCACTATGAACAACAGGGCCGTGAGAAGAAGCACGGACCGTTCGCCCAGGCGGTGGATCAGTGTGCCGGCGATGAGCGAACCGACCAGTCCACCCAGCAGTACCGAAGAGACGACAACGCCCTGCATGACAGGATCGAGTCCAAAATCCGCAGTCACGAAGTCGAGAACAGGGGCGATCACCGCCGTGTTGTAGCCGACGAGCAGGCCGGAGAGTGCGGCCAGTATGGCGATGAGCGCGATCATCGGCCTGATCCGGTGTTGGCGCAGGTTTCGAAGTGAACTGGCATCCGTCACTCAGCCGGAACTTCACGACGCAACGAGGCGAAGGGCTTGCCGGAATTGAGGTGGTCCTCAATGGCCTCGAGCGAGTGCCCGGTCGTCTCCGGCACCCGCGTCAGGGTAAAGATGATACCGCCAAGGCAGATGACCGAGAAGAGCGTGAAGGTAAAAGCGAGGCCAGGCCCGGCCAGCATCAGCGGGAAGGTGAAGACCACCACGAAATTGAAGCCCCAGTTGCTGATCGAGGCCATGCTCATGCCCGGTCCGCGCGCCCGCAGTGGGAAGATCTCCGACATCAGCACGTGCGGCAGTGGCCCGATGCTGATGGCAAAGGAGGCGATGTAAAGCATGAGTGCCACGATGATGACCCACGACGGCACGAGGGTGGGATTGATCACTGCAAGGGCGATCGTGAGCATCGTCGCGGAAGTGCCGACAAAGCCCAGGATCAGCAGGGGACGCCGCCCGATCTTGTCGATGAGGTACATCGCCAGGATGGTCGTCAGCAGGTTGACCGTTCCGATGCCGACGGTAGCAAGAATCTGGGTGCTTGTGCTGTCGAAGCCCGCGTGGTTGAAGATTTCCGGCGCGTAGTAGATCACGGCGTTGATGCCGCTGAGCTGCTGGAGGAAAAAGAGGCCGGCTCCGACGATCACCGCCGGCCGAATCTTCGGTTCCAGCAACGCCTTGTAGCCCGACTTTTTGCCGACTTCGGCGCGCGCCGTGCTGACCATCTCATCGAATTCACCTTCGACCGGCGAGGCAGCACCACGCAGGCGCTGCAGGCTGGTCCGTGCCTCGGCAGCAAATCCCTTGAGGATCAGCCAACGGGGTGATTCCGGCAGAAAGACGAGCCCGGCGAAAAACAGAACGCCCGGCAGGGCCCCGAGCGCGAACATGAGGCGCCACATCCCGTCGTCGTTCCATGGGATGTCGGCATCGGAATCGATGGCCAGGCCAGTCAGGTAGGATGCCAGGATGCCGACGGTGATCGCGAGCTGATAGGTGGAGACCAGTGCGCCGCGAATGCGAAGTGGAGCGGATTCCGAGATGTAGAGCGGCGCCGTAACCGCAGCGAGCCCAATTGCCAGCCCCAGGATGAGACGCGCCACGATGAGCATCCAGACCGCGGTGATGCCGGCGGCCATGAGAGAGCCCACCGTAAACAGCGCGGCGGCCGCCATCAGTGCGCGCCGGCGGCCGAACCGGTCGGTGATGCGGCCCGCGATGCTGGCGGCGACAAGGGCCCCGAGCGGGACTGCCGCCGTCATGAAGCCGCCGACCAGCGGATCCATCGGGAAGTCCTTGTCGAGAAGCGGGCGCGCTACCGCGATGATGCCTTCGTCATAGCCGAAGAGGAATCCGGCGATGGCTGCAATGGCGGCGAGAAAGTAAATCATGCGGCAGTCCTCTTGAGCATCATCGTTCGGCAGAACGACCTGATCGTGAGCAGGTCAGCCGGCGTTGACGGGGCCACCGACCCTTTTGAGATCACTATGGGATGGATA
>CALFRN010000289.1 GCA_937919085.1 uncultured Reyranella sp.
CTACGAGAGCGATCTGGATTTTGAGGTTCGGCTGTCGCTGCGAATTATCTCGCTCGTACATGCCCATGTGCTTGAATGTCATGTCCAGCGCGCGGAGCTTATCGAACGGGACCAGTCCGTAAGGCCCCTCATGCGAGATGCATGCCGCCGTCTCGGCATCCAATTCGTGCATCGGGATCGGCGTACCATCGGCACGGTACAGCTTACGCCGGTCGAACTGGCTGATGGCACGCGCCTGGTACAACTGCTCCTCGATGTCCAAGCCGACGCGGCGGGCGATGGGTTCGGCTATCGCGCCCACCCTTGCTGCAACCTTGCTATTCTTGAGCAGGCGACTCGCTGCCTCGTTGACGGTCTTGTCGGCCATCCCCTCGGAGGCATAGACCTCGCGATAGGCCGCGCTGGCGTTCTGGAGCCTCACGTAGGTGACGGCGAATGCCTCTTGCTTTGGTGTTAGCTTCTTGGCCATTGGCATCACTGCCCCAGCACGAACAGGGCCCGGCGCTTCTTCCCGGCGGGCCGGCCGGTGCCCACCTTCGTGAGTGCGGCGCGCCACGGACGGTCGGTACCACTTGGCTGTTGCTTGATGGTGAATGTCGCGGATCGGCCTCTCGAAGCTGCTGGCATTGCGTCCCTGGCCTTCTGAAGATGCTACAGTAATTGTAGCACAGCGCGGCCATCGTGGCAGAGCCCATAGCCGTCACGGCGATAGTTGGCGATAGTTGGCGATAGTTTTCTCGTCGCTATTCGTAAAACTTTCATGTGTGTTTCATGGACAGGGGTAAAAAAACTATCGCCAACTATCGCCAACCCTCGCTCAAGGAGTTCGGGGAGGCGACACAATCTCCACTACCCACCGTTTCGTGCTGTGGGAGCCCCGCACCGGGTCCAGGTGCAGGCGTACCTTCTCGCCACCTGGCAGCGCCGCTACCTTGTGGTGGGCACGCTTCAAGTAATAACCCCACTGCGTCGCAGGCTTGCGAGCGTCGCTTGGCGCCGCGTCGATGCCAGCGGCAGTCAATACGTCGCCATTCGCCCCGCTCCCAGCCGCTATCTCACGCATGATGTCGGCCACGGTGAACAGCTTGATGCCGAATTTTTCCCGCAGGGCGCTAAGCACGCACGCGCGCTTCTCGCGCTCGGGATCGGCGGCAACCCCCGCCGCGATGCTGGCGTGGGGGTCTTGCAGGCCCAGCCACAGCAGCGCCGACCGGACGGTGCGCGACCACAGGTCAAATGAACCGTAGCCCTTCGCCTCCGGCCTGCCGGCCTTGATGTAGGCGCGCAAGATCGTCAGCGCCGCCCCGATGTAGCGCCCGCGCTTGGTCAGGACCATCGCCAGCGGGTCGGTCGAAAAGGTCCGTTCGCGCCCGTTCTCCAGGCGGGTGTCGATGTTGGTTGCGAGGAACCGCTGCGTTGCGTCGGCGTGCGGTTCCGAGTTGTTGCCGTTGACGATGATGAGCACGCCGGTCGTAGGAACCGAGACATCCTCCGAACGGCCAAGCGGGCGCACGCTCACAGACTGCTCGGTCAGTACCGAGTTCAGCCGGTCATTGCCGATAACCGCGTCGTTCACGTTGTCATAGATGATGCAGGAAACGCCTTTGAGTAGGAGGGCGTCCAAGTGCTTGATGAACTCTTCACTGCGTTCGGGCCAGCCCGTGAGGGTCGGCACGACGCCGGTCATGAGTGCCCCGATGACTTTTGATAAATAGCTCTTGCCGGCCCCGGCATCGGGCGCAAGCACTAGCGCGCCCGGCACCTTGTCGAACGACGGGCGCGCCGCCGCCGTCAGCAGCAGCGCGACCGCGACCACTTCGTCAATGGGCGCCACGAACGGGAAACCGGTCAGGAGTTCGCGCAGCACGCCGAGCGCCGTCAACGCGTCGGCCTTCGTCGGTGTTTCGGGAATGTCGATGGCAACCGCGCCGTCGATCCAGAAGCACGACATCGGGTCATAGCCGGGAGCGCTGCGGGCTTCGCCGGTTTGCATGTTCATGATGGGCGCCGACGCGATGCCGGCCAGCATGGGCAGCATCCCCGGCAGCCGGCCATCGGCAAGCACTGCAGCCATGAGGCGCGGCGGCGCATGAACCGTCGTGACCCTGCGATTACGAGGCTTGGTAAACTGGGCGACGCGAGCGAACATCGGCGCAAGAGCTTCCGCCGTCAGCCTGGAGACGCCGCGCACGCGTTCGATGCGGCGTTCTCCTGATGCCGGGTCGATGATTTGTATCGGCACTTGACGCGAGACATGCACAGCACCCTCGCCGCGCCAGAACATCTTGGGTTCGATGCGGTCCAGCAGTGTTAGTGCGGCTTCGAGTTCGCGGGGTTCATCGGCCCCGGAAACGTCGATGACGGGACGCACTCCAGCGGTTCGCGCACCGGGCCGCTCGTCAAACAAGTGGCTGCCTCCGGTGCGATCACCTTCGGGGCGAAACCCGTGCTGGCGGGCGAGGTAGAACAGGGTGGCGGGATTGATTTCGCGGTGCTGGGCGAATGACGGCCACTTCTTGCTGGTCGTCGTCGGGACGTTCTTGGCCGACTTGGCCGACCACGCTGCCCAATGGGGGGCGCCGGCGGGTCCCAGGGCGCCGTGGAGGGCGAAGCCCACCTTGATCCAGTTGTCGTAATCGAGGTCAGGCGGCAGGCTGTTGAGGGCATCCAGGGCATCTTGCACGTCTGTCTGCGGGGCGTGGTCTGCATGGCCGTTGGTGTAGGGCTTCGGCTGGGGAGGCTCCGGCGCCGGGTGCGGGATGCAGCCTATGATGACGGCGGCCTCCTCGAGGAATTGCTCGATCATGTCGTCGGTGACGGCGGGAAGATCGCAGAGTGGCACGTCCAGCGGGCTGAGCTCGGGCCAGGCGTAGGGTTCAAGGGTGTCGGGGTGGGTGCCGAAGGCGATGAACTGGCTGCCGGCGCCCAGCACCTCGATCTTGTTCGAGTCCTTCTCCGGGCCGGCCGACCATATTTTTTTCCGCATCGGGCTTTCGGTTCGATAGACCAGCAGTTGCTTGGGTGCCCGGCCGATCCGCACCAGGTTGGTGTCGCCCAGAATCTGTAGGGCGAGGTTCTTGACCCGCTCCGACAAGGCGGGGTCGAGGATGTCGATGTCGACGCCGACGGCGCCGCCGCACCTGATGCCGGTGTTGGTCAGCCGGGCGTCGGCCTCCCACCCGTGGATGACCTCGGGAATGATCTCGATCTTCTGCCAATCCTTGAGGAGAGCCCGCTTGCCGATCGCTGGAACCGGGTCGTAGCCGGCCGCCAGCAGCTTGAGGCGCAGCTCGGTGATTTCAGCGGCTGAATTGAAAAACGAGTCCTCTCCGCTTACAGAATCGGGCATCGAACGACCTCTCGTCCCGGTGGCGCCAGCCAGCGCGCCGGGCTTATTGCCCTAATTATCGTGGTCGTCAGGGTCGCACGCGGATCGGGAGCGTTCACGACAGCACCGGCGGACGCTCGCCGTCCAGTTCGGCCGAAAGCAGCGCAACCGCGCGGTCGCGCGATTGGCGATCATCGGCGAGGAGTATCACGGCCCTTTTCGCGCGTAGACGATATGGGCGTCTTCCTGCGTCCTGGCCATGTCACGCAGCCCGCAGACGGTTCAGGAACTCGGCTAGGTCGGGCGCGAGGAACAGCGATTTCTTGCCGTACTTCGTCAGCCTCAAATTGCCGTCGGCGACGGCCTGATATAGCGAGGTCCGTCCGATCGACAGGAGCGCCAGTGTCTCATTGACGCTGTATGCCGCTTTGGTCAGGCCGAAATTTTGAGGATGAAGCATGCGAACCACCGTGTTGAAATCGATGGTTCGCCATTATTCACAGGGACAGGGGCGGCAATACGGAAAAC